>NZ_MWLN01000192.1 GCF_002198655.1 Kineosporia sp. A_224
CTGGGCACCGACCTGTGGTCCGACCCGACGGCGACCCCGAGCGCCCCCGTGGTCGTGGACGTCGCCGCGGACCTCGTCGTCAACGGGAGGGGCGCCGAGCGCGTCCTGACCCTCTCGGGCACGCTCGCGGGCGAGACCCGGCACGCCGCACTGCTCGCGGCGCTCGAGGCCTGGTCGCCGAAGACCCGCGTCGACGACAACCTCGTCGTCGTCCCGGACGCGCAGCCCGGACCCGACGTCGCCCGGGCCTGGCCGACCTTCCTGCGGCTCGCCGGCCGCGCGGCGTCCGGTCTCACCGACCGCGGCCGGCTGCACATCGGCGCCGACGGCCTCAGGGTCTCCGGGCTCACGTCGTCCGAGGCCGCGTCGACCGCGATGGGCGACCTCGCCGACGAGGCCGACGCCCGCGGCATCGCCGTCCGCAGCACGGTCACCGGGCCGGTGACCCAGGCGCGCGCCAGGCTCTCGGGGGTCAAGGGGCTGCGCGGGGTGTCGTTCACGCACGGCTCGGAGCGCCTCACCGACGCCTCCAAGAAGTCCCTGACCGCCGCCGCGAAGATCATCAAGGCGATGCCGGCCGGGGTCGTCGTCGAGATCGAGGGTTTCACCGACAACAAGGGTGACGCCAAGCTCAACCAGCGGCTGAGCCAGCGCCGGGCGAACGAGGTCAAGAAGTTCCTCGTGAGCAAGGGCGTGCCGGCGAAGCGGCTGTCCGCCGAAGGCCTGGGGGAGAAGAAGCCGAAGGCGTCGAACACGACGGCCAAGGGCCGGGCCGCCAACAGGCGGATCGAGTTCGTGGTCAAGGAAAGCTGAGGGGACATGGTTTTCTTCCTCGAGAAGACGTGGCTGTGGTGGGTGCTCACGGCCCTCGTCGCCACGCTGCTCACCTGGCTCGTCCTGCGCTGGCAGGACCGCCGCGCCGGTGCCCGTCCCGCTGCGGACGGCGCACCCGTCGGGGCTGCGGTCGCGGCGTCGGCGGGCGGGCCGGCCGAGCGCCCGGCGACGTCCCCCGCGGCGCCCCAGCCGGGGACGACGGGCAGCGGCACCCGCTCGGTCCTCACGCCCGCGCGCGGGCTGTCGCTGCGCGGCCTCGTGGGGGGTGACCCGGAGGTCGTCGCGCTGCGCGCCGAGGTGGAGGCCCTGCGCCGCAAGGCGGACGAGGGCGAGATGCTCCGCACCCAGATGGTCTCCGTGCGGGTCGACGCCGACCGGACGAAGGGCCTCGAGGAGGAGGTGCGGCTCCTGCGGCTGCGTCTGGAGGGCGAGGACGGCCAGGTCGCCGTGCTCAAGCGCCGGATCGCGCTGCTCGAGGCCGAGGCCTCCCGGGTGCCGGACCTCGAGCGCGAGCTCGCCCGGGCCGGCCGCGCGACGACGACCCGCACGCTCGGCCAGGTCGTCCAGCAGGCGGCCGGCCTCACCGAGGACGCGCTGCCGCCTGCACCCGTCTCACCCGCCGTCGGGCTGACCATGCCGGACGCCGCGACGCCCGCCTCGACGACCCCCGCGCCCGCGACTCCCGCGCAGGCCGCCCCGACCGCGTCCGCGGGGACCGGCCACGCCGGTGCGGTCGCGCTCGCCGAGGCACCGGCGCCCGACCTCGACGCGGGCCGCCGGGTGCTCGGCGTCCCGGTGCGGCTCGACGACCTCAAGCTCGTCGAGGGTGTCGGTCCGAAGATCGAGCAGCTCCTGCACGCCGACGACATCCGCACGTGGCGCGACCTCTCGCAGGCCGGGGTCGACCGGCTCCGCCGGGTGCTCGAGGACGCGGGCCCGCGCTACCAGCTCCACGACCCGGGCACGTGGCCGCAGCAGGCCGAGCTCCTCGCCCGCGGGGCGTGGGAGGAGTTCCAGACGCTCACCGAGTCGCTCAAGGGCGGCCGGGCCTGAGCCGCGTCGACGCACGGCGTACGAACGGGTCGGGCGCTCGGCGCCCGGCCCGTTCGCTCGTGATGACGACCGCGACCCCGAGCACCGCGACGGCACCGCCGACGAGCACGGACGGCGTCGGCTGCTCGTCGATGACGACCCAGCCGAGGAGCACCGCGACGACCGGGTTGACGTAGGCGTACGTCGAGACGAGCTGCAGCGGCGCGTGGTCGAGCAGCCAGAAGAACGCCGTGTAGGCGACGAGCGACCCGACGAACGTCAGGTAGGCCAGGGCGACCCAGCCCTCGGCGTCGACGTCCGCGGGCCGGAACCCGTGCAGCTCACCACGGGTGGTCCCGAGCAGCGCCATCATGACCCCGCCGAGGAGCATCTGGTACGCCGCGGACACCAGGGCATCCGCGGGCCGGTCGAGCCGCGGCGTGAGCAGGGAGCCGGTCGCCCAGCCGAGCGTCCCGAGCACGACGAGCCCGACGCCCCACCAGGCGACGTCGGCCGGGTGGCCGCCCGGCCGCGCGAGGACCGCCGTCCCGGTGAAGCCCACGACGGTGCCGAGCCACGTCATCGGCCGGGTCCGCACGCCGGCCACGAGCGCACCGAGGACGACGACCCACAGCGGCATCGTCGACACGAGCAGGGCGGCCAGTCCGCTCGGGACCGTCTGCTCCGCGACGGCGACGAAACCGTTGCCCACGACGAGGAACAGCAGGCCCGCCAGCGCGAGGGAGCCGCACTGCCGACGGGTCACCCGGACGGCGGCACGGCCCGATCGGCCGACGAGCACCGCCAGGAGGATGACGCCGGCTGTCGAGAAACGGACCCCCATCGCGACGAGCGGCGGCAGCCCCGCGACGACCACGACGCGGATCCCGAGGTACGTGGAGCCCCAGACGAGGTACACCGCGAGCAGCGCGGCCGTCACCCGGACGGCGGACGCCGCCGCGGGGCGGGGTGACGCAGCGTCGACCACGTCTCGTCCTTTCGTGGGGTTCGGGGCCGCAGGCCTGCCGCCCGCGCCGGGCCGAGCCTAGGCTCGGCGCGTACGCCGGGGGGCGGTCCGGACCTGGTCCGGGCACGGGTCGGGGCACGGTCCGGGCAGCGGGCCGTCGGTCACCCCCTCACCCGTCAGGGTGTCGCTCCTTCAGTCGCATTCGGCGTGCGTCGATACCACACGTAGGCGCGGTGCCATGTGGCGCACCCTGCGGGACGAGTGAGGAAGCGATGGCGAGCAGGACGGTCCGGGAGGCGGCCCCCAGCGGGCGCGTCGTCGGCGTCGTCGTGCCCACCTTCCTCACGGCCGCGGTCGCGAGCGGCTCGGCGCTCGCCCTCGTCCTCACCGGCAGCGTGACGATCGGTGGCCTCGGCGCCCCGCTGGTCGGGCCCGGCGGCGGTGGGTCGGCCGCGGCGCTGCCCCGGGTGCAGGCACCCGTCGGGGTCTCTGCCCCGGCGACGCCCGGGGTGCGGCCCCGGGCGACACCCCGGGCGACCCCGACGGCGGCCCCGGACGACGAGGACGACGACGCGGTCGCCGTCCCGGTGACCTTCCGCCGCCCCCCGGCCCCGGTGCCGACGACGGCGCCGGTCCCGCGGACGACGCAGCCGCCCGACCCCTCGCCGTCGCCGAGCGACGTCCCGACGCCCGTGCCGACCACGACGGACGGCGGGGTGGGCGCCGGGGAGGACGGGCACCACGGCTCGGGCGACGACGACCACGACGACGACGGTGACCACGATGGTGCCCNGACCACGACGACGACCACGACGACGACGGGGGCGTCGACGGGCACCCGGCCCGCGGCCCCAAGGCCTGCGGCGTGGTCCGCCCGGCCGGGCACCAGCGCAGCACCTGCCCCTCGCCGGTGCGGGACCGCCGGCACCGGGACGGCGGCCCCGAGGGCGACGGCGCCGACCGCGGGGGCCCGCGGCGGGACGACCCGAAGCGGTCCGGCGACACGCGGCCGGACGACAGGAAGCGCGACGGCAAGAGCTCGGACCGCAAGAGCTCGGACCAGAAGGGCTCGGACCGCTCCGGCCACCACGCGGATCGGCGGCACGGGTGACCGTCGTGCTCGCGGCAGGTCGCGGGGGTTGCCCCGGTCGGTAGGTTGGCGCTGTGCTGTCCGCAGCAGCACACGGCGACCGCACAGCCCACCAGGCGACGGCGGTAGCCATCCCGACGTGCCGTGCGCGGAGACCCCGCAGCGGCCCGACCGTTGGAGCGCCTGTGACCGTACCCGTCGTCGGAGGGCCCGGGGGCCGGCCCCCGCAGCCCCCGCTCGTCCAGCTGCTCACGCCTGAGGGCGAGCGCGTCGAGCACCCCGACTACAGCATCGACGTCACCCCGGACGAGCTGCGCGCGTTCTACCGCGACCTCGTCCTCGTCCGCCGGGTCGACGCCGAGGCGACCGCCCTCCAGCGCCAGGGCGAGCTCGGCCTCTGGGCGAGCCTGCTCGGCCAGGAGGCCGCGCAGGTCGGCTCCGCCCGTGCGCTCGCGCCGCAGGACTACGTCTTCCCCACCTACCGCGAGCACGGGGTCGCCTGGTGCCGCGACGTCGACCCGGTGACCCTGCTCGGGCTCTACCGCGGGGTCAACCTCGGCGGCTGGGACCCGGCCGAGCACAACTTCCACCTCTACACGATCGTCATCGGCTCGCAGACGCTGCACGCGACCGGCTACGCGATGGGCGTCCAGCGCGACGGCGCGGTCGGCACCGGGGACCCCGCGCGGGACACCGCCGTCATCGCGTACTTCGGGGACGGCGCGACGTCCCAGGGCGACGTCAACGAGGCGTTCGTCTTCGCCAGCGTCAACAACGCCCCGGTCGTCTTCTTCTGCCAGAACAACCAGTGGGCGATCTCGGAGCCCAACGAGCGCCAGACCCGGGTGCCGCTCTACCAGCGCGCCGCGGGGTTCGGGTTCCCCGGCCTGCGCGTCGACGGCAACGACGTGCTCGCCGTCCACGCGGTGACGAGGGCGGCGCTCGACCGGGCGCGCCGGGGCGAGGGCCCGACGTTCGTCGAGGCGTTCACCTACCGGATGGGGGCGCACACGACGTCCGACGACCCGACCCGCTACCGGATCGAGGCCGAGGTCGAGGAGTGGAAGCTCAAGGACCCGATCGCGCGCGTCAAGGCGCTGCTCGCCCGGACCGGTCAGGCCGGCGAGGAGTTCTTCGCCGCGGTCGAGGCCGAGGCCGACCGGCTCGCCGAGCACGTCCGCAGCGAGTGCCTCGCGATGCCCGACCCGGAGCCGGTGTCGATGTTCGACCACGCCTACCGGGACCCGCACCCGCTCGTCGCCGAGGAACGGGCGTGGTTCGCGGAGTACCACGCAGGCTTCGAGCAGTCCGGCGTCGACGAGTCGGGCCTCGCCGCTGCCGCGCAGGCGCAGCGATGAGCCCGCGGACGACGACGATCGCCAAGGCGGTCAACGAGGGCCTGCGCCGGGCGATGGAGGACGACCCGAAGGTGCTCGTCATGGGCGAGGACGTCGGCCGGCTCGGCGGGGTCTTCCGGGTCACCGACGGGCTGCAGAAGGACTTCGGCGAGGACCGCGTCATCGACACCCCGCTCGCGGAGAGCGGCATCATCGGGACGGCGATCGGCCTGGCGCTGCGCGGGTACCGGCCGGTCTGCGAGATCCAGTTCGACGGGTTCATCTACCCGGCCTACGACCAGATCGTCTCCCAGCTCGCGAAGATGGGCTACCGCTCGGGCGGGAAGCTCAGCCTGCCGGTGGTCGTCCGGGTGCCGTACGGCGGCGGGATCGGTGCCGTCGAGCACCATTCGGAGAGCCCCGAGGCGTACTTCGCGCACACCGCGGGGCTGCGGGTCGTCACGTGCTCGAACCCGGCCGACGCGTACTTCATGACGCAGCAGGCGATCCGCAGCGACGACCCGGTCATGGTCTTCGAGCCCAAGCGCCGCTACTGGGACAAGGGCGAGCTCGACCCGGCCGCGGAGCCGCTGCCGCTGCACGCCGCGCGGGTCGCCCGGGCCGGCACCGACGTCACCGTCGCCGCCTACGGGCCGATGGTGCGCACGGTGCTCGAGGCGGCGACGGCGGCCGAGGCGGAGGGGCGCAGCCTCGAGGTCGTCGACCTGCGCTCGCTCTCCCCGCTCGACCTGGACACCCTCGTCGCGTCCGTCGAGCGCACCCGGCGGCTCGTGGTCGTCCACGAGGCGCCGACGTTCCTCGGGCTCGGGGCGGAGATCGCGGCCCGGGTCACCGAGCGCTGCTTCTACCACCTGGAGGCACCGGTGCTGCGGGTCGGCGGGTTCCACCTGCCGTACCCGGCGAGCCGGCTCGAGGAGGAGTACCTGCCCGACCTCGACCGCGTGCTCGACGCCGTCGACCGCGCGCTGGCGTTCTGAGAGGAGCGGATTCATGGCCGACACCCGTCAGGCTGACATCAAGCACTTCCGGCTCCCGGACGCCGGCGAGGGCCTCACCGAGGCCGACATCGTGCAGTGGAAGGTCGCCGTCGGCGACACCGTGAAGGTCAACGACCCGATCGTCGAGATCGAGACGGCGAAGTCGCTCGTCGAGCTGCCCTGCCCGTTCGCGGGCGTCGTCACCGCGCTGCTCGTCGCCGAGGGGGCCACGGTCGAGGTCGGCACGCCGATCATCGCGGTCGACACCGCGCCCGGGGGGCCAGAACCGGCTCCGGCGACGGAACCGGTGACCGGCGCCAACGGCCGGACCGCCGTGCTCGTCGGCTACGGCCCGCGGACGACGTCCGCCGCCCGCCGGCCGCGCCGGGCCGCTGCCGCGCTGCAGCAGTCGGTGACCGTCGCACCGGACACCGTCGCGGCGCGGCCGGAATCTGTCGCGGCGCAGCCGGAATCGGTTGCGGCGCAGCCGGCACCCGCGCACGCGCTCGCGAAGCCGCCGGTCCGGCTGCTCGCCAAGCAGCTGGGCGTCGACCTGACGACGCTCGCGCCGTCCGGGCCTGGCGGGGTCGTCACCCGCGAGGACGTCGAGCAGGCCGCGCGCCCGACCGGGACGGCGTCCGGCGTCGCGACGCACCACGTCACGGCGCACCAGGTCACGACGGTCGAGCGGGAGACCCGGATCCCGGTCAAGGGCGTCCGCAGGCTCACCGCCGACGCGATGGTGACCTCGGCGTTCACGGCCCCGCACGTCACCGAGTGGGTGCAGGTGGACGTGTCCCGCACGATGAAGCTCGTCGGGCGGCTGCGCGCCGACCGTGCGTTCGAGGGCGTCAAGGTGAGCCCGCTGCTCGTCGTCGCGAAGGCGCTCCTCGTCGCGGTGCAGAGGCATCCCGGCGTCAACGCCGCGTGGGACGAGGCGTCGCGCGAGATCGTCGTCAAGCACTACGTGAACCTCGGCATCGCCGCGGCGACCCCGCGCGGTCTCGTCGTCCCGAACGTCAAGGACGCCGACCGGCTCGGGCTGCGCGACCTCGCCGTCGCGCTCAACGCGCTCGCGGCGACCGCCCGCGAGGGCCGCACACCGCCCGCCGACCTCGCCGGCGGCACGGTGACGATCACGAACGTCGGCGTCTTCGGCGTCGACGCCGGCACGCCCATCCTCAACCCCGGCGAGGCGGCGATCCTCGCGGTCGGGCAGATCCGCCGGATGCCCTGGGTGCACAAGGGAAAGGTGCGGCCGCGCTGGGTGACCACCCTCGCGCTGAGCTTCGACCACCGGATGGTCGACGGCGACCTCGGGAGCCGTGCGCTCGCCGAGGTCGCCGCCGTCCTCGAGGATCCGGTGCGGGCGCTCTGGTGAGCCCGCCGCAGGTCCGGCGGGCTCAGGCCGTGACGAGGGCGTCGACCTGGTTGAGGGCGAGCGTGATGCCCTCGATCACGCCCATCCCGAGCAGCTTGTCCATGTCCTCGGCCGAGTCGTAGCTGCTCGTCAGGGTCATGACGGTGCCGCCCGCGTCGTCGGCGACGAGCGTGACGCGCGTCCTCGAGACGGGCATGTCGGTGTTCGGCCGGCCGCCGTCGTCGGCGAAGCCGTCCTCGAACTCGAGGGAGTGCGGGGCGTCGACGGCGGTCACCCGCCAGAAGCCGTGGTACTTCGCGCCCTCCGGCCCGGTCATGAAGTACCGGATGTCGCCGCCGGGTGTCAGGTCGTGGTCGGTGACGGTGGCAGGGTAGGTCGGCGGCCCCCACCAGCGCTCGAGGAGCCGCGGGTCCGCCCAGACCTGCCACACCCGCTCGACGGGTGCGGTGAAGCGGTTCGTGAGGACCAGTGCGAGGTTCTCGGTCTCCTTGCGGACGTCGGTCACGGTCATTGCGAAGTCTCCTGTTCTTGCGGTGCAACGGATCCGGTCTGTGGTCCGGTGCCGGTGGCACCGGTGAGGAGGGCGTCGATCCGGTCCATCCGGCCGACCCAGGTCTGCGCGAGCCCGTCGAGCAGCCGGTGCACCTCCTGCAACGCCTCCGGGTTGCCGCGGACGCGTCGCTCGCGGCCCTGCCGCTGCTTGACGACGAGCCCGGCCGCCTCGAGGACCGCCACGTGCTTCTGGACGGCCGCGAAGCTCATCGGGAACCGCTGCGCCAGCTCGGAGACGGAGTGGTCCCCGCGCAGGGTGAGCGCGACGATCTCGCGCCGGGTCGCGTCCGCCAGCGCGTGGAACAGCCGGTCGGTGCGCTCCGCAGGTTCCTGACGTACAACCATTGAGTTGTACGTTAGTGGCGGCGGGCGCGCCCCGCAAGCCTGCCGGTCAGCCGTCCAGCGCCTGCGCGAAGGCTGCGGGGTCGTCGCCCCACGGGAAGTGCCCGGCGCCCGGGACGACGACGAGCGTCGCGTCCCGGAACAGCCCGGCGTACTCGGCGGCGCACCGCGGCGGCAGCGCGACGTCGTGCTCGCCGGCGACGAGGAGCACCGGCACCTCGAGCCGGGCGAGCGCGTCCCGGGTGGCCGCGGGGTCCGGCACCTCGGCGTAGTACTCGTCGGCGGCGGCCTCGTTGCGCAGCAGGGTCTCCCGCTCGACCCTGGCGCGGGCGGCGTCGTCCCAGCGGCCGTGCACGAACGGCGTGATCGCCGTCCAGTCGTCGTCGGACGCCGTCCCGGCCCAGACCCGCTCGAACGCGGCGTACGCGTCGGCGAACCACGGCTCCGCCCTCCGCTGCTCCGCGACCGCCCGCCGGTCGGCGTCGGTGATCTCCAGGCCGACGACCCGCGGGCTCGGGCAGACGAGCACGAGCCGCTCGACGTGCCCGGGGTGGCGTGCGGCGTGGAGCAGCGCGACGGCGGCTCCCGCCGAGTGCGCGAGCAGCCCGACCCGCTCGAGCCCGAGGTGCCCGCGCAGCGCCTCGACGTCGTCGACCTGCCGGTCGCAGCGGTAGCTGCCCGCGTCGTCCGGCACCGCGGAGTCGCCGGTGCCGCGCAGGTCGAGCATCGCGTACGAGACGTGCGGGGTCACCGCGACGAGGTCGTCGAGGTACGAGGACGCCTGCATGGGACCACCGGGGACGACGACGACCGGCGGACCGCCGCCGATCCGTCGGTAGGCGAGGCGCGTGCCGTCCGGAGCGTCGATGAAGGGCATCCACCGACCCTAGGGGCGTCGCGCCGCCGGACCACCGCAGGCTCACCCGGTCGCGACCACCGCATCCGCCCGCCGCCGGACGACCCGGTCCCGCAGCGGCCCCGCCTGCGGCACGAGCAGGCCGCCGACGACGAGCGCGCTCCCGGCGAGCGAGAGCGCCGGGACCCGCTCGCCGAGCGCGAGCCACGCGGTGAGCAGCCCGACCGGCGGCACGAGCATCGTGAACGGGGCGACGAGCGAGGCCGGGTAGCGGCCCATGAGCATCGACCACGTGCCGAAGCCGAAGACCGTCGCGAGCACGGTGAGGTACGCCAGGGCCAGGACGCCCGGCCCGTCGATGCCGGCGACGGCGGCCACCAGGTGGCTCGGACCGGTCTGCACGGCCGCGGCGACGAGGAGCACCGGGGCGGCGACGACACTGCCCCACACGACGAGCCCGAAGCCCTGCGTGGCACCCGACGCCCGCGCGACGAGGTTGCCGCACGCCCACGAGAGCCCGGCCGCCAGCGCCAGGACGAACGCGAGCGCCGGGGACGCCGCACCGATCTCGGCGGACCGGAACCGGTCGACGCCGATGAGCACGAGCCCGGCCGACGCGACGACGACGCCGAGCACCTGCGGGCGCGACGGCCGCTCCCCGAGGACCACGGCGGCGAGCAGCACCGTGAACACCGCCTGGCACTGCAGGACGACGGCCGCGAGCCCCGGCGACAGGCCGAGGTCCATCGCGGTGAAGAGCAGCCCGAACTGGCCGACGTACAGCGTGAGCCCGAGCGCCACGAGGCGCGGGGCCGACAGGTCCGGCCGCGGCACGAACCAGGCGCAGGCCGCGGCGACGAGCACGAACCGCAGCGCGGCGAGGAGCAGTGGCGGCGTCGACGCGAGACCGACGTGGATGACGACGAAGTTGACCCCCCACACCACGGCGACGAGGACGGCGGCGGTGACGTGGCGGGGCGACATGGCCCCAGCCTGCCGCCCCGGAGCCGTAACGAACAGCACCGGTCCGTTTTGGCGGCCTGAAGCGTTGCTTACCGGTCCGGACGGCGGCCCGGCACGGATACTGCTGCCATGGACGCCATGGACCTCAACCCGGTGCGCGCCCGGTGCTTCCTCGAGGTCGTCGAGCGCGGCACGGTCGCGGCCGCCGCCCGGGCCCTCGGGTACACCGCGCCCGCCGTCTCGCAGCAGGTCGCCAAGCTCGAGCGCTCGCTCGGGGTGCCGCTCTTCGACCGCGTCTCGGGACGGCTGCGGCCGACCCCGGCCGGGACGGCGCTCGTGCCGCACGTGTACGCCGTCCTCGACGCCCTGGAGTCCGGCGCCGACTCCGCGCGGACGGCGGCCCGCACGAGCCGGCAGGCGGTCGGCGTCGCGGCGTTCCCGTCGGCGCTCGTGCACCTCGTCGCGCCGGTGGCCGGCGCCGGCTCCGCCCCGGTCGGCCGGGTCGTCGAGGCCGAGGACGACGCCGCGCTGCGCGACCTCTCGCTCGGGCACGTCGACGTCGCGGTCGTCCAGGAGCACAGCCACCAGCGCTACGAGCGCGACCCGCGGTTCCAGCACCACAGGCTGTTCCGGGACCCGCTCGACCTCATCGTCCCGCCGGGCACGCCGCCGCCGGCCCGGCTCGCGGACACCGCCGACCTGCCCTGGGTCGTCAGCGGGGCGGGGTCGCCCTGCCGGGTGTCGACCGACCAGGCCTGGCACGCCGCCGGGATCGCCCCGCGGGTCGCCGCCGAGGCCTACGAGCTCGCGAGCCTCGCCGGGCTCGTCGCGTGCGGGGTCGGGGTGGCCCTGCTGCCCCGGATGGGCCTGCCCGACGACCTGCGCGGCGCCCGGGTCGCCGCCGGGGCCTCACCCGTCGTCCGCACCCTGTTCGCCGTCACCCGGCGGACGTACAGCCGCGGTGCCGTCGCCGAGGTCGTCACCGCCCTGCGGGTGCAGGCGCGGGTCGTCGCGGCCCGCGAGGTCGAGCGCTGGACGGCGTGACCGGAGCGGATCGCCGTCCGACGCGGCCGGCCGGTGGTGGCCCGCACCCATCGTGATGAGCGAGGATCGCAGCGTCATGTCGAACAGCCACCGCTCCCGCCGCCGGCGCATGCTCGTCCCGGTCACCGTCGTGGTGGCCCTGCTCGCCGGGGCCGGGGTGGTCGCCCGGGTGCAGGGCTGGCCGCCGTTCGGTGGCTCCGCCGGTGCGGTGCAGGCGACGCCGTCCGCGCCGGGCACGACGTCCGCCTCGACGGACCCGACCGTGACCGCTCCGTCGGCGCCGCGGTCGGGCGGCACGAGCCGGCTGTCGATCACGCCGCGCAGCCGCCCGGTGCTCGTCGCGGCGGTCGGGGACATCGCGTGCTCCCCGGGGTCGCCCGCGTTCAACCGCGGCCGCGGCCGGGGGAACGAGTGCCGCCAGCAGGCGGTCGCGGACCTCGTCGTCGCCCGGCGGCCCGCGGCGTTCTTCGCGCTCGGCGACACCCAGTACGACAACGGCACCCTCGCGGCCTACCAGGCCTCGTACGACAAGGCGTTCGGCCGCCTGCTGCCGATCACCCGCCCCGTCGTCGGCAACCACGAGTACCGCACGCCCGGTGCGGCCGGGTACTGGGACTACTTCGGCGGCCGCGCCGGCCCCCGCGGGAAGGGCTGGTACTCCTTCGACATCGGCACCTGGCACGTCGTCGCGCTCAACGCGAACTGCGACGTCGTCTCGTGCGCCCCCGGCTCGGAGCAGGAGCGCTGGCTGCGCGCGGACCTGTCCGCGCACAAGACCCGCTGCACCCTCGCGATGTGGCACCAGCCGCGGTGGAGCAGCGGCTCCGAGCACGGCGACAGCACGAAGGCCGTCGCCCTGGTGCGGGCGCTCTACGACCACCGGGTCGACGTGCTGCTCTCGGGCCACGACCACGACTACGAGCGGTTCGCGCCGCAGGACCCGGACGGCGGCCTCGACCGGGCGCGCGGCGTCCGCCAGTTCGTCGTGGGCGGCGGGGGCAAGAACCTGCGGACGATGACCGGCGAGAAGAACACCGAGGCGAAGAACGCGTCGACGTTCGGCGCGCTGTTCCTCTCGCTCGGCCCGGGCTCGTACTCGTGGAAGTACACCGCGGCCTACGGCGGCAGCTACAGCGACGCGGGGACGACGGCCTGCCACTGAGCGTCCGGTCGCCCGGCCCGGGCCCGACGCGCCGCCCCGACTTGTCGTCGCCGCCCACCGAGCGCAGGCTTACGCCTCATGAACCTGCTCCCCGAGGCCGCCGGCCCGATGTGGACCTTCCTCGCCGGCCGGCACCTCGGCACCCTCGCGACGATCAAGCGGGACGGCCGCCCGCAGCTGTCGACGGTCAGCTTCGTCTACGACCCGGGCACCCGGTCCGTCTCCGCGTCGGTGACCGACGGCCGCGCGAAGACCGCGAACCTGCGGCGCGACCCGCGGGCCAGCCTGCACGCGGCGTCCGAGGACGGCTGGACCTACGTCGTCGCCGAGGGCACCGCCGAGCTCTCGCCCGTCGCGCAGGCCACGGACGACGAGACCGTCGACGCGCTCGTCAACCTCTACCACGCGCTGCGGGGCGACCACCCGGACTGGGCCGAGTTCCGGCAGGCGATGGTCGACGAGGGCCGCCTCGTGCTCCGGATCCACGTCGACCGGGTCTACGGGATGGTGTGAGACCGGAGGCCGTCAGGCCTCCGGTCCGCCGCTCAGGCCGCGGGCTGCGGCGTCCGGACCCGCTCCAGCCAGGCCATCGCCGGCGTCGCCGCGACCCCGTGCACGAGCACGGAGAGCACGATCGTGAAGGTGACCGTCGACCACAGCACGCGGTCGACGTCCCCGAAGTCGGCGTGCCCGAGCGCGTAGGCGAGGTAGTAGACCGAGCCCACGCCGCGTACCCCGAAGAACGCCGTGACGGCGCGCTCGCGCGGGCCGAGGGCGCCGTCGGCGACCCGGTCCTCGCGGGCGCCGCCGAGCAGCGAGACCCAGGCCGTGAGCGGCCGGACGACGGCGACGAGCAGCACGGCGACGGCCGCCCCCGGCCAGGTGAGGTTCGCCAGGAGCCCGTCGGTGAGGGCGACCCCGAGGAGCAGCAGCACGACGAGCGTGAGCAGCCGCTCGAGCCGCTCGACGACCTGGTGCATGAGCGCGTGGTACTCGTGGCCGCGCTCGGCGCTGCGCAGCGCGAGGGCCCCGGTGAACACCGCGAGGAAGCCGTAGCCGCCGAGCACCTCCGCGACGCCGTAGGTCAGCACCGTCGCCGCGAGCGCGAGCAGCGGCTCGCCGGTCTCCGCGAGCCGCAGCGACCGGCGCGGCGCCCGGAACGCGACCCGGGCGAGAACGAGCCCGCACAGGGCGCCGACGACGGCGCCGATCGCGACCTTGCCGACGAGCTCCCAGGCGAGCCAGTGCCACCACCAGGTCCCGAGGCCGCCGCCCGCGGCGAGCATCGCGGCCTGCACGAAGGGGAACGCGAGGCCGTCGTTGAGGCCGGCCTCGCTCGTCAGCGCGAACCGCACCTCGTCGTCCTCGTCGACCTCCCCGGCACCGTCGGCCTCCTCGGTCGGGCCCTCGACCTGGACGTCCGCGGCGAGCACCGGGTCGGTCGGGGCCATGACCGCGCCGAGCAGCAGCGCCGCGGCCGGGGCGAGGCCCATGACCACCCAGCCGAGCAGCGCGCCGCCGGCGATCGACAGCGGCATGCCGATCGCGAGCAGGCGCCAGGCCGGCGACCAGGAGCGCCACGACGTCCACGACCGCCATCGCAGCGGCCGGTCGATCGCGAGGCCGGCACCCATGAGCGCGACGAGCACCGCGAACTCCGTGAGGTGCTCGGTGAGGGCGAGGTGGTCGACCGGCGACACCCGCTCGCCGCCGGGGGCGGGCAGCAGGCCGATGAGCGCGCCGACCGTCACGAGCACGATCGGGGCGGACAGTGCGGCCCCGCGCAGCGCCGCCGGCAGCACGACACCGAGGAGGAGGGCGAGACCGCCTACGAGGTAGACCACGTCGGCGCTCACCCGCTCATGGTCTGCGCTCGGCTGCACACCCGCACCGCCACCCGTCCTCTGGCGGGTCGAGCACGTCAGAACACGATCTTGGGGTGGTTCTCCCGCCAGAGGACGGGTGGGCAAGAGTGCAGAACCCGCCAGAGGACGTCAGCCGGTCACAGCGGCCGAGCCCGCCGGCGCGAACCCGGGCACGGTGCTGCCGAGCCAGCCGAGCGCCTGCGGCAGGAGGGTCCGCCACACGCCGATCCGGTGCCCGGCGTGCTTGAGGACGACGGACCGCACCGACATCGGCGGCCGGGCGGCGCGCAGCAGCGCCGTGCTCGAGGCGTACGAGAGCCGGTCGGCGTGCGAGGTCTCGAGCCACAGCGCGACGGGCGGTGCCGCCCGCCCGGCGAGCGCGACGAGGTCGTACCGGCGGGCCTGCGGGCCGGTCGGCGGGAACGGCGGCGGCCCGGTGAACTCGGGGCGGAAGTAGCCGCCCATGACGACGGCGGCACCGAACCGCTGCGGGTGCAGCATCGTCGTCATCGCCGAGCACCACCCGCCCGCCGACAGCCCGATCGTCGCCCACGCCCGCCGGTCGGGCACGACCCGGAAGTGCTGCTGCACCCAGGCCGGGACGTCCTGGCTCACCCACGTCTCGAGCGCGTGCCCCGGCCCGCCGTCGACGCACTCGGTGTCCTCGCCCGGCGGGATCTCCAGCACCGGCGACACGACGAGCGTCTGGCCGAGCCGGCCCGCCGCGGTGGCGGCGTCCAGCGCCGCGGGCAGGTGCATGGTGCCGATCCACTGGGCGGCGCTGCCCGGGTAGCCGGAGAAGGTCTCGAGCACGGGGTAGGCCCGGCCGGTGGCACCCGGGTCGCGGTAGGACGGCGGCAGGTCGACGAGCACCTCGCCGGTGAGCCCGCTGCGCGCCCCGGTCACGGTGTACGTGAGCACCCGGCCGCCGGGGCCCTGGCCGGGCGGCAGCGGCGGCAGCGCCCGCGCGGGTGCCGCGGTCGTCACCGGGCCCCGGCCGAAGGCGACGGACGGCGCCGCGCCGCCGGTCGCGGTCGTGGCGGCCGCGCCGGCACCGAGCGCGCCCGCGAGGTCGGTCCAGTCGGCGAAGAACCCGAACTGGTCGTTGAGGAGGACCGCGACGACGAGCAGCACGGTGACGTCCGACAGCAGGAGCAGGCCGGTGCGGGACGCCACCTTCGTGGCGCCGCGCGCCGCGAACCGCGGCCAGAGCGCGACCGTCCCGGCGAGGGCGGCGACGGCGGCCAGGAGGGCGAGGAGCACCACAGCAGGACCGGTCAACGACATGGTGCTCACGCTCTTCTCGGACGGGGCTCACAGGAAGCGGGGTTACGGTCGCGGGGATGGCTGGGACCCGACGCGGCCGCCGGAGCGCACGGGCAGGTCGCCCCTCGACGTCCGCGTACGCCGTCGTGCTCGCGGCGGTGGTCCTCGTCGCCGGGCTCGTCGGCTGGGCGGACGCCGGCGCGCCCGCCGGGCGCACGTCCGTGGCAGCGTCCGGCGGGCCGTCCGCCGCCACGTCTCCTGGTGCGGCCACCGGCGGTGCCCCGGCCCCGTGGCACGTCGTCGGGATCGGCGACTCGGTGACGTCCGGGCACGGCTGCGACTGCGACCTCGTCGCCGACTACGCCCGGCTCACGGCCGCGGCCACGCACCGCACCGTGACGTCGGAGAACCTCGGTGTCGACGGCCAGACCTCCGCCGGGCTCCTCGACGCGCTCGCGGACGGCGGCCCCGAGACCGGCGAGGTGAGCCGCGCGGACGTCGTCCTCGTGACGATCGGGGCGAACGACCTCGCGGACGGCCTCGCGCGGTGGCAGGACGGCGCCTGTTCGGGCGAGGCCTGCTTCACCGGCGCGGTGGCGGGGGTCCGGCAGCGGGTCGGGCAGGTCGTGGACCGGGTCCGGGCGCTGCGCGCGGGCCGCCCGACGCTCGTCCTCGTGACGGACTACTGGAACGTCTTCGAGGACGGCACGCGCGCCGTCCGCGACCACGGCCGGGACTACCTCGACCTGGCGCGGACCGCGACCGACGCCGCGGGCGCCGCGATCTGCGCGGGCGCCCGGGCGGGCGGTGCGACGTGCGTCGACCTCGTCGGCCCGTTCCGGGCGGCGGACGGCGGGGTCGACGACCTGCTCCAGGACGACGGCGACCACCCCGACGGCGACGGCCACGCGCTCATCGCCCGGACCCTCGCCGCGGCCGGCTGGGGCCCCCTCCTGCGCTGACGCCGTCCCGCCCGTGCGTGCGCCCGGACCGCGGAACGCCCCTTGCCGGAACCCCACCGACCTGGTGAGGTTCGAGCCATGAGCGTCAGCACCGAGCCCCGGACCCTGCCGATCCTCGACCTGAGCCGCTTCCGGGCCGGGGACGCGGAGCGGGAGGCGTTCCTCGCGGACGTCCGGCACGCGGCGCACGACGTCGGCTTCTTCTTCGTCACCGGTCACGGGGTGCCCGCCGCGGTGACCGACGGCGTCATGGCCGCCGCGCACGCGTTCTTCGCCCTCCCCGCCGACGCCAAGCTCGCGATCGAGAACGTGCACTCGCGGCAGTTCCGCGGCTACACCCGGGTCGGCTCCGAGGTCACGGCCGGCTCCGCCGACCAGCGCGAGGTGCTCGACGTCGGTCCCGAGCGCCCGCCGCTCGACCTCGGCCCGGACGACCCGGCGTACCTCGGGCTCGTCGGCCCGAACCTCTGGCCGGGCGCGATGCCGTCGCTGCGGCCCGCCGTCCTCGACTGGCTCGCCGAGGCCGACCGGGTCATGCGCGAGGTGCTCCGGGTGCTCGCGGCGGCCCTCGGCCAGCCCGAGACGTACTTCGACACGTGGTTCGACGAGGAGGCGTGGCGCAACCTCAAGCTCGTCCGCTACCCCGGGCGCGACACCGTCGAGACCGACCAGGGCGTCGGCGCGCACAAGGACTACGGCTACCTCGCGCTGCTCCTCCAGGACGACCTCGGGGGCCTGCAGGTCGAGGCGCTCGACGGTGACTGGATCGACGCGACCCCGGTGCCCGGTGCGTTCGTCGTCAACATCGGCGAGATGCTCGAGATCGCGACCCAGGGCTACCTGCGGGCCACGAAGCACCGGGTCGTCAGCCCGCCCGCCGGCCGCGACCGGTTCAGCGTGCCCGCGTTCCTCGGCCCGCGCCTCGACGCCGTCGTCGACCCGCTCACCCTGCCCGCCGACCTCGCGGCGCAGGCCCGCGGCGTCGAGGCCGAGAGCCACAACGTGATCGTGCCGCACTTCGGCGAGAACACCCTGCGCGGCTGGATGCGCTCGCACCCGCGGATCGTGGCGCGCTGGTGGGACGGCGTGACGCCGCCGGCCTGACGTCCGGCCCGCCCACTGCCCCGGCCGACGGGGCCCCACGAGTGCACCCACATGCGGACGATGCGCCCGCTTCCTGACAGTCGCCTGGGCCTCGCCTGGGCGTTGCCTCGGGGCGAGGTGAGCCCGTCCTCTGGTGGGTTCTCGACCTCAAAAGTGCGTTCTGAGGTGCATGACCCACCAGAGGACGGCGCGGGAAGTGCTTGATCGCCGGGCATACCGGGTATACCTTCAGGTGTTGGCATACCGGGTATGCATCGAAGGAGGGGACGATGTCGATCCGGCACAGCCTGCTCTCGCTCCTGGCGGAGGGGGACCGTCACGGGTACCAGCTCCGCCAGGAGTTCGAGGCGCGCACCGGCGGCACCTGGCCGGTGAACATCGGGCAGGTCTACACGACGCTCGGCCGGCTGTGCCGCGACGGCCTCGCCGAGGAGGTCGGCAAGCAGGACGACGGCTCGGTCACCTACCGGATCACCCCGGCCGGCAAGGCCGAGGTGGACACCTGGTGGAGCCGCCCGGTGCCGCGCGCCGCGCCCGACCGGGACGAGACGTCGATCAAGGTCGCGCTCGCCCTGAGTTCGCCGGGGGTCGACGTCCTCGCCGTCCTCGAGACCGAGCGCGAGGAGATCCTGCGCGCGCTCCAGGCCTACACGCGGGCCAAGACCCGGATCCCGGACCACCCGACGGGCGGCGAGCTCGCCCGCCTGCTCGTGCTCGACCAGCAGATCTTCACCGCCGAGGCGCAGGCCCGGTGGCTCGACCACTGCGAGCAGCGGCTCGCGGCCACCACCCAGGGGAGTGCTCGATGACGGAGCAGACAACAGGGGACCTGCTGCGCATGACGGACGCCGGCCGCGTCCACCACGCCGGCACGCCCACCGAGGTGCACGCGCTGAGGTCCTTCTCGCTCGCGGTCGCGCCCGGTGAGCTCGTCGCCGTCATGGGCCCGTCGGGTTCGGGCAAGTCGACCGTGCTGCATCTCGCGGGCGGGCTCGACGTCCCGACGTCCGGCGAGGTCGTCCTCGACGGGGTCTCGCTCGGCGGGCTCTCCGTGCGCAAGCGGGCCGCCCTGCGCCGCCGGGCCGTGGGCTACGTCTTCCAGGACCTCAACCTCGTGCCGGCGCTCACCGCCGTCGAGAACGTCATGCTGCCGCGCGAGCTGGACGGCGTCCCGACGGCGACCGCCCGCGCCGAGGCGCTCGCGGCGCTCGACGAGGTCGACATCGCCGACCTCGGCGACCGCTTCCCCGAGGAGCTCTCCGGGGGCCAGCAGCAGCGCGTCGCGATCGCCCGCGCCCTCGTCGGCCCGCGCCGCCTCGTGCTCGCCGACGAACCGACCGGGGCGCTCGACTCGCTCGCGGGCGAGGCGGTCATGAAGGTGCTGCGGGCCCGGGTGGACGCCGGTGCCGCAGGCCTGCTCGTCACGCACGACGCGCAGCACGCGGCCTGGGCGGACCGGGTCGTCCGGCTGCGCGACGGCTTCGTCGTCGGGACGACCGGGGAGCTCGTGCACGGCGTCGGCGAGGCGCCGGCCGGCGTCACCGGGCGTGTCGTCGGGGGGCACCGGTGAGCCGCTGGCGCGCCGTCCTGCGGCTCGCCGCGCGGGACGCGCGACGCGGGCTCGGTCGCAGCAGCCTCGTCGCGCTCATGGTGCTCGTGCCGGTGCTC
Source organism: Kineosporia sp. A_224 (assembly GCF_002198655.1). GTDB lineage: Bacteria > Actinomycetota > Actinomycetes > Actinomycetales > Kineosporiaceae > R-H-3. Next base: position 19,424 of record NZ_MWLN01000192.1, read on the forward strand.
CTGGCCACCGTCGGGTCCGTCGCCGCGCGGTCGGCCGAGCTCGACCCGCAGGACGTCGTCCGGGAGCGGCTGGGGACCGGCGCCGTCCAGGCCCGCGTCTTCGGCGGTTTCGACGGCAACGCCGCGGAGCAGAACCTCACCGGGGAGAGCCTGAGCGGCTGGGGCGAGGAGGCGCTGCCGACCTCCGAGGTCGAGCGCCGGCTGCGCGAGGTCGTCGGGACGAGGAACCGGCTCGTCCCGCAGAACAACGGTCCGAGGCAGGTCCTCGTCCTCGGTGAACGGATCGTCCGCACCGACGTCGCCGAGCTGGACGTGAGGGCCCTCGGCGCCGGTGCGCCGGTGACGATCGCGACAGGACGGGCACCGGTCACGGACGACGAGGTGCTCGTCAGGGCCTCGGCCGGCGGAAGCACCGTGGTCCCCGAGGGGGCACGGTTCACGTTCCTCGACGGGACCCGGGTCTTCACCGTGGTCGGCACCTACCGGGCCAGCGACCCGTTCGGCCTCGCCGAGGTCGTCGGCCGTCCGGGGGCGCTCGTCGACCCGCGCTCGCTCGAGACCGGCCCCTTCTCCGGCGCCTCCCCCCGTGGCTGGTTCGTCGTGGGCCCGGACCCGGTCTCCTGGGCGCAGGTCCAGCAGGTCAACGCGTTCGGGGGCTTCGTGCTGAGCCGCGCGGCCGTCGCGGAGGACCCGGCGATCGCCCCTGAGCTCGTCGGTGGCGGGTTCGGCCCGGACACCGAGGCGATCGTCACCGTCGGCGTCGTCATCGCCCTGGTCCTGCTCCAGATCATGCTCATGGTCGGCCCGGCGATCGCCGTCGGCGCCCGGCGCAACGAGCGCCTCCTGGCCGTCGTCGGCGCCTCCGGCGGTGCCCCGCGGCACCTGGCCGGGGTGGTCCTCGCCGGTGCCGCGGTGGTCGGCCTGCTCGGCAGCCTCGCCGGTGCTGCCCTCGGCGCCGGTGCCGGCGCGGTGGTCGTGCGGCTGTACGCCGCCTACCTCGGCGAGGCAGTACCGCGGGTCGACGTCCACGCGGCCGACCTCACCGGCCTCGTGCTCGTCGGCACGTTGACCGCCGTCGTCGCCGCCGGGCTTCCCGCCCTCCGGGTCTCCCGGCTCGCCCGCTGGGCCCCGGTCAGCGCCCGGTTCGCCCTGCGGGACGCCGCCCGGCAGCGCAGCCGCACCGTCCCCGCGCTCGCCGCGACGGTGGCCGCGGTCGCGGCTGCCTCGGCGGTCCTCGTCCTCGGTGCGAGCCAGGCGGAGGCCGACGCCCGGTCCTACCGTCAGCAGGCCGCGGTGGGCACCGGGTGGGTCCAGGTCGGCAGCGGTGGCCTCGACGCGCCACGGGACCAGGCGGGCCGGGTCGCGACCGCTCTGCGGGAGAGCCTCGGCGTCCGGGACGTCGTGTACGGGTACGGCGCCGGGTCGACGACGGACACTGAGCTGTACCGGTACGTGAACGTGCTGCTCCCCGAGGTGTGCCTGCCGACCCGGGGCTGCTCGCAGACCGGGTACCGGGTGCTCTTCGTGGACCCGGCCGCAGCCTCGGTCATCGCCCCTGACTCCGACCGGGTCGGCGCCGCCCTCGCCGCGGGCAGCGTCGTCGTCTTCGACGCCCAGGTCCTCGACCGCGACGGCCGGCTCCCGCTGACCGTGACGTTGGACGACGGCGCCACCGCGCCGGTCACGACACCGGTACCCGCGCTGCTCGTCGACGGCCCGCAGCGGCTGGACTTCGTGCTCGCACCGCGCGCGCTGGCCGAGCGTCTCGGGGTCGAGCTCGTGCCCGAGACGGCCTACGTGCGCCCTGCGGCCGCGCCGACCCCGCTGCAGCTCGCCCGGCTCGACCTCGCGCTGGCACGGATCGAGACGGACCTGTCCTACGCCGTCGAGACGCCCCGGGAGCGGTCCGGTGACGAGGAGGTGTTCCTCGTCTTCGGTGCGCTCGCCGTGCTCGTGGCGCTCGCCGGGACCTTCATCGCCGTCGGGCTCGCCGCCGCCGACGCGCGGCCCGACCTCGGCACCCTGGCCGCCGTGGGCGCGGACCCGTCGGTCCGGCGCCGGATCGGGGCCGGACAGGCCGGGGCGATCGCCGTCCCCGGGGCGCTCGTCGGCGGTGCGGCGGGGATCCTCGCCGGGGCGGTCCTCGTCCGGCTCAACAGCGTGTCCGGGAACTACCAGATCGTGGACCTGCACCTCGTCGTGCCTCCCGGACGGACGCTCGCGCTCGTCGTCGCCGTCCCGCTCCTCGCCGTCGCCCTCGGCTGGCTCACGGTCCGCTCCCGGCTGGACGTCGTCCGCCGCCTCGGCGAGTGAGCGTCCTCTGGCGGGATTCGTACTCCAAAACGTCGGTTTGGCGTGCTTAACCCACCAGAGGACGGCGGGGCGAAGGGTGATAGGCATGCCCCGTGACGACGACGCGCCCCTGGGACTGCCCTGAGCTGACTGCCGTGGGGCGGTCGCCGATGCACACGCTCGCGCACCGCACCGAGGACGGCGTCCCGCGACTCGGCCTGGACGGGGTCTGGCGGTTCGAGCTCTTCGGCACGCCCGAGGCCGCGCTCGCCGCGGTTGCCCAGCGGACCGCGGGCGGTGCCGGGGTCGGGGCTCCCGCAGGGCTCGCGACGCACGCCGAGGTGCCGGGCTGCTGGACGATGCAGACGTTCGACGACGTCCACAGCGTCGCCGACCTGCCCTGGTACACGAACGTGCAGATGCCGTGGCCGGACCTGCCGCCGCACCCGCCGGCCGCGAACCCGACGGGCGTCTACGAGCGCGACGTCGACGTCCCGGCCGAGTGGGGCGGGCGCCGCGTCGTCCTGCACGTCGGTGCGGCCGAGTCGGTGCTCCTCGTGAGCGTCGACGGGGTCGAGGTCGGGATCAGCAAGGACTCCCACCTCGCCGCCGAGTTCGACGTGACGGACGTCGTCCGGCCGGGCGGGCGGCACGTGCTGCGGTGCGTCGTCGTCAAGTGGTCCGACGCGACGTTCGTCGAGGACCAGGACCAGTGGTGGCACGGCGGCATCACCCGCCCGGTCTTCCTCTACGCGACCGCGCCGGTGCACCTCGCGGACGTCCGGGTCACTGCCGGGTTGGCTCCGCTCGTGGACGGCGAGCCGCCGGTCGCCGGCCGTGCCCCGGCCGCGACCCGCACCGGGACGCTCCGGGTCGACGTCGACGTCGAGGGCCCGTCCGGCTCGCGGACGTTCGGGTCGGACGGCGTCCCGCCGGGCTGGTCGGTGCAGGCCCGGCTCACGGCACGCACCGACGTCGGCGGGGCCGGCGTGCCCGTCGTCCCGGTGCCGCCGGTCGACGTGCCGGTGCTCGGCTCGTCGGTGCCGCCGTCGGCCCCGGTCGACTCCGGGCCGCGCGAGGAGCGCTCCCCGATCGACCCCGCGTTCGCGATGCGGACCGTCTACGCCAAGGCCTCCGGTGCCCCGATGGACGAGGGCGAGCGGTTCGTCGCGGACGCCGTCCTCGCCGTCCGCCGCCCGCTCGGGATGGGCCGGCTCCGGATGGAGACCCAGGTGCCCGGCGTCGTCCCGTGGTCGGCCGAGGTGCCGGTGCTCTACGAACTCGTCGTCACGCTGCACGACCCGGCCGGCACGGTCGTCGAGACCGCTTCGTACAGAGTCGGTTTCCGCACCGTCGAGGTCGTCGGCCGGGACCTGCTCGTCAACGGCGTCCGGGTCTTCCTGCGCGGTATGAACCGGCACGACTTCGACCCGCTCACGGGCCGGGTCATCAGCGCCGCGACGGCGCGCGAGGACCTGCTCGCGCTCAGGCGGTTCGGCTTCAACGCCGTCCGCACCTCGCACTACCCGAACGACCCGGTGCTCCTCGACCTCGCCGACGAGATCGGCCTGTTCGTCGTCGACGAGGCCGACATCGAGTGCCACGCCTACGCCCATCACGTCGCCGGCGACCCGCGCTACCTCGCCGCGTTCGTCGACCGGGTCTCCCGGATGGTCCGCCGGGACCGCAACCACCCGAGCATCATCCTGTGGTCGCTCGGCAACGAGGCGGGCTACGGCAGCAACCACGACGCCGCCGCGGGCTGGGTCCGCTCGGCCGACCCGAGCCGCCCGCTGCACTACGAGGGCGCGATCATGTTCGACTGGGGCTGGGACCAGACGGCCACCGACATCGCGTGCCCGATGTACCCGCCGATCGACGCGATCGTCGCGCACACGACGTCCGGAACCCAGCGGATGCCGCTCATCATGTGCGAGTACTCGCACGCGATGGGCAACAGCAACGGCAGCCTCGCCGAGTACTGGGCCGCGATCGAGTCCACGCCGGGCCTGCAGGGCGGCTTCGTGTGGGAGATGTGGGACCACGGCATCCTGCAGCCCGCGTCCGGCGGCGCGCCGGTCGGCGTCCAAGGGGCCCGGGCGCTCGCCGCCGCCGAAGCCGTTGACGCGCAAGGCATCTCTGCTGATCTGCACGGGACGGCGCTGCAGCACCGCCGCCCCGGTGTCGCGCCGGCCGGCTACCGGTGGGCCTACGGCGGCGACTTCGGCGAGACGCCGCACGACGGCAACTTCATCACCGACGGCATGGTCTTCCCCGACCGCACGCCCAAGCCCGCGATGTTCGAGCACCGCCAGCTCGCGGCGCCGGTCCGGGTGCGCCCGGGGGAGCGATGGGGTGAGGTCGTCCTGACGAACGCCCAGCACTGGCGCGACCTCTCCCGGCTCGAGGCCGAGTGGGCGCTCTTCGTCGACGGCGGCCAGCGCCGCCCCGCGGTCGCCCGCACCGCGCCGGCGCCGCGAGCTGGCGGTGCTCGAACATCG
>NZ_MWLN01000193.1 GCF_002198655.1 Kineosporia sp. A_224
GCGCGGCCAGCAGCAGGTCGGCGCCGGGCCCGCCGCCGACCTGCTGCTGGCCGCGCGGCCGCCAGGCCCGGTGCTCGCCGTCCCCGTGCTCGTCGCCGCCGGCCGGCTCGACGAGGCGCGCGGCGTCCCCGGCACCGCGGCACCCGCCGCGCTGCGCCTGCTCGCCGCGGCAGCGCTCGCCGCCGGTGACCCCGTCCAGGGTCTCGCCGCGGCGATCGACGCCGCCGAGGCCGCCGAGCGGACCCCGCCGGCCGCCGTCCTGCCGGACACCCCGCATGCCCTCGGTGCCTGTCTCGCCGTCGCCGCGGGCGACGTGGGGACGGCGGTCGAGCTCCTCGGGCGTGCGGTCCGGCACGGCACCGGCGGCCCGGCCGCCCAGGACCGGCACACCCTGCTCCTCGGCTGGGCCCGGCTGCGGGCGGGCCGGCCGGACCCGGAGGCAGGCCCGGGCGGGCAGCCCGTCGACGCCGGTGCCCCGGCGGACCCGACGGGCCGGGACCGGGTGCTCCGGGCCGCCGTCCGGGCCGGTCGCGCCCGGCGCAGCGGCGACGTCGCGCAGCTGCGCGCGGCGTGGCCGGAGGTCGAACGGGTCCTCGCCCGCGGCGTCCTGGACCTGTTCCTCCTCGAGCCGGCCGAGGAGCTCGCGGTCGCGGCGGCCCGGCTGCGCCGCGCGCACCGCGCCGAGGCGGCCCTGGCCGGGTTCGAGGCGACGGTCGCGGGCCTCGGGTCACCACCTGCGTGGGAGGTCGCCCTGGGCTGGCTGCACCTGCAGGTCGCCGTCGCCGCCGACGACCCTGGGGCGGCGGCGGCCGCCGCCTCGCGCGTCGCCGCGGCGGGGCCGGGAGGGCACCGGCCCGCGGCGATGCAGCAGGCGGCGCCGTGCTGGGCGGACGTCCTCGCGGGCCGGGTCGACGCCGACCGGGTCGTCGCCGCCGCCGACGCGCTCGGCGCGGCCGAGCTGCCCTGGGAGGCGTCGAGGCTCGCCGGCGACGCCTCCCAGGGNCTCCCAGGGCAGCTCGGCGCGGCCGAGCTGCCCTGGGAGGCGTCGAGGCTCGCCGGCGACGCCGCCGTCCGGGTCGCGGACGCCGTCGCCGCCCGGCGGCTGCTCGAGCGGGCCCGCGACCTCGCCGCCGAGCTCGCGACCCCCGCGCCGACCGTCGTCACCGGGCCCGCCCCGGACGGGGACGGGGCGCGCCGGGCCGGCCTGTCGGACCGCGAGGTCGAGGTCGCCCGGCTCGTCCTCGACGGCCGGACGCACCGCGAGATCGGTGCGCAGCTCTACCTGTCGCCCAAGACCGTGGAGCACCACGTCGCCCGGATCCGGACCAAGCTCGGTGCGTCGACACGGGCCGAGTTCGTCGCCGCGCTGCGCGGGCTGCTCGGCGGCGGTATCTCACCCCCATAGCCCCCCTCCGAGGAGGGGGAGTTCCCCGATGTCCGGGGGGTCCCGCCGCACGCAGAGTTGAGCCATCAGCCCAGCCACCCCGGCGGGCGACCTCCCGAGGAGACGACGATGAACGTGACAGCCGAGGCGGCCCAGGTCGCTCAGATGTTCCTCCACGCGCTGCAGAACGCGGTCGGCATGGGCCCGGACGAGGCGCTGCAGTCCGCGAAGCTCGAGACGGGCGTGACGGACGACCAGATCGACCAGGCCGACATGGGCGAGGTCTTCGACTACATGTGCGGCCAGCCCGGGCTCGACCCGCACCTGCAGGGGTTCCTCACGAACCAGGCGAACAACTACAACAGCTACGGCAACGTCAACCAGGGCGGCAGCACCTACTCCGGCGGCGGGGGCGGCGGCTACGGCGGCGGTGGCGGCGGTGGCGCGGCCGGCGGCGCGAGCAACGCGCAGATCGTCCAGCAGGTCACGCAGAACTACAACTACCAGGAGATCAACGACAACCACATCGACATCCTGGGCCCGGTCAACGGGAACATCGACATCGACCAGGACAACGACGACATCGACGTCGAGGGCGACGGCGCCGCCGTCAACTCCGGCGACGGCACCCAGAACGCGGCGACCGGCGACGGGTCCTCGGCCGCCCAGGGGAGCGGGGCGCAGTCCAACTCCGGCGACGGCGCCGTCCAGGGCGGCCTCATCGTCGGCCCGACGAACACCGGTGAGTTCACGGGCAACCAGGTCCTCGGCGGCGACGTCGAGAACAGCCCGGTCGGGGACGGCACCATCGTCGTCGACAACGAGAACGGCACCATCGACGACTCGGCGCTCGGCTTCGGGTCCGGCGACACCGGCAACGCCTCGGGCAACTACCTCGAGGAGGGCTCCGCGTTGTCCGGCACCGGCGACGCGACCGGGCAGAGCGTCGACACGAACGTGCAGTCCGACGTCAACGAGGAGCACGGCGACGGGCACCAGCTCGACGTCGACGGGCTCGGCGGCGGCGGCGGGATCCGGACGGTCGACCACCAGCCGGAGCTGCGCGAGGTCGACAACGGGCACGACGACGACGGCGGCATGGGCGGCGGTGGCGGCGACCACCAGTCCGACAACTTCTCGCCCGTGGTCGACGTGAACGTCGAGGGCGGGGCGGGCGACCAGCACGTCGCCGACGACGACATGGCCGACGCCTGACCGGCGGCGACCACCCGCGGCAGCGGGTGCCGGCTCCCCTCGCGGGGACCGGCACCCGCTTCCGCACGTGAGACACCTGCAGCACCGTGGACAGCGACGGACCGACGGACGAACCCAGGGAGCGGGTATGGCGCAGCAGACGCCGGTGCAGGCCCGGCCGGCCCCCGGCACGGACGCCGTGGCGACCGCGCGGTCGGTCGTCGAGCACGGCCTGCGGGCGTGCGAGGCGTACTCCCGGCCCGACCTCGCCGACCGGCTCACCGCCGCGCAGCGCCGGCTCGCCGACCCGGGCACCCACGTCGTCGTCGTCGGGGAGTTCAAGCAGGGCAAGAGCTCCCTGGTCAACGCGCTCGTCGGCGTCACCGTCTGCCCCGTCGACGACGACGTCGCGACGGCGCTGCCGACGTACGTCCGGCACGGCGAGCAGACGGCGGCGAACATCGTGCTCGACGGCGACCCCCCGCAGCGCGAGCCGATCGCCGTCGACCAGATCCGGCTGCACGCCGTCGAGGGCGGCGGCGACGCCGGCGCCCGGGCCGACGGCCGCCGGGTCGCGGGCGTCGAGGTGCTGCTGCCGCGCTCGATGCTCGCGAGCGGGCTCGTCGTCGTCGACACCCCGGGGCTGGGCGGGCTCGGCTCGACGCACGCGGCGGCGAGCCTGGCCGCGACCTCGATGGCCGACGCGGTGCTCTTCGTCACCGACGCCTCCCAGGAGCTCACCGCGACCGAGGTGGACTTCCTGCGCCGGGCCCGCGACCTGTGCGGGACCGTCCTGTGCGTCATGACGAAGACCGACTTCTACCCCGCATGGCGCCAGGTCCGGGACCTCAACACCGCGCACCTCGTGCGCGAGGGCCTCGGCGAGGTGCGGCTGCTCACCGTCTCCTCGGCGCTGCGGACCCGCGCCGTCAAGACGAGCGACGCCGCGCTCAACACCGAGTCGGGCTTCCGTGAGCTGGTCCGCGTCGTCACCGAGGACATCGGCGTCGGCGCGGCGACCCGGGCCGCGCAGGACGCCGCCCGCGAGGTCGTCGCCGTCTGCGAGCAGGTCGCCGGACAGTTCCGCTCCGAGCGCTCGGCGCTCGCCGACCCGGCGTCGGCGCAGCGCGTCATCGACGACCTGACGGAGACGAAGTCGCGCGTGGAGTCGTTGCGCACCAACGCCTCCCGCTGGAACCAGACGCTCAGCGACGGGATCTCCGACGTGAGCGCCGACATCGAGCACGACCTGCGCGGCCGGATCCGCCGGGTCGTCAACGACGCCGACGACGCGCTCGGCGCCGGCGACCCCGCCGACTCGTGGCCGCAGATGGAGGGCTGGTTGCAGTCCCGGATCTCCTACGAGCTCGTGGCCAACTACACCTACCTGCGGGACCGGGCCACCGACGTGAGCGCCCAGGTGGGCGAGCACTTCCGGGAGGTGTCCGGCGACGACCTCGGCCTGCTCGCCGTCTACAACCCGACGCCGCTGCTGAGCCGCACCGAGTTCAACCCCGACATCAAGCTCGAGCGGATGACCGCCCGCAAGCAGACGATGGTGGCGCTGAAGGGCAGCTACAGCGGCATCCTCATGTTCACCATGCTGCCCGGCCTGCTGGGCGTCACCGGGCTCGCCCCGATCGCGATCCCGATCGGACTGCTCATGGGCCGGGCCGGGCTGCGCGACGAGAAGCGGCGCCAGCTCACGCAACGCCAGGCGCAGGCGAAGAACGCCGTGCGGCGCTACTGCGACGAGATCCAGTTCGTCATGGGCAAGGACTCCCGCGACACCCTGCGCCGGATCCAGCGCCAGCTGCGCGACCACTACACGGCGCGCGCCGAGGAGCTCAACCGGTCGACGTCCCAGGCGCTGCAGTCCGCCACCGAGTCGGTCAAGCGCACCCAGGCGGAGCGCGACCGACGGGTCAAGGACCTCGACGCCGAGCTCGGCCGGCTCGCCCAGCTGCGGCAGCGGGCGGAGGCGGTGGGCCGATGACCCTGATCGACCGGACCCGCGGCGTGCTGCAGCGCGCCGCCCTGGCCTACCGCGGGACGCCGCACGAGGCCCGGCTCGTCGTCACCGCCGCCCGGCTCGACGCACCGCTGCGGGTCGCCGTGGCCGGCCGGGTGAAGTCCGGGAAGTCGACGCTGCTCAACGCCCTCGTCGGTGAGCGCCTGGCCCCGACGGACGCGGGGGAGTGCACCCGGATCGTCACCTGGTACGGCGACGGGCACACCTACCGGGTCATGCTCCACCCGAGGACCGGCGAGCCGCGGCAGGTGCCGTTCCACCGCGAGGACGGTGCGGTCGAGGTGGACCTCGGGGGGACGCCGCCCGAGGACGTCGACCAGCTCGTCGTCACGTGGCCGTCCCAGGCGCTGCGCACCGTGACGCTCATCGACACCCCCGGCATCGGCTCGCTCAGCGAGGCGGTGAGCCGGCGCGCGTGGGAGGTGCTCGCCGCGGAGGAGGACGAGACGCCCGCGGACGCCGTCCTCTACCTCATGCGGCACCTGCACTCCGGCGACGTCGAGTTCCTCCGCGCCTTCCAGGACACCGAGGTGTCGCGGCCCAACCCGGTCAACGCGATCGGGGTGCTGTCGCGGGCGGACGAGATCGGCGTCGGCCGCCCGGACTCGATGGCGTCCGCGCGCCGGATCGCCGCGCGGCTGTCGGGAGACCCGCTCGTGCGTCGCGTCGTCCAGACCGTCGTGCCGATGGCCGGCCTGCTCGCCGAGAGTGCCGTCACCCTCACCGAGACCGAGGTCGCGCACCTGCGCCGGATCGCCACGCAGCCGCCGCGCACCGTCGAGGGGCTGCTGCTCTCGACGGACCGGTTCCTCGAGCAGATGCCCGAGCTCGGCCTCACGTCGATGGAGCGCCAGCACCTGCTCGACCGGTTCGGGGTCTTCGGGATCCGGCTCGCCTCCACCCTGCTGCGCCGCGACGGGGTGACCGCGACCGACCTGTCCCGCGACCTCGTCGCCCGCAGCGGCCTCGACGACCTCAACGGCGTCCTCGCGTCCCTGTTCTACCGCCGCCGGGACGTCCTCAAGAGCCGGTCCGCGCTGCTCGCCCTCGACCGGCTCCTCCACGAGCACCCGGTCCCGGGCAGCGTCGCGCTGTCCGGGGAGCTCGAGGAGATCACCGCGTCCGCCCACCCGTTCAACGAGCTTCGGGTGCTCTCCGCGCTGCGCGCCGGGTGGGTGGCCGGCAAGCCGGAGGTGCTCGCCGACCTCGAGCACCTCATCGGCGGCACCGGGACCGCCGTCCACGAACGGCTGCGGCTCGACCCGGAGGCGGGCCTGCCGGAGCGGACGGCGGCCGCGGGCCAGGCGCTCGCGCGCTGGCAGCGGCGCGCGGAGAACCCGATGACCCCGCACGAGCTCGTCGTCGCGGCCCGGGTCGCGATCCGTTCCTGCGAAGGGCTCCTCGCCGACCTGGCCGTGGTCCGGTGAGCGTGCGCCCGCCCTCAGCCGGCGTCGTGGACGTCGTGCGCCTGCGCGTCGGGTCCGTCGTCCGCCCCTTCGTCGGCGAGGTCGTCGGCGAGGTCGTCGGCGAGGCCGTCCAGCGCCGAGCCGGCCCCGAAACCGTCGTCGAAGCCGAGGTCCGCGTCGGCGTCGTGCACGTCCACCGGGTGGCCGGCCGCCGGCGTGCCGAGGTCGGCTGCCGGAGCGCCGAAGGCGTCCGCGTGGTCGAGGGTCTCGAGCGGGTCGAGGTCGTCGGGGGCGAACGCGTCGTCGGCGTCGCCGGCCCCGAACGCGTCGTCGGCCGGTGCCTCGTCCGTCAGATGGTCGGCCTGGTCGGCCCGGTCGGCCCGGTCGGCCTGGTCGGCCGGGGCGTGCGGGTCGGTCAGCGCGGCCGGGACGTCGAGCAGGTCGGCGGCGTCGAGGTCGTCTCCCGCGAGGTCGTCGGCCACGAGGTCGTCCGCCACGAGGTCGTCCGCCACGAGGTCGTCGCCCGGGTCGAGCGCGACCTCCGCGTCCCACGGTCCCGCCGGGGCGCTCGTGAGCAGCGCCAGCCTGTCGTCCGCGCCGTCGGCGGCGGCGAGGTGCTCGGCGACCTCGGCGGGTGCGGTCCCCGCGTAGCCGTCGATCGCCGTGCGGAGCAGGTCGTCGCTGAGATCGTGGCCCGCCGCCGCCAACGCCGCACGCGCCTGGGCGGCGTCGCTGCCGGCCAGGTCGGCGAAGACGTCTCGGAGGGGGCGCACCGGTTCCATGCCTCCACTGTAGGAACCGACCCCGGGGGTCCGATGCGGGGACTTCCCCCAAGACACCCCTACTCCCGCGTTCCTAGCATCCTGCTCACCCCCCACCCCGGAGCGCTGTGATGTACGCACTCGGTATCGACCTCGGCACCACGTTCACCGCCGCCGCCGTCTGGCGCGACGGCCGCGCCGAGGTGTGCTCGCTCGGCAGCCGCGCCGCCGCCGTGCCCTCGGTCGTCCTGCTCCGGGAGGACGAGACGATCATCACCGGGGAGCCGGCGAACCGGCGGGCGCTCTCCACGCCGCACCGGGTGGCGCGCGAGTTCAAGCGCCGCCTCGGCGACGTGACGCCGATCCTGCTCGGCGGCGTCCCGTACTCCGCGGAGGCCCTCATGGGCCGGATGCTGCGCGCGGTCGTCGACGAGGTGTCCGCGCGCGAGGGCGGCGCGCCGTCCGCGGTCTGCGTGAGCCACCCGGCGAACTGGGGCCCGTACAAGACGGACCTGCTGCGGCAGGCGGTCCGGGTCGCGGGGCTCGACGACGCGACCTTCACGACCGAGCCGGAGGCGGCGGCGGTCTTCTACGCGCAGCAGCAGCGGATGCCCGACGGCGCCGTCGTCGCCGTCTACGACCTCGGCGGCGGCACGTTCGACGCCGCCGTGCTGCGCCGGGCCGGCGACGGGTTCGAGATCCTCGGCCGCCCCGAGGGGATCGAGCGGCTCGGCGGCATCGACATCGACGCCGCGGTGTACGCGCACGTGGCCCGTGCCGTCGGCAGCCCGCTCACCGACCTCGACGAGGACGACGGTGCCGCGGTCGCCGCGGTGGCCCGGCTGCGCGAGGAGTGCACCCAGGCGAAGGAGGCGCTGTCGGCCGACACCGACACGACGATCCCGGTGCTCCTGCCGTCCTTCTCGACCGAGGTCCGGCTCACCCGCGCCGAGCTCGAGGCGATGGTGCGCCCGGCGCTCCAGGACTCGATCGACGCCCTGCGCCGGGCGCTGCGCTCGGCCGGCGTGAGCCCCGAGGAGCTGCACTCGGTGCTCCTCGTCGGCGGGTCCTCGCGGATGCCGATCGTGTCCCAGCTCGTCGGCGCCGAGCTCGGCCGCCCGGTCGCCGTCGACGCGCACCCGAAGCACGCCGTCGCGCTCGGCGCGGCCAGGCTCGCGTCGGACGCGCTCGGGTCCCCGGCCGTGGCGCCGGTGGTGGCCCCCGTGGTCGCGCCGGTCGTGACACCGCCCGCGGCCGCCGTCCCGGCCTCCGCCCCGGCAGCCGCGGCC
>NZ_MWLN01000194.1 GCF_002198655.1 Kineosporia sp. A_224
CCCACCAGCCCCCGACCACCAGCGGAACAAGGAACTAGGAACCAAGAACCTAGACCCGAACCCCGACCACGAGATCATGCACGACCCCCAGCTTCGAGATCACCGGCGGCGTCAGCACGAACGGGTACAGGTCCCCCTTCCCCATGCTCCGGTTCACCGCGTTCAACGCGTACGTCAACGGCAGCCACGTCCCGACGACCGACCCGATCGTGTCGCCGGCGGCGGCGTCCTCGAGCGGCAGCGCGACGAGGTCCACGCCCGGCCCGGGCTCCTCGGGGCCGGTCACGACCATGCCGTAGGCCGCGGCCGACTGGAGCGTGTCGCGGATGTGCAGGTAGTGCGCGAAGGTCTCGGCCCAGTCCTCCCAGGGATGGGCCGTGGCGTAGGCGGAGACGTGACCGGCAGCCCAGCCGCGGGGCGGCCCCGTGGCGTAGTGCCGCCGCAGAGCCTGTCGGTAGTCGGACCGCTCGTCACCGAACACGTGCCGGAACCGTTGCAGCGCAGGGCTCTCGGACGCCGGGCCCTGACCTCCGGCGAGACCGTTGCCGACGAGACCGTTGCCGCGGACGAGCACCTGCCAGTAGTAGTGGCCGACCTCGTGCCGCAGGTGGCCGAGCATCGTGCGGTACGGCTCCCCCATCTGCACCCGCATCGCCTCGCGGTGCGCGTCGTGGCCCTCGGCGAGGTCGATGGTCACGACGCCGTCCGCGTGGCCGGTGACGACGGGCGACCGGGCGCTCGACAGCAGGTCGAACGCGAGCCCGCGGGCGTCGTCCGAACGCGGCACGACGGGGAGGCCGAGGTCGAGGAGCTGGTAGACGAGCCGGCGCTTGGCCGACTCGGTCGACGCCCAGACGGCGACGGCGGCGGCGTCCTCGTCGTTCGGCCTGGTCCGGGTGAGCCGGCACGACACGCACAGCCGCCCGGCGTGGCCGTCGTCGACGAGCCAGTTGCACCCCGCCGCGGCGAGGTTCGCGCACTGCACGGCGCTCCCCGACGCCATCCCCGACGCCACGTCCACCGGCACGAACCGCATGACCGCCGGCGAGAACCCCTGGGCGGTGCCGCACGAAACGCACACCGAGTTCTCGGCGACGAGAAGGTTGCCGCAGACACCGCAGGAGAAGGCACGCACGAGCGTCGACGCTACCCGCCGCCGGGACCCCCGCAGGCCCAGCGGCCCCGGGGGTGGCCCGCACAAGGGTGCCTCAGGGCACCCACACCGGGTTGACGATGCGGGCCGGCGCCCCGCCGCCGGCGCCGACGTCGAGCCGGTAGGAGGCCGGCCGGACGAGCCCGGCCCACACCGCGTCGTGGTCCGCGGAGAGCGTCCTGATGCCGTGGTCGACCCAGGCCGAGCCGTCCCACCGCCAGAGCCTCGCCGTCTGCCCCGACGCCTCCGGCGCGGCGACGAGGACGCGCCCCGAGACCACCCGCACCCGCACCTGGAGCCCGTCGAGCACGTCGACGACGTCGCCGTCGTACTGACCGGCCACGTCCGCGGTCGCCTCGACCCGCAGCGTCGGGCTCGTCATGAAGCGGCTCAGCGGCACCCGGCCGGCGGCGTTCGTCCGGACGGCGGTGCAGACCCTGCGGGTGTCCGTCACGCACAGCCGGACCGGCGTCGCACCGACGGGCCGCTTGTCGTACGTGACGCTGACGAAGCCGGTGACGAGGCCGCCGCGGCGCACGTACGCCGGGACCTTCACCGCGACGACCAGCCCGGCCGGCTCGGGCTGCGCGCAGGGCAGCCCGCAGCCGTCCCCGAGGGCGCGCTGCACGTCGAGGAGCCCGTAGCCCGACGAGACGTCGAACCCCTTGGCGCCGATGTCGAACGCGGTCGAGGTGATTTGCTTGGCGACCTGCTCGGCCTTCCACGCCGGGTGCTGGGCGCGCAGCAGGGCGGCGGTCGCCGCGACGATCGGGCTGGCGTAGCTCGTGCCCGATCCGTCGGTACGGCCGTTCCTCGGGGCCACGGACGTGACGTCCCAGCCCGGCGCCGCGACGTCCATCCGCGGGGAGCGGGTGGAGAACGGGGCCACGGTGTCGTCGAACCCGGTCGCTGCCACGGTGATGACACCGGGGTAGGCCCCCGGGTAGTGGACCGGGGACCCCTTCTCGCCGTCGTTCCCCGCCGCGGCGACGAGGACGACGTCCTTCGCGATCGCGTAGTCGAGCGCCGTCCGCAGCGCCGTCGACAGCCCTGGGCCGCCGAGCGACATGTTGATGACGTCAGCCCCGGAGTCCACGGCGTCGACGATGGCTGCCGCGAGGATCGCGTCGTTCCCGCTGCCCCGGTCGAACACCCGGAACGACCGGATCTTCACGCCCTGCGCCAGCCCGGCCCCGGCCGACCCGTTGTTCGCCTTCGCCCCGAGGAACCCCGCGACCGCGGTGCCGTGCCCGATGAGGTCGACCCCGCCGTCCCCGCCGGCGTTGAAGTAGTCCTTGCCCGGCAGCAGGATCCCGGCGAAGTCGGTCACGGTCCGGTCCACACCGGAGTCGATGACCGCGACGACGACCCCCGTGCCGGGGTGCTTCGCCCAGACCGACTCCGCCTTGTACTTCGTGAGGTGCCACTGCGCCGGGCGCCAGGTGTCGTTCGACAGCCCGGCCGGGCGGATCGTCACGCTGCGTTCCACGGTCGTCCGGTAGCCCGCGTACCGCAGGGTCCGGACGACGCCCGCGGCCTCCACGGGGGTCGTCCCGGTGAGCCGGCTGATGCTCGGGCGGCCCGCCGGGTCGACCGTCGTCACGGTCCAGTCGACCGCGGCCGGCGCGGCGGGCGGGACCGCGGCCACGGCCGCGGGCGCGCCGCCGACGACCGGCACCACGACGGCGACGGCGCACAGCAGCACCGCCGCGCGACCTGCTCGCGCACCCATCCGTGGTCCCCTCGTCCGGCTCCGCCGTCCCCACGAAGATCGGCGCCGGCCGCGGGCCGCTTGACCGGGGTCGCCTCACCGGCCCAGCGGGCCGTCACGCTCCGTCGACGGGACGGTCCGGACGGCGGTCGGTCCGGACGGCGGTCGGCCCGGACGGCGGTCAGCCCGGACGGCGCGCGAGCACCCGCCACAGGTGCCAGTGCTTCTCCCCCGCGTACGACCAGCCGTCCTCGTCGGTCTCCTCGAGCCGCTCGACGACGAGGCCGTCGAGGAGCGCGTCGACCGCGGCCCGGTCCTGCCAGGTCGTGCGGGTGCCGTCCCCGAGGCCCTCGGTGGCCCAGGTGTCCTTGGGGCCGAGGAGGTGGCACGCGACCCGGCCGCCCGGACGCAGCGCGCCGCGGACGCGCTGCCACAGCGCGTCGAAGTCCTCGGGCGGGCAGAAGAAGAGCGCGAAGCCGGCGTGCGCGAGGTCGCACGGCGGCAGGGCCGCCGTCCGGAAGTCCTCGACCCGGATCTCGACCCGGTCGAGCGCCGCCGCCGGCACCCGAGGCAGCAGGTGCGCCGGGAACGCCGGCGAGCCGTCGACGGCCGTCACCGACCAGCCGCGCGCGAGCAGCGCGAGAGTGTCGGTGCCGTCGCCGCACGCGAGGTCCACAGCGTGCCGACCCGTTGCGCCGGAAGGGTTCTGCGCGTCGTCCGCGTCGAACGCCGCGAGCGCGCTCACGAGGGTGTCCCGCGGCTCCCGCGACGAGACCGTCGTGTAGTAGCCGTCCCACACGTCGTCGGTCACCGGCTCGTCGGTCACCGGCTCGTCGGTCACCGGCTCGTCGCTCACCCGTCCACCCGCACCACGTCGACCTCGACCTTCAGCGTGCTCTTCGTCGCCTCGGTGAAGATGACGCCCTTGAGCGGCGGGACGTCGGTGTAGTCCCGGCCCCACGCCGTGACGACGTACCGGCTGTCCGCGGCCTGGTCGTTCGTCGGGTCGAGGTCGACCCAGCCCAGGTCCGGCACGAGCACGGACACCCAGGCGTGCGAGGCGTCCGCCCCCTGCAGCTTCGCCTTCCCCGGCGGCGGCTCGGTCTCGAGGTAGCCGCTGACGTACCGGGCCGGCAGCCCGATGCCGCGCAGGCACGCGACGGCGAGGTGGGCGAAGTCCTGGCAGACGCCCTCGCGCTTGCGGAGCACCTCGTCGAGGGTCGTCGAGACGCTCGTCGACCCCGACTTGTACGTGAAGTCGCGGTGGATCGTGCTCACGAGCGCGCCGAGCGCCTCCCCGAGCGGCCGCCCCGGCACGAACACCCCGGCCGCGTACGCCGCGGCGTCCCCGCCGCGGCCGACCTGCGGGGACTCCAGGAGCATGTCCCGCGCCTCGACGTCGACCGCACCGGCCGAACCGGCCCGCAGGGTCGACGCCGCGACGTCCCGCACGCCCTGCTCCCAGGACCGGTCGTCGAGCGCGCCGAGGTCGGGCACGGCGCGGGCGACCTCGACGGTGCTCACCGCGAGCACGTCGAGCACCCGGTGCCGGGTGTGCACCTCGAAGTACACCGACCGGTTGCCGTAGAAGTCGACGCTCTCGCTCGACGCCGCCGCCGCGGGCTCGACGTCGAGCCGGCTCGCGAGGCAGGTCTGGCCGGGGGCGCTGCGCGGCACGAGGTAGGCCCGGCCGTAGGACGACGAGACGTCGTCGCTGTACGTGTAGCGGGTCCGGTGCCGCACCTCGTAGGTGCGCTGCGTCGTCCGGGCCCGGTCCGTGGTCCTCACGCCTGCCACCCCGGGGTCGCGACGGGCAGCGGCCGCAGCGGCGCGGCGTGGACGAAGTGCGCCTGCTCCACGGCCCGCGAGAGCGCCGCGACCTCCCGCAGGAGCGCGTCGAGCAGGTCGCTGAGCGCCGCGCGGGCCCCGTCGGCCCCGGTCGCGGCGAGCGCCGCCGGGTCGGCCTCCCGCAGCCGGGCCCCGACGGCCCGCAGGCCCGTGTCGAGGACGGCGTTGCGCGGCGGGTCGGGCAGGTGCCGCAGGTCGGCCTCGGCCCGTTCGAGCTGGTAGACCAGCGACCGCGGGTTCGTCCGGTCGAGCAGGAGCAGGTCGAGGACGCCGGCCACGTGGGCCGACGAGCCGCCGCCGGTCCCGCCCGGTCCACCCCCCGGTGCTCCGCCGTACGCCGCGCCGCCGGCCGCGTGCCGGCGGCGGAAGGTGATGACGGACTCGCCGGCGACGAGCACCGACTCCAGGACGAGCGCGTCGACAGCGGCCCCGCGGCTACGGGCCAGGGCCGCCCGGAGCACGCTGACGAGCTGGAGTCCGCGCTCGAGCCGGCGGCCGAGGTCCATGAAGTACCAGCCGGTGTCGCGGACCATGCTCTCGGCGCCGAGGCCGGCGAACGCGAGCAGGCCCTCGAGCACCCGGGCCAGCGTCGGCTGCAGCGGCGGCTCGTCGCCCGGGGCGGCCGCGGCGGCGTGCTCTGACAGCTCCGCGACGACCCGCTCGATGCTCCCGAGGACGACCCACGTGTCGAGGGAGAGCTGCTCGCGGACCCCGTGCGCGACCTCCGCGGTGCGCCGGACGGCGAACCCGAGGGTGCCGGGCCGGGCCGCGTCGACGACGAGCCGCAGCAGCTCGCCGTGCGGCGGCTCGAGGGTCGCGCCCTCGTCGAGCGCGACGAAGCCCGGGTACGTCGTCGTCACGTGCGTCGTCGCCGTGAGCAGCACCGCGAGCGCCCGCCCGCCGACCGTCTCCGGCCGGCGGCCGTGGTCCTCGGCGAGGTCGTCGACGACACGCAGCAGCCGCGCGGTGTCCTCGGCCCGCTCGGCGTAGCGGCCGAGCCAGAACAGGTCCTCGGCGACGCGCGGCGCGAGCGCGGGTGCCAGCGGGGACGGCGCCGCGAGGGTGAGGCTGTCGGCGACCCCGGCGATCGCCCCGGCGCCGCTGCCCGTCGCGTCCGGGCTGAGCACCCAGACGTCCTTGGCGAGCGCGCCGTCCGAGCTCGACACGAACCGGCTGCCGACCCGGCCGGCGACCCGGGCGAGCCCGCCGGCCATGAGCCGGTACTCCCCGCCCTGCGCGACGGCGAACGTCCGCAGCACGAGGTGGCGGGCCTCCAGCCCGCGGCTCGTGACGACCGGGGCGGTGCTCATGTCGAGCGGCTCCTGGGCGCACCAGGCACCCGGGTCGGCCTCGACGCGGCGGCGCTGCTCGTCCTTGGCCGCCTCGGAGAGCTCCCAGCCGAAGACGCTCGCGCGGCCGACGCCGCGGCCGATCGGCTTGAGCACGTAGCGGTCGAGCTCGGCCAGGACGTGCCGGCGGGCCGCGTCGTCCCCGAGCCAGAGCGTCGGCACCGACTCGAGCAGCGGGTCGCCGCCGAGGAGCACGCGGCACGCGGCGGCGAGGAACGGCGCCAGGCCCGGGTTCTCCAGGACCCCGGCGCCGAGCGGGTTGACGACGGAGACGGCGCCGCTGCGGGCCGCCTCGAGCAGCCCGGGCACCCCGAGCCGCGAGTCCGGGCGCAGCTCGAGCGGGTCGCACCACGAGGCGTCGACCCGGCGCAGGACGACGTCGACGGGCTCGAGCCGGCCGACCGAGCGCATCCAGACCCGGCCGTCGCGGACCGTGAGGTCCTGGCCCTCGACGAGCGGGTAGCCGAGCAGGGTCGCGAGGAACGCCTGGTCGAAGGCCGTCTCGCTCGCGGCGCCCGGCGTGAGCAGGACGACGCGCGGCGCCTCGACCCCGGCCGGGGCGGCCTCCTGGAGCGCGGCGCGCACCGTGTGGAAGAACGCGCGCAGCCGCTCGAGCGGGGTGTCCCGGTACAGGCCCGGCAGCACCCGGGAGACGACGCGGCGGTTCTCCATCGCGTAGCCGGCGCCGGACGGCGCCTGGGTGCGGTCCGCGAGCACCCGCCAGACGCCGTCCGGACCGCGCCCGAGGTCGGTCGCGGTGAGGAACAGGCTCCGGGACGCCGTCGCCCGCACCTGGTCGGCGACCCGGAGGAACCCCGGGTGGGCCAGCACGACCTGCGCCGGGACGACCCCCTCGCGGAGCAGGACCCGAGGCCCGTAGAGGTCGGTGAGGACGGCGTCGAGCAGCTCGGCGCGCTGCCGGACGCCGGGCGCGAGCGCCGCCCACTCGTCGGCGTCGAGGACGACGGGCAGCGGGTCGAGCTGCCAGCGCCGGACCGGGCGCGCGGTGTCGCGCAGCCCGTCGCGGGCCTCGTCGGGCGTGCCGTACGTGACGCCGTCGTCCTCGACGAGCCGGCGCACCTGGGCGCGCCGGGTCAGCAGACCGCCGGTGCCGAGCAGGTCGACGCTCGCGGCGAGGTCGCGGCTCGCGGCCCGGACCGCGCCGTCCGGCCCGACGAGCTCGTCGAGCGAGACACCGCCGGGGGCGGCCGCGGGCGCCGTCCCGGGGACCTCGAAGAGGGCCGCCCGGGCGCGGTGCCCGACGTAGCCCGCGACGGCGCCGCCGGCCTCCGGGGAGGACGGCGCCGGCCCGCTGGTCTGTGCCGTCATGGCTTCATGGTGCCCGCTCGACGCAGGTCGAGCGTGCACGGGTACTCCCCTCCGGCGGGTCCGAGCAGGTCACGGGACGACGGCCAGGCCGCGACGTCCACCGGTCCGGGGGTGTGGCCGGTCGCCGTGAAGCGGGCCGCGCGGCGCGCCTCGGCCGACGCGGCGTTGACCGGGTAGGTGTCGTAGGACCGGCCGCCGGGGTGCACGACGTGGTAGGTGAAGCCGCCGAGCGAGCGGCCGTTCCACAGGTCCACGAGGTCGACGACGAGCGGGGAGTGGACGCCGATCGTCGGGTGCAGCGCGGACGGCGGCGCCCACGCCCGGTACCGGATGCCCCCGACGCTCGTGCCGGGCGTCGCGGTCGGCGTGAGCGGCACCGGGACGCCGTTGCACGTCACGGCGTGCCGGCCCTCGACGAGTCCGGTCACCGCGACCTGGACCTTCTCGACCGAGGAGTCGACGTACCGCGCGGTGCCGGTGCCGGTCGCCTCCTCGCCGAGGACGTGCCACGGCTCGACGGCGTACCGCAGCTCTAGGTGCACGCCCGCGACGTCCACCTCGCCGAGCCGCGGGAAACGGAACTCGAGGAACGGCTCGAGCCAGGAGTCCTCGAAGGCGATCCCGTGCGCCCGCAGGTCCTCGGTGACCTCCGCGAGGTCGGCGGCCGCGAAGGCCGGCAGCAGGAACCGGTCGTGCAGCCGGTGCGCCCAGCGCACGAGCGGGCCGGTGTACGGGGTCTCCCAGAACCGGGCGACGAGCGAGCGCACGAGGAGCGCCTGGACGAGCGCCATCTGCGCGTGCGGCGGCATCTCGAAGCCGCGCAGCTCGAGCAGCCCGAGCCGGCCGCGGGCCGAGTCCGGGCTGTAGAGCTTGTCGATGCAGAACTCGGCGCGGTGCGTGTTGCCGGTGATGTCGGTGAGCAGGTGCCGCAGGAGCCGGTCGACGAGCCACGGCCGCGGCTCGACCGGGGCGCCGTCGTCGTCGGTCTCGGCGAGCATCCGGCTCAGCTCGCCGAAGGCGATCTCCAGCTCGTAGAGCGTCTCGTGCCGGCCCTCGTCGACCCGCGGCGCCTGGCTCGTCGGGCCGATGAAGCGCCCGGAGAACACGTACGACAGCGCCGGGTGGTGCTGCCAGAACGTCACGAGACTGCGGAGCAGGTCGGGCCGGCGCAGCAACGGCGAGTCGGCCGGCGTGGGTCCGCCGAGGGTCAGGTGGTTGCCGCCCCCGGTCCCGGTGTGGGCGCCGTCGAGGTCGAACTTCTCGGTGCCGAGCCGGACGGCGCGCGCGTCGTCGTAGAGCGTCGTCGTGAGGTCGACGAGCTCGCGCCAGGACCGGGTCGGCTGGACGTTGACCTCGATGACGCCGGGGTCCGGGGTGACGGACAGGGTCTGCACCCGGGGGTCGCCGGGCAGCGGGTAGCCCTCGAGGACGACGGGCACGCCGACCTCGCGGGCGGCCGCCTCGACCCGGGAGAGCAGGTCGAGGCCGTCGTCGAGGGACTCCAGCGGCGGCAGGAACACGAAGACGTGGCCGTCGCGCTCCTGCACGGTGAGCGCCGTCCGGGGCGCCTTCTCGATGTCGACGACCTCGGCAGGCGGGACGTCGGCGCCCGCACCGCTGCCGGCCGGGTGCGCCCCCGGCGGGTACGCCGTCGGCAGCGCGCCGCGGGGTGCGAGCGGGTCCGCCTCCGGGGTCACCGGCGGCGGCGCCCAGGCGATGCTGTCGAGCGGCAGCCGCAGGCCCAGCGGGCTCGAGCCGGGCAGCAGGAACAGGTGCCGCCGGCGGGGCCGCCAGCGCGCCGTCCCCCACACCTCGCCGTCCTCGGTGCGGAAGAGCGGCACGACCCAGCCCGCGGGCACCCCGGGGTCGACGTCGAAGGTGCCGACGACCTCGGCCCGCCGGTCGGGGCGGCGCAGCGCCTCGTCGTCGGGGTCGGCGTCGACCTCGGGCGGCGGCCCCGCCGGGCGCCGGGCCTCGTCGAGCAGCACGGAGAGCAGGTCCTCGTACGCCGGCGCGACATGGTCGCGCGGCACGCCGAGGCGCGCGGCCATCGCGACCGCGAGGTCCCGGACCACCCCGGCGGACGACGCCTCGTCCTCGACGGCCGGGACGGGCGGCCCCCACGGGTCGTCGAGCAGGCCCGGGTCGCGCCACAGCGGCTCGCCGTCCGGGCGCCACGTGAGCTGGACCGCCCACCGCGGCAGCGGCTCGCCCGGGTACCACTTGCCCTGGCCGTGGTGGGTGACGCCGCCCGCGGCCCAGCGGCCGCGCAGCCGCTGCGCGAGGTCCGCCGCACGGGCCCGCTTCTGCGGACCGTCGGCGTCGGTGTTCCACTGCGGCGACTCCATGTCGTCGACCGCGACGAACGTCGGCTCGCCGCCCATCGTCAGCCGGACGTCGCCGACCTCGAGCAGGCCGTCGACGCGGTCGCCGAGGGCGTCGATGCGCTCCCACTGGGCCGCGGTGTACGGCCGGGTCACCCGGACGTCCTCGTGCACCCGCCGCACCGTGTTCGAGAAGTCGAACGAGACCTCGCACGGGTCGATCGCGCCCGTGATCGGCGCGGACGTCGCGGGGTGCGGGGTCGCGGACAGCGGGATGTGCCCCTCGCCCGCAAGCAGCCCGGACGTCGGGTCGAGCCCGACCCAGCCGGCGCCGGGGACGTAGACCTCGGTCCACGCGTGCAGGTCGGTGAAGTCGGACGTCGGCCCGCCCGGGCCGCCGAGCGGGTCGTCCGGGTGCGGCACGAGGTCCGGGGCGAGCTGGACGAGGTAGCCGGAGACGAACCGCGCGGCCAGCCCGAGCTCGCGCAGGACGCTCACGAGCAGCCAGGCGCTGTCCCGGCAGGAGCCGAGCGCGAGGCGCAGGGTCTGGTCGGGGGTCTGGACGCCCGGCTCCATCCGGACGCTGTACGCGACGTCGCGCTGGAGCCGCTGGTTGACGTCGACGAGGAAGTCGACGATCCGCCGGCCCTCCGCGGGCACCGGGGCGGCGTCCGCGAGCCAGGCCCGCACGAGCGGGCCCGGGCCCGCGCCGTCCGGCGTCCCGTCGGGACCGGGCTCGGCGACCCGGCGCAGGTACGGCTCGAGGTCGGCCTTGACCCCCGCGGGGTAGTCGAACGGGTAGCGCTCGGCGTAGTCCTCGACGAAGAAGTCGAAGGGGTTGATGACCGTCATGTCGGCGACGAGGTCGACGACGACCTCGAGCTCGCGGGTCCGCTCGGGGAAGACGAGCCGCGCGAGGTGGTTGCCGAAGGCGTCCTGCTGCCAGTTGAGGAAGTGCTCGCCCGGGCTGACCCGCAGGCTGTACGCGGTGACCGGCGTCCGGCAGTGCGGCGCGGGGCGCAGCCGGACCACGTGCGGGTGGACCGTCACCGGCCGGTCGAACCGGTACGTCGTGCGGTGCTCGAGTGCGACGCGGATCGTCATCGGGCGGCTCCCGTCGTGGCGTGCGGCGTGCGGATCCACCAGGTCTGCCGTACGCCGTCGGACGGGCTCGGGGATGGTGGCAGGCTACCGGGCCCGCGCACGGACGGGTCCACAGGAAGCTCCCAGGTTGCGCCCAGGCTCCCTGCTGGTGACCAGGTCAGGCTCGTCCCATGACCGAGCCCCGTACGTCCACCGCCACCCGCCCCGGCCGCCGTCCGATGCGCCGCGTGGACGGGACGCCCGTGCGCATCCTCGTCGTCGACGACGAGCCGTCCCTCACCGAGCTGCTGTCCATGGCGCTCAGGTACGAGGGCTGCGACGTCCGGACCGCCGCGGCGGGCAACGCCGCCGTCCGGACCGCCCGCGAGTTCCGCCCCGACGCCGTCGTCCTCGACGTCATGCTCCCCGACTTCGACGGCTTCGAGGTGCTGCGCCGGCTGCGCGCCGACGACGCCGGGCTGCCCGTCCTCTTCCTCACCGCGCGCGACGCCGTCGAGGACCGGGTCGCCGGGATCAGCGAGGGCGGCGACGACTACGTCACCAAGCCGTTCAGCCTCGAGGAGGTCGTGGCCCGGCTGCGCGGCCTGCTGCGCCGCACGACGCTCGCGGCCGTCCCGGACGACAACCTGCTCGTCGTCGGCGACCTCGCCCTCGACGAGGACAGCCACGAGGTGACCCGGGCCGGCGAGAGCATCCAGCTCACCGCGACCGAGTTCGAGCTGCTGCGCTACCTCATGCGCAACCCGCGCCGGGTGCTGTCGAAGGCGCAGATCCTCGACCGGGTCTGGAACTACGACTTCGGCGGCCAGGGCAACGTCGTCGAGCTCTACATCTCCTACCTGCGCAAGAAGATCGACGTCGGCCGCGCGCCGATGATCCACACCCTGCGCGGGGCCGGCTACGTGCTGCGCCCCGCCGAGCCCGCGGACGCGTGAGCCGTGCCCGCAGCGTCCCTCCGCCCCCGTGCCCACCCCTCGCGCTGGACGCTGCGGACCCGGCTCGTCATCGTCGTCGTCGCCCTGCTCACCGTCGTCGCGGCCGTCATCGGGGCCGTGAGCGTCTTCGCGCTCGACGCCTACCTCACCCGCCAGGTCGAGGAGCAGGTCCGCGCGGCCTCGACCCGTTCCGCCGGGGCCGGCCTGCCCGGCCGCCCGCAGAGCCAGCCGGACGGCGTCGGCGCCCGGGACGACGACCGCGGCCCGGACTTCCTCAACGTCCGCGGCCAGTCGGCCGGCACCGCCGGCGTCCGGATCGAGAACGGCACCGTGACGTCCCAGGCCGTGCTCGCGAGCGACGGCCGGGTCGTCCAGCTGCCCGACCGGGCGGCGGCCTCGCTCGCGGACGTGGCGGTCGACGGCCGCACGCACCGGGTGCGCCTCGGCGACCGCGGGGACTACCTCGCGCTCGCGGTCCGGACCGTGGACGGCGACACCGTCGTCACCGCGCTGCCGCTGGCCGACGTCCACGCCAGCGTCGCCCAGCTCGCCGTCGTCGTGACGATCGTCACCGCCTCCGGCCTGCTCGCCGCGGCGGTCGGCGGCACCGTCATCGTCCGGGCCGCGCTCCGCCCGCTCGCCCGGACCGCCGCGGCCGCCGGCCGGGTCGCCGAGCTCCCCCTCGACCGCGGCGACGTCACCCTCGACCCGGCCGACCTCGGCATCGACCGGGACGCCGACCCGCGCACCGAGGTCGGCGCGGTCGACGCGGCGCTCGCCCGGATGCTCGACCACGTCTCCCGCGCCCTCGCCGTCCGGCAGGCGAGCGAGGCCCGGATGCGCCGCTTCGTCTCCGACGCCAGCCACGAGCTCCGCACGCCGCTCGCCTCGATCCGCGGCTACGCCGAGCTGACCCGGCGGACGTCGACCGACCTGCCCCCGGACGTCGCGCACGCCGTCCGCCGGGTCGAGTCCGAGGCGACCCGGATGACCGGCCTCGTCGAGGAGCTCCTCCTGCTCGCCCGGCTCGACGAGAAGCCGGCGCTGCGGTCCGAGGCCGTCGACGTCGTCCAGGTCGTCCTCGACGCGACGAGCGACGCCCAGGCCGCCGGGCCGGAGCACGAGTGGGAGGTCGACCTGCCGGCCGGCCCGGTGCGCGTCCTCGGGGACGACGCGCGGCTCCACCAGGTGCTCGCGAACCTCCTCGCGAACGCCCGCGTGCACACCCCCGCGGGGACGACGGTGCAGGTCAGGCTGCGGTCCGAGGGCGGGACGGCGACCGTCGAGGTGGTCGACGACGGCCCCGGGATCCCGGCCGACCTGCTGCCCGCCGTCTTCGACCGGTTCGCCCGCGGGGACAGCTCCCGGGGCCGCTCGGCCGGGGGCACGGGGCTGGGTCTGGCCATCGTCGCGGGGGTCGTCGAGGCGCACGGCGGCCGCGTCGAGGTGACGAGCGAACCAGGACATACCGTGTTCAAGGTCGTGTTGCCCGGGACACACGGGGTGGCGTATCCCAGCGAAACAGGCAAACCTGGAGGTGGAACCGGCTTAGCCGCCGTTCCTGCGTCGACATGACGGAGGGCACCATGACCGCACGCACAACGGGGGGCTCACCGCGCCCCGGGAGACCCACGGGTCCCACGAAGCGGCCTGCGAAGCGTCCTGCCGCGGCCGCCAAGGGCACCCGCTCCACCGCTGACACCCCGCAGGTCGACGGCACGGCAGCACTCAAGCCGGTCCCCGTCGACCCTGCCGACGTCCCCGCGAGCACGTTCGTGCCCGTCGCGGTGCCGCCGATCGACGCGAGCGTCCTGCTCCGCGCGATCATGACGCCGCCGGTCGGGATCGACGGCGGCGAGCTCACGGACGCGCTCACCGGGGCCGTGCCCACGTGGCGCCTGGACGAGGAGCCGATCTACCTCGAGGTCGTCCGCGACCTCGGCGTGCCGGCCCTCGCCGAGGACACCGGCGGCACCGGCGAGGTCATCGTCGGCGAGGTCGTCGGCTGACCGTCCCGCACCACCGTCCCGACCCACCGTCGTTCATCGTGCGGCCGACGTGCCGCGGTCCTTCCCCACGAGCTCGAGAAGACGGCCGAGGAGGTCGGCGACCTGCTCCGGGTCGGCGACCCGGTGCCGCGCGCCCGTGACCCCTTCGCCGACCTTGACCGTGACGTCCCCGGCCGCGTCGTCGAGGACCGCGAAGGCGTGCTCGTCCGTCACGTCGTCCCCGACGTAGAGCACGCCGCCGTGGCCCGGCCGCAGGCCCAGCGCGGCGCGCAGGCGGCCGAGCGCGACCCCCTTGTCGATGTCGACGACCGACATGTCGACGACCTCCTTGCCGAGGGTCGTCCGGACGCCGGCCCACGAGCCCGGGCCCTGCGCGGCCTCCCTCGCCGCGGCCTCGGCGTCCTCGCGGCGCTCGATCTGCCGGGTGTGGAAGACCGTCCCCGCGGGCTTGTCCTCGACGAACGTGCCCGGGTAGCGGGCGCTGATCGCGTGCAGCGCGGCCGACGCCCGGGCCAGCAGGTCACGGGTGACGTCGTCGAGCGTCGTCGCGGCCCCGACGTCGGCGCCGTGCTCGTCGGCCACCTGGGCGCCGTGGCTGCCGACGAGGGCGGCGGACGGCGGCGGGCCGGCGAGCCGGCGCAGGTCGTCGAGGGTCCGGCCGGAGACGAGCGCGAGGTGCACCCCGGGCAGTGCGGCGAGGTCGTGCAGCGCCTGCGCCGAGGCCGGCAGCGGCCGGGCGGCGTCCGGGTCGCGGACGATCGGGGCGAGCACCCCGTCGAAGTCGAGCGCCACGAGGAGCTCCGGGCGGTGCGACAGCGCCTCGAGCGCGGCGTCGAGGTCGGCGGCGTCCGGCGGCGGCGTCATGGCCTCCTGCCGGGCGCGGACGTCGTGCAGCGAGTCCAGGAAGGTCCGCGCCCAGTGCGCGACGTCGTCCCGCAGGACGGTCCGCCGCATCGCGCGCATCCGCTTGCGGGCCTCGGCCGGGGGGCACCGGACGGCGCTCATGACGGCGTCCTTGAGCCCGTCGATGTCGTGCGGGTTGACGACGAACGCGCTCGTGAGCTCGTTCGCCGCCCCGGCGAACTCGGAGAGGACGAGCGTGCCCGCGTCGTCCCAGCGGCTCGCGACGTACTCCTTCGCGACGAGGTTCATGCCGTCGCGCAGCGGGGTGACGAGCATGACGTCGGCGGCCAGGTAGAGCGCCGCCAGCTCGGCCCGGTCGACCGTCTGGTGCAGGTAGTGCACCGCCGGGTGGCCGATCTGCCCGTGCTTGCCGTTGATCCGCCCGACGGTCGACTCGACGTCCTCCCGGATCCGCTGGTACTCGTCGACCCGCTCCCGGCTCGGCGTCGCGACCTGGACGAGCACCGCCCCGGGCACGGTGAGCCGCTCGTCCTCGAGCAGCTCGCCGAACGCCTGGAGCCGGTGCTGGATGCCCTTGGTGTAGTCGAGCCGGTCGACGCCGAGGACGAGGGTGTCCGGCTCGCCGAGCTCGGCCCGGATCTCCTTGGCCCGCTCGAGGACCTCGGGCCGGCGGGCGAGCTCCTCCAGGGCGGTGCTGTCCACCGAGATCGGGAAGGGCTTGCACACGACCGGCCGGGCCGCCTCGAGCCGGGCGCCGCGGCGGGCCCGGCGGCCGTCGACGAGGACGGCGTCCCCGCGGGTCGTCATGCCGATGCGGCGGGCCGCCCGCAGCAGGTTGTTCGCGTCGGCCGGCCGCTGGAAGCCGAGCAGGTCGGCGCCGAGCAGGCCCTCGAGCACCTGCCGGCGCCACGGGAGCTGGGCGAAGATCTCGTACGGCGGGAACGGGATGTGGTCGAAGAACCCGATGCGCAGGTCGGGCCGCGCCTCCCGGAGCATCTTCGGGACGAGCTGGAGCTGGTAGTCCTGCACCCAGACCGTCGCGCCCTCCGCGGCCTGCGGCAGGACGGCCTGCGCGAACCGCCGGTTCACCGTGACGTAGGAGTCCCACCAGGTGCGGTGGAAGGCCGGGGCGACGATGACGTCGTGGTAGAGCGGCCACAGCGTCGCGTTGCTCATGCCCTCGTAGTAGAGCTCGACCTCCTCGGCGGACAGCGGCACCGGGACGAGGTGCATCCCGTCGGCGTCGAACGGCTCGAGGGTGTCGTCGGGGCTGCCCGTCCAGCCGACCCACGCGCCGTCCCGGGTCTTCATGACCGGCTCGAGCGCCGCGACGAGGCCGCCCGGCGAGGGGCGCCAGGACGTCGACCCGTCGGGCTCCTCGCGACGGTCCACGGGCAGCCGGTTGGCGACGACGACGAACTCGTGCTGGTCCGGCACTCGGTTTCACTCCCCGACGGGTGGTTCTGGCGACCGAGGGTGACTACCCCCTGTCGACACTACCCAGCCACGCGCAGGTGAAGCGTGTGAGATGTGTCCTGACAACCCTTTTGTGCTGACGCTGCGTGACGCGCTCAGCGCACCATGTGCCACAGGATGAGGTTGTGCGCGTGGTGCGCCTTCTCGTTGCCACGGAAGGCCACCTCGTGGACGCCCTCGGAGGTCGCGACGGCGATCGTGCTCGTCGAGAAGAAGCCCCCGGTCCACGTGCGGTCGGAGACGACGCTCACCGAGATGATCCGCGCGTACGGGATCGAGGTGATCGCCACCTTCTTCCCGACGAAGCTCTTGTCCTGCAGGATCACCCGGCGGTCGGTGACACCGATGAAGCCCGTGCCCGCGCCGATCGCGTCGTAGACCGCGTACACGACCTCGCCGTCGAGCAGGCCCTCCTGGACCTGCTGCAGCTGTGCGCGGTTGTCGTAGACCGGCTCACGGGTCTCCTGAACATCGCTCATGGCGCACACTCTGCCACGCGAGAACGCCGGTCCTCGTGGACATCCGCCGCGTGTGCGGCGGGCGTCGACGAGAACCGGCGTCCGTCGGTGCTCAGCTGGTGCGGGTGGTGCTCAGGTGCTCCGGGAGGTCACGCCGTGCGGCGCGGGCCGCCCCGGTAACCGCCGGTGGACCGGTCGGACGAGCCCTGGTAGCCACCGGTGCGGCGCGGGCCGCTGCCGGGACGACGCCCGGCCGGGCGCTCCCGCTCGGCCGCACGCGGCTTGACGACGACCGGCTCGCCGGACGTCGCGACCTCGACGACCGCGGGGTGACCCGGGGCGACGCTGGTCACGACGGGCTCGACCTTGGCCGCGCGGTGGATCTGCTCGACCGCACGGGACTCCTCCGGCAGCACGAGGGCGACGACCGTGCCGCTCGCCCCGGCGCGGGCCGTGCGGCCCGAGCGGTGCAGGTAGTCCTTGTGGTCGTTCGGCGGGTCGAAGTGGACGACCAGGTCGACGTCGTCGACGTGGATGCCGCGCGCCGCGACGTCCGTCGCGACGAGCACCCGGGTGGAACCGTCGCTGAACGCGGCGAGCGCACGCTGGCGGGCGCCCTGGCCGAGGTTGCCGTGGATCGCGGCGGCCTCGACCCCGGAGCGGGTCAGCTGGGTCGCGAGCCGGTCGGCGCCGTGCTTGGTCCGCACGAAGAAGAGCGTGCGGCCCGGGCGGCCGGCCACCTCGGCGGCGACGGCGAGCTTGTCGTTGCGCCCGACCGTGAAGACCTTGTGGTCCATGGCCTCGACCGGAGACGAGACCGGCGCGACCGCGTGGACGGCGAAGTTCGTGAGGAACTTCTCGACGAGCGTGCCGACACCGCGGTCGAGCGTCGCCGAGAAGAGCAGCCGCTGGCCTCCCTCACGGGTCATCCCGAGCAGGTTCGTCACGACGGGGAGGAAGCCGAGGTCGGCCATGTAGTCGGCCTCGTCGAGGACGGTGATCTCGACGTCCGCGAGGTTGCACACCCGGCGGTCGATGAGGTCGACGAGCCGGCCCGGGGTGGCGATGACGATGTCGACGCCACGGGTGAGCGCGTCGATCTGGCGCTTGTACGACGAGCCGCCGAAGACGGTCGTCACGCGCAGGCCGAGCGGGTTCGCCAGCGGGGACAGCGCGTCCGCGACCTGGAGCGCGAGCTCGCGGGTCGGGACGAGCACGAGGCCGCGCGGGCGGTGCGGCGTGCGGCGGCCGGTGTGCCGGGCCGAGTCGACGCCCTTGCCGGTCGGCGCGTCGACGATGGCCGGGTCCGCGAGGCGGGCGAGCATCGGCAGGCCGAAGGCGAGGGTCTTGCCGGAGCCGGTCTGGGCGCGACCCAGGACGTCGCGGCCGGCGATCGCGTCCGGGAGGGCGCGGGCCTGGATGGCGAACGGCTCCGCCATGCCGCGGCGCGAGAGCGCCGTGACGAGCACCTCCGGCAGGCCGAGCTGGGCGAAGGTGCGCGGCTCGGGGGCCGGGGCGGCGAGCGCCTCGTCGAGCGCGATGTCGAGCGCGGTCTTGGCGGGCTCGCGGACCTGGCGGGGCGTGGTGCCGCCGTTCGGGCGGCGACCGCGGCCCGGGCCGCCGGAGCGACGCGGGGAGCCGTACGAGGACGAGCCGCCGGAGCCGGAGCCGTACGACGAGCCGTACGAGCCGGAGCCCGAGCCGTAGGAGCCCGTGCTGTACGAGCTCTTGCCGTACGAGCCGTTCGAGGAGGACTGGTTGGTACGGGGACGCGCAGGCGTGCGCGTCCGGCCCTGGGAGGGCTGGGTCATGTAAAGACAACTCCGTCGCTGGTGGTGCGTGGCAGGGGCCGCTACGTCAAACCCCTGACTGGCGCCCGCACCCTGGTTCTGTGCGGACATGCACCACCACGCCCGAAGGCGCTGTGCGGAAAGAGGATTCACACTGCGACTCGCGCGGACCACGATGCCCGCGCTTCCCGACGGCTCTCACCGTCACTCTCAGCCTACCAGGGTGCGACCGTGAGGCGCGCGGTCGTCACCGCGACGTCACCCGCGACGGCCCCGGCAGCGCTCTGACCAGGTCATTCGGCGGGCCAGCCGCCGAGCACGTGCACACGCCCGTCGAGCGACACCAGCCGGGCGGCCACGCCGAGTGACGTGAGCCACTCGACGGCGCCCTCGCCGCGGACGATCGCGGCCGTCGTCGCGACGTTCGCGTCGACGCACGACGCGGCCGCGACGCTCACGGTGCGCCAGGGCGTGACGGCGGGCATCGACGTCCGCGGGTCGATGACGTGGTGGATCTCCTGCCCGCCGCGGGCCCAGCGCCGGGCGGTGACCGAGGACGTCGCGAGCCCGCCGCCCCCGAGCAGGACGACGGACGACGGGCCGTCGGGGGTCTCGTCCGCCGGGCCGGGGCGGTCCTGGGTGCGCACCGGCCACCCGGCGACGAGGCGGCCGTCGGGCTCGGGGAGCACCGGGAGGTCGCCGGCGACGGCGATGTCGCCGCCGAGGCTCACGAGGACGCCGACGCCGAGCGCCGCGTGGACGGCGGCCGCGGCGCGGTCCGCGCCGAACGCCTTGGCGGTCGCGCCGAGGTCGAGGAGCACCCCGTCGGGGACGGTCACGGTGCCGGCGGCCCGGTCGACGACGACCTGGGTCCATGCGGCGGACCGGCGGACGGTGACCTTCACGGCGGGGCCGGTGCCCGGGACCGCGGCGAACGTGCGGTCGTAGCCGAGGTCCACGAGCACGCCGCCGAGGGTCGGGTCGACGTCGCCGCCGGTGCGGCGGGCCGCGTCGAGGGCCACCTCGAGCGCGTCGAGCAAGAGGGGGCCGACGGCGACCGGACGGCCGGCGCCGGCGTTCACGCGCTCGAGGTCGGAGTCCGGGCGGAACCGGCTCGCGGCGAGGTCGAGCGCCTCGACGTGCTCGGTGACGATCCGGGACGCCGCGTCGAGCGCGTCCGGGTCGGTGACGACGACGCGGACGTCGCAGCCGATGGCGCGCCACTGCGCGGCGGCGACCCCGGGCACCGGGGCGGCGGGCGCCGGGGCGGCCTGGGTCGCCGTCATCACGAACCGCTCGTCGACGCGACGCTGCTCTGGTTCGACGAGGACACGCTCGAGGACGTGCCGCTCGTGGTGCCCGAGGTGTTCGACGAGGTGTTCGACGAGGCGTTCGACGAGGCGTTCGACGAGGTGTCGGACGACGTGCCCGACGCGGTCGTGCCGGACGACGTCGAGGCGGTCGTCGCGCCGCTCGCCGAGGTGGCGACGACGGCGGCACCGGTCCCGACGAGGGCGGCGACCGCGAACGCCGCGGTGACGCCACCGACACGGCGGCGGGCGCCGTCCCGCTCGCGGACCCGGCGCTCGACGGCCGGGCGGTGCGCGGCGTCGTAGGGCTGGGCCGGGTAGGCGTGCTGCGGCTGGTGCGAGACCGGGGCGAAGCCCTGCGGCGCACCGTGGCCGACGTGCGGCCGGTGCGGCTGTGCGGGGTCGTACGGCTGGGACTGGGGCTGGGGCTGCCGGGGCTGCCGGCCCTGCTGGGAGAGGACGGCCCACCCCTGGCCCGGGGTGGGCCGGGAGTCGTCGCCGGAGGGGGTCCCGCTGATCCGAGGAGGTCGTGTCGTCATGGGAAGAACAGTGCGTCCGGAGTCTGGGCGTCCGCTGTGAGACGGGTATGGCCCACGTATGGCCGGGTCAACGCCCGGCAAACCCTGCGGGCGCCCGGCTCCTAGAGTCGGGCCGAGCCACCCGCCGCGCGGCCCGCCCGGTCGCCACGCCCCGAGGAGACCCGATGCCCAGCCCCGACCGCCGCGACCCCGCGACCGACCCGGACGGCGCCCTGTTCGCCCGCGGGGACGCCGTCCGCCGGGCCGTCCTCGGCGATGCGCACGTGGACCGCTCGCACGCGAACGCGGACCCGTTCACCGAGGACTTCGTCGACCACATCACCCGGTACGCCTGGGGCGCGGTCTGGGGCCGGCCGGGCCTGTCCCGGCGGGAGCGCAGCCTCGTCACCCTCGCCCTGCTCGCCGGGCTGTACCGCCCCGAGGAGCTTCCCCTGCACGTCCGCGGCGCGCTGACCAACGGCGTCACGCCGGACGAGATCAAGGAGGTGCTCCTGCACACCGCGGTCTACGCGGGCGTCCCGGCGGCGAACACGGCGTTCGCGGTGGCACGGCAGGTGCTCGCGGAGGCGGCCGCGGAGGCGCCCGCCGACGGGACCGGGCCGGGCGGGCCGGTCNTCTACGCGGGCGTCCCGTCGGCGGGCCGGGCGGGCCGGTCAGCTGACCTGCGCCGCGGTCCGCACCAGGCCGCTGCTCTGCACGCGCCCGGCGGCGAGGTTCGTGAGCTCCGCGGCGAGCGAGACCGCGGAGGCGGTGCCGGCCGGGTCGTGGACCTCGACGCTGACGATGACGTCACCGACCCGGACCGCGGCCCGGACGACCCCGCTGCTCGCGTCCCCGAACGTCGCCAGCCACCGCTCGTCCCCGACCAGCCGGCGGGCCGAGACCGGTGCGGGCGGCTCCATCCAGCGGCAGACGCCCGTGTTGTCGACGACCTCCGCGAAGTGCCCGGACGCCGTCCCCGGCACCCATCCCGTCACGGTGAGCGTCACGGTGAGCTGGTCGGACCGGTTGCTGTCCTCCTCGGCCCACGACCACGAGTTCGCGGCGACGGGGGCCCGGGCCGGGGTGTACGTCCCGCAGCCCTGGCCGGAGACGACGGAGACGAAGCGGTAGTCCCCCACCTCGAGGAGCTGCAGCAGCGGCCGGGGGAAGTCCCGGGCGGTGTAGTTCACGGTCCTCGGGACGCGGTAGGCGACGTCCAGCCCGCTGTCGCTCCCGAGCACCCGGGTCAGCGGGACGACGGTCGCGGGCGGCCCCTGCTCCGGCGGCGGGACGGCGGCGTCCGCGGCGGGTACGGAGGTCGAGGGGTCCGGGGTCCGCGTCCCGGAGCGGGACCGGTTCGGTGCGGAGGCGGGAGCGGACGTCGCAGCCGTCGCCGCGGCCACCGCGACCCGGCGGCGCACGGCCGCCCGGCGGATCCCGGCCCGGGTCCCGGTCGCGAGCCGGGCGACGTCGACGAGCCCGTCGTCGAGGCCGCCCGCGAGGGCCCGTTCGAGCCGGGCGGCGACCTCGGCCTCGACCTCCGGCGGCAGCGAGGGGTTCCGGCGGCTCATCGCAGCATCTCCTGGTGCTCGGTCATCATGGCGCGCAGCGAGGCGAGCCCGCGGTGGACGTTGCTCCGGACGGTCTGGACGCTCGTCCCCATGACGGCGGCCACCTCGGCGTCGGGCAGGCCCTCGTAGTGCCTCAGGACGAGGACGGCGCGCTGCTTGGCGGGCAGCCGCCGCAGCAGGGAGAGCATGAGCTCGCGCTCGTCGACCCGGTGCGACTCGTCGGGCGCGGCGCCGCGGTGGTCCACGACGAGCGACAGCGCGTCGTCCGGCACGGAGCGCTCGCGCCGGGCTGCGCGCCGCCAGAACGAGGTGCACGCGTTGACGAGCATCCGGCGCACGTAGGCGTCCGGGACCTCCTGCCGCACGATCGTGTCCCAGTGCCGGTGCACCTTGACGAGCACGTCCTGGACGACGTCCTCGGCGTGCTGCGGGTCCCGCAGCAGCCCCCGCGCCGAGCGCACGAGCGTCGCGGCCCGCGCCGCGACGAACGCGTCGAAGTCGTCCGACGCGGACCACTGCGGTGGTCCTGCCGGGGTGTCCCGTCCGGCACGGGACGTCGCGGGGCGCCCCACGAAGGGACGCCGCACCACCACCCCCGAGGCATCGCTCATGCCTGCATGACGCGCGGCCCCGGTCACAGGATTGCACCGGCCGCGCAACTTTCGTGATCGGCTCCCCGCCGGTGCGCGCCGGCACGCCTACGCTCACGGGCCGTGACGACCAGCGGCTCGCGCGGCCCCGGGGTCCGGCACGCCCTGCGGGTGCTCGCCGGCTACGCCGGCCGGGACCCGTCCGCGGCCGCGCTGCGGCACGCCGTCGGCGGCCGGGTCGTCCTCGTCACCGGGGCCTCGGAGGGGATCGGCGCCGCGACCGCCCGCCGGCTCGGGGCCGCCGGCGCGACGGTGCTCCTCGTCGCCCGCACCCGCGGCCGCCTGGAGGCGGTCCGGCGCGAGATCGTCGCCGCGGGCGGCGCCGCGCACGTCCACCCGGTCGACCTCGCGCGGCCGGAGGACGTCGGCGCCCTCGCGGCCGCCGTCCTCGCCGAGCACGGCCGCGTCGACGTCGTCGTGAGCAACGCGGGGCACTCGATCCGCCGCTCCGTGGCGGACAGCGCCGGCCGGTTCCACGACGTGGAGCGGCTGATCGGCGTCAACCATCTCGGACCGGTCCGGCTGCTGCTGGACCTGCTG
Source organism: Kineosporia sp. A_224 (assembly GCF_002198655.1). Lineage (GTDB taxonomy): Bacteria > Actinomycetota > Actinomycetes > Actinomycetales > Kineosporiaceae > R-H-3. Next base: position 22,943 of record NZ_MWLN01000194.1, read on the forward strand.
CCGTCGATGCGCGAGCGCGGCCGCGGGCACGTCGTCAACGTGTCGACCGTCGGGCTCGGCCTGCCGACCCCGAGCTGGACGGCGTACCTGTCCTCCAAGGGCGCCTTCGAGATCTGGCTGCGGACGGCGGCCCCCGAGCTGCGGGCGGACGGCGTCACGGTGAGCACGGTGCACCTCGGGCTCGTCCGCACCCGGATGAGCGCGCCGACCGCGCAGTACCGCAACCTGCCCGCGATGACCGCGGACGAGGCGGCGGGCGTCGTCTGCCGGGCCGTCCTGCGCCGGGGCCGCTGGTACCCGTGGTGGGGCCGGCTCGCCGTCCTCGCCGCCGGGCTGGCCCCGGACGCCGCGCAGACCGTCGCGACCCTGGGCGTGCGGCTGGCCCGGGCGACCGAGCCGCTGCGGGTGGTCGCCGCGACCGGCGCGCTCGGGCCGCGCCGGCTCGGCCGGCTGCTGCGGGCCGTCGTCCGGTACGGCCCGGCACCGGCCGCTGCGCTCGCGGCGGCCGACCCCGCCGCGGTCGTCGTCGTCGACGTGCAGGGCCCGGTCACCGCCGGCGCCCTCATGGCGGGCGCGCAGACGCTCGCCCGCCGGCTGCGCGCCGACGGGGTGCGCGCCGGCGACCGGGTCGCGCTCGACCGGCTCGACGGCCGGCACCTCGTCGTCGGCCTCGTCGGGGCGACCCTCGCCGGTGCGGACGCCGTGATGCTCGCCCCGGACCTGCCGCCCGACCGCTGCGAGCGGGTGCTGCGCACCGCCGGGGTCACCGTGGTGCTGCGGCCCGGTCCGGACGGCGCCCCGGTGCCGGAGCCGGGCCCTGCGCCGGAGGCCGGGGCGGGCCGGCGCTCCCCCGGCGGCCGGCCGGCGCGGCGCCGGGTGCCTCGCGTCGTCCCGCTCACGTCGGGGACGACGGGCACGCCGCGGGCCGTCCCGCGGGATGTGCCGCTGCGGGTGCTCGTCGGGCCGCTGACGACCCACCTCGCCCGGATCCCGATGCGCACCGGCGAGGCCGTCGTCGTCGCCGCCCCCGTGCACCACGGGTACGGGCTCGTCTACCTCGTCGCCGGCCTGGCCCTCGGCTGCCCGGTCGTCCTCGCCGCCGGGCTGGCGCCGCAGCGCCTCCTCGAGGTCGTCGCCGAGCACGAGGCGCGGGCGGTGTTCCTCCTGCCGATCCACCTGCGGCGGATGGCGGCCGCGGCCCGCCAGCCGGACGGAACCGTTGCGCCGCAGCACCTCCCCCGGCTGCGGGCGGTCGTCAGCGGGGCGGCCCCGCTCACGGCGTCGACCCTCGCGGACGGCCGGGCGCTGTTCGGCGAGCGCGTCTTCAACCTCTTCGGGACGACCGAGGCGGCGTGGGCCACGCTCGCGACCCCGGCGGACCTGCGGGCCGCCCCCGGCACCGTCGGCCGGCCGCCCCGCGGGGTCACCCTGCGCGTGGTCGACGCCGCCGGCGCCCCGGTGCCGCGCGGCACGACCGGCCGCGTCCTCGTCGGCGGCTGGAGCCCGGACGGCGGGCTCGTCCCGACCGGCGACCTCGGGCACGTCGACGTCGCCGGGCGGCTGTTCCTCGACGGCCGCGACGACGAGATGGTCGTCTCGGGCGGCGAGAACGTCTACCCGGCGCCGGTCCTCGCCGCGATCGAGGCGCACCCGGACGTCGCCGACGCCGTCGTCCGGCCGGTGCCGGACGACGAGTTCGGCACCCGGCTCGCGGCGACCGCGTGCCGCCGGCCGGGGACCACGCTCGGCCCGCAGGAGCTGCGGGAGTGGTTGCGGCCCAGGCTGTCCCGGGCCGAGATGCCGCGGGACCTCGAGGTCGTCGACGACGTGCCGCGGACGGCGACGGGCAAGCCGCGCCGGGAGCGCTGACCCGGTGCCCGCGCGCTACGCCTGCGCCGCGAGGAACGCCGCGACCTCGGCGAGGGCCGGCTCCGGGTCGCGGCGGCCCAGGCCGATCCGGAACCGGTCGGCCGGCACCGTCGCCAGGTCGCTCGCGTAGAGCGAGGCGGGCAGCAGGAGCACGCCCCGCTCGTGGAGCAGCCGCGCGCAGAACTCCTCGACGCCGTCCGGCCCGCGGTAGCGCGGGAAGGCGACGCAGCCGCCGTCCGGTGCCTGCCAGTCGAACCACTGCGCGTGGTCGGCGAAGAACGCGTCGAAGGTCTTCGTGTTCGCGTCGAGGACAGCGCGCAGCCGGGCCCGCAGGGCGCCGGCGTTGCGGACGGCGAGGGTCGCGAGCAGCTCGCTGGGGCCGGCGTTGCAGATGCTCGTCCAGTGCTTGCGCGCCTCGATCCGGCCGAGCAGCGCGCGGTCACGGCTCACGAGCCAGCCGACCCGCAGCCCCGGCAGGCCGAGGGACTTCGACGTGACGTCGAGGGTCATCCCGGTCGCGCAGACCTCGACCGCGGGCGGCAGGGTGCGGGCCGGGTCGGCCTCGACGCCGCGGTAGACCTCGTCGGAGAACAGGACGATCCCGCGCTCCTCGCACAGCGCCGCGAGCGCGAGCCAGGCGTCGAGGTCGGGGACGAACCCGGTCGGGTTGTTCGGCACGTTGACCGCGACGACCTTCGTCGCCGGCCGCAGGGCGTCCCGGACCCGGTCGACGTCGAGGGTCCAGCGCAGCGACTCCCCCGAGCCGGTCCACAGCGGCAGCCCGGTCACCTCGGCGCCGGTCGCGATCGGCACCGACTCCATCGCCTGGTAGTTCGGCACCGTGACGACGGCGTGGTCGCCCGGCGAGAGCAGCTCGGAGAGCGCGAGGAGCAGCGCCTCCTCGGCCCCCGCGAAGGCGAGCACGTCGTCCGGCGCGACGGCCGCCCCGCCGCCCCGCGACGTCCCGGCGAACGTGCCGGCGACCGCCTCGCGCAGGGCGTCCGTACCGGTCGTCGGCACGTACCCGAGCTCGAGGCCGAGCAGCTCGGCCGGGTCGGTGCCCGCGATCTCCAGGAGCTCGCCGACCGTGACGGTCTGCCCGTCGGAGGCCGTGAGGTGGTGGCGCGCGGCGAACTCCCACTGCGCGAAGAAGGCCTCGAGGCGGAAGGAGGGCAGCGTCAGCATGGAGGTCACCGTAGCCAGTGCTGCACGCTTCGGGCCCCGCCGAAGCGTTCCGGGCCCAGGATGACGGGATGCCACCCACGACGCCGACCGCGGACCCGACCGTCCGGAGCGACGTTCTCGAGGACCCGGCCTTCACGGTGCCGCCGCTGCCCGACCCGACGGCGACCAGCGGGGTCGCCGGCCTGCGGGCCGCCGTCGTCCGGTTCTGCGACGGGCCGCTGCACGCCGCGCGGCGGCGCAGCGTCGAGGTCCTCCTCGAGGGCCTCGACGTCCGGGCCGTCGCCGGGCAGCACCCGACGGCGGCCGTGCTCCACGCGCTCGGCCTGCCGGTCGCGCTGCTGGCGGACGTCGATCTCGTCGCCGCCGCCTACCAGCCGCACCTGCCGGTGAGCGCGGCCGCGGACGCCGCGGCCGACCGGCTCGTCGCCGCGTGCGGCGGCCGGTCGGAGCAGGCCGCCGCCCGGGTCTGCGTGCTCGTTCAGGCGCATGCCGCGACGTCCGCGCTCGTCGAACGGCTGCGCACGGGCTCCCACGAGCCCCCGGTCCCGGTCACGCGGCGGGTCGGCCCGGACGGCACCGAGGTGCTCGTCGACCTGACGGACGCGCCGTACGGCCGGGGCCCGCACGCCTGCCCGGGCCGCGACCTCGCGCCGCGGCTCGCGACGGCGGCACTGCGATGAGAGCCGGCCCGCCGCTGCGGACGCCGTTCGGCGTCCTCCACGACGGCCCCCGGCCGCTCGTGCTGCCCAACGCGTGGGACGTCGCATCGGCGCGGGCCTTCGTCTCGGCCGGGTTCCCGGCGGTCGCGACGACGAGCCTGGGCGTCTGCGCGGCCCGCGGTCTCGTCGACGGCGCGCGCGCCGGCCGCGACGGCGTCCTCGCCCTCGCGGCGGCGCTGAGCGACCTGCCCTGCCCGGTGTCGGTCGACCTCGAGGACGGCTACGCCGCCGACCCTGCCGAGGTCGCGTCGCTCGTCGGCTCGCTCGGCGTCGCCGGGATCAACCTCGAGGACAGCACGGACGGCGCCCTCGTGCCGGCCGCGGCGCTCGCCGCGAAGGTGGCCGCAGTGAAGGCGCGCTGCCCGGACGTCTTCGTCAACGCCCGCGTCGACACCCACTGGCTCGGTGGCCCGGGGCCTCTGGACGACACGCTCGACCGCGCGCTCGCCTACGTCGACGCTGGCGCGGACGGCGTCTTCGTGCCGGGACCGCTCACCGACGCGCAGATCGCCGCCCTCGCCGCAGCGGTCATCGTCCCGCTCAACGTGCTGCCCTACCCGAACCGGTCGGTCGACGACCTCGCGGCGCTGGGGGTGCGCCGGGTGAGCACCGGGTCGCTGCCCTACCGGGCCGCGCTCCGGGCCGCCGTCGACGCGGCGCGCGCCGTCCGGGACGGGTCGGCGCTGCCGCCCGCCGTGCCGTACGCCGACGTGCAGGCCCTCGCCGTCCCGCCGGGCACGTGGTCGCTCGAGGGCTGACGGTCACTCCAGAGCAGAGAGCACCGCGGCGCCCGCGGCGGTGAGGCGCAGCGCCCGGCTCCCGGGCCGCGGCTCGACCCAGTCGTTCTCGCGGAAGACGATGAGCAGGTGGGCGCCGAGCCGGCCGGCGAGGTGCGGACGGCGGCCCGTCCAGTCCAGGCAGCCGCGGGCCACCGGACGGCGTCCGCCGGTCGGGACGGCCGCGACGGCGAACCGCTCGACGACGGGGTGCGCGGGCAGCGGCTCGGCGAGCGGGACGTCGCGCCCCGTCTCGGGGGCGGCCAGGCAGCCGGCGTGCACGAGCAGGTCGGTGACGCGCAGCCCGAGGTCACCGGCGAGGTGGTCGTAGCAGGTGCGCCCGGCCCGCAGGTCGGCCGAGACCCGTTGCTGGCGCAGCGATCGCACCGGCAGGCTCGGCGCGATCGCCTGGAGCGCCTCGACGGCGCGCGCGACGTCCGGCCCTGCGAGCGCGAAGTACCGATGCCGTCCGGACGCCGTCGCGGTGACGAGCCCGTGGTCGGTGAGGACCTTGAGGTGCCCGCTCGCCGTCGACGCGGCGACCCCTGCGGCCCGGGCGAGCTCGGACGCCGTCCAGGCCCGGCCGTCGACGAGCGCGTCGAGCATCCGTGCCCGGGCCGGCTCGGCCATCGCCCGCGCCGGGACCGAGAGGTCCGCGGGGCCGGGAGTCACGTCGTCCGCCATCGGGCCACGGTAGCCCGGGCACACTTCGGTCCGGACCGAACTGTCCTCAGACCGTGAAGCGGGTGAAGCTCTCGACCCCGGCGGCCTCGACCCGACCGTCCGCCCGGAGCACCGCACCGGACCGCTCGGGCAGCCCGAGCACGACCGGGTCGGGCGGCAGCACGCCGCGTGCCACGTCGAGCCACCCGCTGCCGCCGGAGAAGTGCACGAGGACGAGGTCGACCGGCACGAGCCCGAGGCCGTCGACGACGCGGGGCCGGCCACCCTCGGGCAGCACCGTCCACCGGCAGAGCACCATCGCGCCCGCGCTCGCCCCGCTCACGGCGACGCCGCGGCCCAGGGCGGCCGCGAGCGCGTCCCGGTGCGGCGCGAGGGCGCCGAGGAGCCGGGACGGCGACCCGCCGGGGAGCACGAGGAGGTCGCCGCCGCGCGGCGGGCGGACCGGCGGGCCGCCCGGGGTGCCGTCCGTGCCGTCGTCCGGCCCGGTGAGACGCGCGAGCAGGTCGCCGAAGCCGGGGCCCTCGTCGAGGACGACGTCGACCTCGCGGGCGCCGAGCCGGCGGTACCAGCCGTCGGCGTTCGCCCCGGCGACCGCCCGCTCCCGGCCCGGACGGCCCGCGAACGGCACGACGACGACCCGTCGGGCCAGCCCCTCCGGCCCGAGCCCCGGCCCGTGCGCCCAGAGCATCGCGGCGTCCATCGCCTCGCACCCGGGCCGCAGCTCGGCCCCGCCCTGCAGACAGACGTCGCCCGGCGTCCGGTCGGCGGGTCCTGGCGCGGTCACCGGTGAATCCTCGCCCACGAACAGGTCCCAGGCACCCCGACGGGGTGCCCGGGACCGGGACGTCGCGACGGTCGCGCGGACCGCCGTCGGTGGGAACAGCCGTCAGGCGGCGGCCTTCTCCGGCTCGAGGACGGCCCCTGCGGTCGTCGCGAGCTCGGCCTCGATCTCCTTGTGGCCCATGCTGTGGCGCATCGCCCAGACGATCCAGGTGCCGAAGCCGAGGACGACGGCGCCGACGACGATGACGTTGACCGGCGAGGGCAGCTTCGTCAGCTCGAAGGCGAGCCAGGCGATCGCTGCCGTCGACGGCAGGGTGACGATCCACGCCACGACCATCTCGCCGATGACCCGCCAGTTGACCCCGCGACGGCCGCCGATGCCGGCGCCGACGACCGACGAGGCGGCCGCGTGCGTCGTCGAGATCGGGATGCCGAGCTGGGTCGCGCCGAAGATCGCCGTCGTCGCGCCGATGTTCGCCGCGACACCGGTCCGGGCGTTGAGGTTCGTGATCTTCATGCCCATCGTGTGGACGATCCGCCAGCCGCCCCAGACGGTGCCGGCCGCGATCGCGCCGTAGGCCAGGAGCGCGACCCAGGTCGGGACCGAGATGTTCGCCGGGTCGTCGGTCGACAGGTACCCGGCGCCGACGAGCAGGGTCGCGATGACGCCCATGGTCTTCTGCGCGTCGTTCGCGCCGTGACCGAAGGAGACCGCCGCCGCGGAGACGAGCTGGAGGCCCTTGAACGGCTTGGCGTCGTCCCCCCAGCCGGTCGCCTTCTGGATGAGGATCACGAGCCCGGTGGCGAGGACGGCGACGCTCAGCGCGACGGCCGGCGACAGGACGATCGCGAAGGCGACCTTCTTGACGTTGCTCCAGTCGACCGCGTCCGTGCCGCCGGCCGCGAGGCCGGCACCGATGAGGCCGCCGATGATCGCGTGGCTCGACGAGGACGGCATGCCGACGAACCAGGTCGCGTAGTTCCAGGCGATCGCGGCGATCAGGGCGGCGAAGACGACCCCGACCCCTTCCATGCCCGGCTTGACGACCTTGGCGACCGTGTTGGCCACGGCCGTGCCGACGAAGAAGAAGGCGGCGAAGTTGAAGAACGCGGAGAACCAGACGGCCATCCGCGCGGACATGACCTTCGTGGCCACGACGGTGGCGACCGAGTTGGCCGCGTCGTGGAAGCCGTTGGAGAAGTCGAAGAGGAGAGCGAGGGCGACGACAGCGATGACGCTGAGCAGGACCAGGTCCACCGGAACCTCCGGGTAAGGGGCGGCGAGTCGGGGAGGGCGAAGCGGTGACGTGCAGGGTGAAGCCCGGCGGCGCACAACGTTCGTCATCGTTATCCCGCAGTTGTGTGCCCGTAAGAAGAGGCGAGAGTCCCTTTTCGACTTGTGTTCACCGTTCGTTCACCGTGTTCATCCCGGAGCCACCGTCGTACGGGGCCGAACGGGTCGTCACGGACGACGTCCTCGGCCGCGTCGAGCGGCTCGCCCCACGACCGACCGGACGGGCGACCGAACGGACCCGCACCGGCACGGTCGGGACGCCGTCCGCTCCCTGACCTAGCGTCGAGGGGTCAGGAAAGGGGAACCACGATGCCGGACCGGCTCAACGCGGCGCTCGACGAGCTCGAGCGCGGGCTCGCGGCGCACCCGGAGCAGGACCCGGACGTCACCGCGCTCGCACGCGCGGCGGCCACCTCGGAGCACCACCTGCGGCGGATGTTCTCGGCGCTGGCCGGCATGCCGCTCGGGGAGTACGTCCGGCGCCGGCGGGCCACCCTGGCCGGCGCGGCGGTGCTCGCCGGGGACGAGCCGCTGCTCGGCATCGCCGTGCGGTTCGGGTACGGGTCCGCGGAGGGGTTCGGCCGGGCGTTCCGGGCCGTGCACGGCGTCACGCCGGGCGAGGCGCGCCGGACCGGGGCGGCCCTGCGGGCGCAGCAGCGGCTCTCCTTCCGCGTCGTCGTCGAGGGGAGTGCCGTCATGGAGTACCGGATCGTCGAGCCCGGGCCGTTCAGGCTCGTCGGGCGGCGGGCCCGGGTCCCGCTCGTGCACGAGGGGATGAACCCGGCGATCGTCGCCTTCCTGCGGGGCCTGCCGCCGCAGGTCCGGGAGCAGGTCGCGGGGCTCGCGGACGGGGAGCCGGCCGGGCCGCTGAACGTCAGCGACGGTCTCGGCGCGGAGCGCAGCGAGGGCACCGAGCTCGACTACTGGTTCGCCGCGGCCCGGTACGGCGGCCCGGCCGACGCCGAGGCCGGGCTCGACAGCCTCGACGTCCCGGCCGGGCCGTGGGCGGTCTTCGCGGCGTCGGGCCCGTTCCCGGCGGTGGTCCAGGAGCTCTGGCGGGATGTCTTCACCCAGTGGTTCCCGTCGAACCCGTGGCGGAGCAGGCCGGGGCCGGAGCTGCTCCGCAGCGAGCTGTCGGCGGACGGCACGACGGCCCGGGCCGAGCTGTGGGTGCCCGTCGAGCCGGCGTGACCGACCAGACAGCCGCGGACGCCCCGGGCAGGGACCTTCGCGCGTTCCGGCGGCCGGGCCCGGCGGGCTAGCGTCGGAGGAGGCCGTAGAGGTCCAGCGGAGAAAGAACTCCCGTCGAGAACGACCCTCTCGAAGCTGCCTCCCGCCCGGGACGGCCCGCGGTTCGAGTCCGCGGACGGCCACTGGTCAGGTGTCCGGCCGCCTCGAGGGCGGCCGGACACCTGCACCCCAGGAGACGCCCGACCCGTCCGGGACGTTGCGTCAGCCCCGCCGCAGCCGGTCGAGGACCGCCCGCGGGTCGCCGACGAGGTCGGCCCCGACCGGTCGCAGCGGGACGGCGGGCTCGTCGTCCGGGTCGTCGTCCGGGTCGTCGTCGGGGTCGGCGTCCGCAGGTACCTCGACCGCCTCGGCCGGCCCGGCGGCCTCGACTGCCGTGGGCGCGGCGTCCAGCACGGCGCGACGCTCGGTGACCGCGGCGACGAGCCGCGCGTACACCCCGGTGTCGCGCGGGTCGGTCAACCAGGCGTCGGCGGCCTCGGCGACCCGGCGGTCGAGCCGGACCGCCGCGTCGTCCCGGTCGTCAGCCACCCGGCGAGTCTGCCGTACCCGCCCCCGCCGGCGGCCCCGTACCGCCCGTCCGACCGTCCGACCGCCGTCCGCCGTCCGCCGTCCGCATCGTGGGACCGCCGTACCGCAGGCCGTCACAAGAGCGCTCCCAGCGCCGACACGCCGCGGTTCCGCCGCGTTGGTGCGTCCGGCGGTACGGGTCGTCCCAGGATCCGGACGTCACCCCGGTCGACGGCCCGCGTCAGTGCTCGTCGAGCAGCGCGTCGAGCGCGGCGAGGTCGTCGCCGGTCGGCAGCCAGGCCCCGGCCGCGGCGTTCGCCCGGACCTGCTCGGGGCGGGTCGCGCCGGCGATCACCGACGCGACCGCGGGCCGGGCGGCGAGGCCGCCGATCGCGACGTCGAGCAGACCGATCCCGCGCTGCCCCGCGAAGGCGGTGAGCGCCTCCACGGTGTCGAGCCGCTCGTCGGTGATGTAGTCCTGCCGGCCGTGCAGCCGGGTGCCCTCGGGGGCCGGGGTGTCGCGCCGGTACTTGCCCGTGAGCAGGCCGTTGGCCAGCGGGTAGTACGGCAGCAGACCGATGCCGAAGTGCTCGCACGCGGGGACGAGGTCGTCCTCGGCGCCGCGCTCGACGAGGCTGTACTCGTTCTGCGCGCTGACGAACCGTTCGTAGCCGTGCGTGCGCGCCGTCCAGTCCGCGTCCGCGACCTCCCACCCGGTGAGGTTCGACGACCCGATGTACCGGACCTTGCCCTCTCGGACGAGGTCGGTGAGCACCGAGAGCGTCTCCTCGACCGGGGTGACGAGGTCCGGGCGGTGCAGCTGGTAGAGGTCGACGTGGTCGGTGCGCAGCCGGCGCAGCGACCGCTCGACGGCCCTGCGCACGTACCGCCGTGACGCCCGCGCGCCGCCGTCGTTCCCGAGCGCGCCGTGCAGGTCCATGCCGAACTTCGTCGCGAGGACGAAGTCGTCACGACGGCCCGCGAGCACCTCGCCGAGGAACTCCTCGCTCGCGCCGTAGGTGTCGGCGGTGTCGAGCAGCGTGATCCCGCTGTCCTGCGCCGCGTCGACGACGGCGCGGGTCGCCTCGAGGTCGATCCGGCGGCCGAAGTTGTTGCAGCCCAGCCCGACCACGGACACCACGAGGCCGCTGTCCCCGAGCGGGCGGTAGCGCATGTCGCTCATGCGCGCCACGCTAGACCCCGGGGTCGTCGACGGCATCCGGGTGCTCCCCGGCCGCCAGGAACGTGTCCACCAGCCGCTTCGGGGCCACCGCGAGCCAGGCCTCGACGACGACCTCGCGCAGGGTGCCGACCGCGATCTCGTCGAGGCGGACGAGGACGGCGGGGTAGCCGGCGAAGTGGGCGATGACGAAGAACACCGCCGGGTCGGCCTGGATCCACGCCTGCCGGACGCCGAGGTCGTCGACCATGGCGGCGAGCACCGGACCGGTGGGGGCCGCGTCCCCGAGCTCGGCCGTGCCGGCCCTGCCGAGCGGCCGCTCCCAGACGAACCCCTTGCGTCGCACCGACCACGACAGCGTGCCCCGCCGGCTCGTCTCCTCGACCGCCTCCGGCAGCGCGAGCGCGATCGAGCGGACGTCGTCCCAGGTCGCCATCCGCCGAGTCTGCCGCGCCGGGCCGCTCCCGTCAGCGCGGCGCGTCAGCCCTGCTGCGACGGGTGCGGCCGCAGGACCGGGCACTCCAGTGCGTAGCCGCGGCCCGCGTAGTCGAAGTCACCGAGCTCGAGGCGGGCCAGGGACGGGTCCTGCGGCGAGGCGTAGTAGGCCCGGATCTCCTTGACGAGCAAGGACTCCGGCTCGAAGACGTACCACTCGTCACCGCGCAGCACGGTGCCCTCGGCGGTCTTGAAGTGGCTCCACTCGATGACGGCCTGGTGGCTCGCCGGGTCGCAGACGAGGCGGTCGATCGTCCACGCCGAGCCGCGGGTCGCGACCGACGCGGCCCACCGCTCGGCGATGACCCGGGCGCCGCGCCACGCGCCGCCGTACATCCCCGGCGGGAAGTAGTGGACGGCGTCCGGGACGAAGCAGGCGACCATGCCCTCGACGTCGGCGGCGTTGCAGCCGTCGAAGTAGGTGCGGATCCGGGCCTCCATCGCCGCGGCCCGTGCGGTGAGGTCTGCGCTGTCGACGGTGCTCATCGGGGCAGGGTAGGTCGGCCCGGGCAGGCGCCGGGCGGGGCGTTCGCGGCAGCCGAACGGGGCTGCCGAACAGGTCTGCCGATCGGGCGGCCGACCCATCGGGATTGACGATGGGTCGGCACGGGCGTTGGCTTGCGGCCGTGGAGATCGACGGCGCCGGCGACGAGCCCGACGAGGAGCGGGACGCCGTCCGTGTGGCCCGGGCGTTCGAGCGCGCCTACCAGCAGGCCTACCTGCGGTTCCACCGGCGCGACGGCAAGCACGCCGAGCTCAGCGGGGCCTCGCGCGCCGTCCTCACCCATCTCGCGCACACCGGGCCGCTCACCGTGGGCGAGATGGCGCAGCACCTGGACCGGGCCCAGTCGGTCGTCAGCGACATCGTCACCCAGCTCGCCGGGAAGGGTCTGCTCGCCCGCGAGCGGGACCCGGCGAACGGGCGGCGCACGCTCGTCTGGCTCACCGACGACGGGCTGGCGTTCCTCGACCGGGACCGCGAGGTGCTGTCGGTCGACCTGCTCGCCCGCGCCGTCGCCTTGATGACCCCGCAGGACCGCGCCGCGCTCGTGCGCGGCGTCCGGGCCCTCGTCGCCGCGGACGACGAGCACCGGCAGACCACCGACGAGAACCCGACCAGCAGGAGGACCCCGACATGACGACGAGCACCGGCTGCGAGAGCTGCGGCATGCCCATCGAGACCGGGCGCTACTGCGCCCACTGCACGGACGCCGAGGGCAACCTCCAGGCGTTCGAGGAGCGCTTCGAGCGGATGGTCGCGTGGCAGGCGCGGCGCGAGCCGGACGCCCCCCGTGCCGACCTCGAGGCCGCCACCCTCGCCTACATGGCGCGGATGCCGGCCTGGCGCGACCACCCGCGCGTGCTCGCCCGCGGCTGATCCGCCCCGGTCGACCGGATCCGGGGCCCGTGCCCGGGATCCGGTCCACGACCGCGGATCAGGCGTACGGCGGGGTGCGCTCGCCGCCCGGGAGGGCCACCGTCAGGGTGTTGCCGGCCGGCGGCAGCGGGCAGGTCCACGCCGGCGAGTACGCGCACGACGGGTTGTAGGCGAAGTTCAGGTCGACGACGAGCCGGCCGGCCCGGACGTCGCCCCCGAGGTCGGCGCCCTTCACCGTGTCGAGGACGTACCGGCCGCCGCCGTACGTGTCGGGCGCGGCGTCCCGGACCGGCAGGAAGATCCCGCCGCCGTACGACGCGAGCCACCAGACGTCGAGGGAGCCGAGGCCCGGCAGCCGGACGACGCCGACCCGGGTGAACGGGACGTCCCCGTCGGAGCCGGTCCGCGCCGTCCACGCGTCGGGCCCGGCCCCCTCGGGGGCGGGCTCGACGGCGACGTCGAACCGCAGGTCCGGGTCGTAGGGCGCGACTGGCAGCCCCGTGAAGGCCGCCCGGGCGTCGTCGGTGAGCGGGCTCTGCGGGTGGTGGGCGAACAGGTCGTCCCGGCCGCGCCGCCACCGGTCGTGCGCCGTCCGCGGGCTGCCGGCGGAGCGCACGTCGGCGTAGAGCGCCGCCACCCGGCGGCGCCAGTCGAGCAGGTCGAGCACGTCCCCTCCAGACCGACCGGCTGCGCGTGCGCGGTGCCCACGGCTGTGACCCACGCCGGGCCGCCGGTCCTTCCGCCACCCTCGCACGCCGCCTACTGTTCGCAGCCAGAGGCGTCGACGAGGACCGGGAGCTGGCAGCAGGCATGAGCGGGATCTACGACACCGGGCTCGAACGGACGGCCGCCAACTTCGCGGCCCTCACCCCGCTCGTCTTCCTCGACTGGGCCGCGGACGTCTACCCGCAGCGCCCGGCCGTCGTCCACGGCGCCCGCCGCTACACGTGGACGCAGTACCGCGACCGCTGCCGCCGCCTCGCCTCCGCGCTCGAGGCGCACGGCGTCGGCCCCGGCGACACCGTCGCGGCGGTCCTCGCGAACACCCCGGAGATGCTCGAGGCGCACTTCGGCGTCCCGATGACCGGGGCCGTGCTCAACGCGGTGAACACCCGGCTCGACGCCCCGACGATCGCCCACATCCTCGACCACGGCGAGGCGACGGTGCTGCTCGTCGACCGGGAGTTCTCCGGCGTCGTCCGGCAGGCGCTCGAGGCCGCGTCGGTGTCCCCGCTCGTCGTCGACGTCGACGACAGCGAGTTCACCGGCGCCGGCGAGCGGATCGGCACGGTCGAGTACGAGGCGTTCCTCGCCGGCGGCGACCCCGGCTACCGCCGCACCCAGCCCGTCGACGAGTGGCAGGCGATCTCGCTCAACTACACCAGCGGGACGACGGGCAACCCGAAGGGCGTCGTCTACCACCACCGCGGCGCGCACCTCAACGCCGTCGGGAACATCCTCACGTGGAGCATGCCCCGGCACAGCGTCTACCTGTGGACGCTGCCGATGTTCCACTGCAACGGCTGGTGCTTCCCGTGGACCCTCGCGGCGAACGCCGGCACGAGCGTCTGCCTGCGCCGGGTCGACGCGCGGGAGATCTACCGCCTCGTCCGGGAGGAGAAGGTCACGCACTACTGCGGGGCCCCGATCGTGCACAAGATGCTCGTCGACGCCCCCGCGGAGCTCCGTGACGGCATCGACCACCAGATCAGCGCCATGGTCGCGGCCGCGCCGCCGCCCGCCTCGCTCATCGCGGCGATGGAGCGGATCGGCATCGACCTCACCCACGTGTACGGCCTCACCGAGGTCTACGGACCGGCGACGGTCGCGGCGAAGCAGGACGCGTGGGCCGACCTCGACCTCGAGGAGCGGGCCCGGGCCAACGGCCGCCAGGGCGTCCGGTACTTGCTCGAGGACGCCGTCACGGTGCTCGACCCCGACACCGGCGAGGAGGTCCCGGCGGACGGCGAGACGATGGGGGAGATCGTCTTCCGCGGCAACGTTGTCATGAAGGGCTACCTGAAGAACCCGGCCGCGACGCAGGAGGCCTTCGCCGGCGGCTGGTACCACTCGGGCGACCTCGCGGTCCGTGAGCCGGACGGGTACGTGAAGATCCGGGACCGGGCCAAGGACGTCATCATCTCCGGCGGCGAGAACATCTCCTCCGTCGAGGTCGAGGACGTCCTCTACCAGCACACCGCCGTCGCGTTCGCCGCCGTCGTCGCGACCCCGGACCCCAAGTGGGGCGAGACCCCGCGGGCGTACGTCGAGCTGCGGGACGGCGCGACCGCCACCGAGCACGAGCTCGTCGAGCACTGCCGCGCGCACCTCGCCCACTTCAAGGTGCCGCGCAGCGTCGTCTTCGGCGCGCTGCCGAAGACGAGCACGGGGAAGATCCAGAAGAACGTGCTGCGCGAGAGCGCGCGGTCGAGCGAGTCGTTCCAGTGAACCGTCCAGCGAGGTGCGCATGAGCCAGACCCCGACCGACGAGCCGTACGTCCTGCGGTCCGACTCCGGGGGTGTCGCGACCCTCGCGATGAACCGCGGCAGCCGGTTCAACCCGTTGTCCGCGGCGATGATCGCCGCCCTCGACGGGCACCTGCGGGACGTCGCGGACGACGCAGGCGTGCGGGCCGTCGTCCTCACCGGGTCCGGGCGGGGCTTCAGCGCCGGGCACGACCTCGCCGAGATGCGCGCGCACACCGGGGACGACGCCTGGCAGCAGGGCCTGTTCGACGCGTGCACCGCGATGATGCTGCGCCTCACGCAGCTGCCGCAGCCCGTCGTCGCGAAGGTGCACGGCATCGCCACCGCCGCCGGGTGCCAACTCGTGTCGATGTGCGACCTCGCCGTGTGCACCGACGACGCACGCTTCGGCCTGCCCGGGGTGAACATCGGGATCTTCTGCTCGACGCCGGCCGTCGGGGTCGCCCGGAGCATCGGCCGCAAGCGCGCCATGGAGCTGCTGCTCACCGGCGAGATGGTCGACGCCGCAACGGCTCTCGACTGGGGCCTGGTGAACCGGGTCGTCGCGGCGGCCGACCTCGACGCCGCGGTGGCCCGGTTCACCGACGTCGTCGTGGCCCGCAGCGCGCCGGTCGTCGCCAACGGCAAGCGCACCTTCTACGCGCAGATCGACGCCGGGATCGGCGAGGCGTACGAGGTCGCCGGCTGCGCCATGGTCACCGACCTCGCGGGCGCCGACTCGGCCGAGGGCATCGACGCGTTCCTCGAGAAGCGGTCGCCGGTCTGGCCGTCGTCGGTCTGAGCGAGCGAGCCGGCGGGCGGGTCAGCGGGCGCGGGTCAGCGGGCGACGAGGCCCTTGACGCCGCCCGCGACGAGCGCCGCGACGTCGAGCATCATGACCGGCAGCGCGGGGCCGCCGGGCGAGGCGACGTAGCGGGTCTCCCAGACCGGGTCGAACCGCTCCTTGAACTGCCGCAGGCCCTGGAAGTTGTAGAAGTGTTCGCCGTGGGACCAGAGGAAGTGCCCGGCGCGGTCCCAGAACGTGCCCGTGCCGTCGGTGCGCAGCCCGGACAACGGCGCCATGCCGAGGCTGAACGAGGCGTAGCCCGCGTCCCGTGACCAGGTCATCGCCTCGACGAACAGGTGGCTCATGACGGTCCGCGGTGCGTCGGGGAGCCGGCGCATGAGGTCGATCTTCACCTCGTGCCGGGCACCGCTCGTCCAGAGCGTCGCGAACGCGACGACCCGGCCCTCGAGGCGGGCGACGACGACGGGGAAGCGCCGGACGTAGTCGGGCTCGAAGGCCCCGAGGGAGAACCGCTTCTCGCGGGCGTTGCGCTCGGCGAGCCAGGAGTCCGAGACCGCGGCGAGCTCGGGGAGCAGGTCCTCGACGTCCGCCGGCTCCACGACCTCGATCTCGACCCCCGCCCGGGTGCTCGCCCGGCACTCCGAGCGCAGCTTCGCGCGGTGCTTGCCCTCCATGGAGAACCCGGCGAGCGGGACGGTCGCCTCCTCGCCGAGCTTGACGAGGGTCAGGCCGTGCCGTCGGTAGAGGTCGGCGAGGTCCTCGCGGACGCTGTAGAGCACCGGTCGCCCGCACGCCCGGTCGGCCTCGTCGACGAAGCGGGCGAGCAGGTCGTCGAACTCGGTCTCGTCCCCGACCGGGTCGGACATGACGACCCAGCTGCGGGCCCGCACCTGGTACATGAGCAGGGCGTTCCCGCCGCCGGAGAAGAGCACCCGCTTGTCGCCGGTCCACAGCAGGCACGCGTTGCCGTGCGTCGACCGGGTGAGCACCTGCCCCGCCCGGCGCATCTCGTCGTCCGTCGCCGTGAGGGCCGCCCGCCCGGGGGCCTGCAGGCGGCTGCCGCCGAGGACCACCCCGACCAGCCCGACGGCGAGCCCGACCCGGACGTGGACGGGGGCGTCGCCCGCGGCGGACGCCGCGATGACCGTCCGGCCGTCGACGAGCGCGCTGCCGGTCCACAGGTCGTGCCACCAGACGAGGACCGAGACGCTTGCGGCGACCGTGAGCGACCACCCCCAGCCGCGCGGGTCGCTGAGCACGGACATCGTGCGGTGGAAGGCTCCGCGGGCCATGACGAGCAGGACGACGAGCAGCGCCGCGGTGCCGGCGACACCCCGTGCGTCGTGGGTCGCCGCCACGGCGAGCACGGCGGCGAGGGTCGAGAGCGAGAGCACCCACGCACCGTGCAGACGGCGGTGCAGCCCGCGGGCGAGGAGCAGGAGCAGCACCCCCGCGAGGCTCGCGGTGAACGCCGTCATGTCCGGCGCGGCGGAGTCACCGGGGACGTCCCCGGTGACGACGAGCACGAGACCGAGCCCGCCGACCCCGAGGGCGAGCACGGACGGCGTGAGGAGCCCGGCCCGGGCGAGCAGGCTGCCGAGCGCCGCCCGGTCGCGTCGGTGCTCGAGGCCCGCGAGGACGACCGCGGCGGCCCCGAGCGGGAGGAGGAAGTAGACGAACCGGTACGCGACGAGGGCCGTGACGAGCCGCTCCGGCGGCACGGCGCCGCCGAGGGCGAGCAGGAGGACGGTCTCGAAGACACCGAGGCCGCCGGGCACGTTGCTCACGAGCCCGGCCACCGTCGCGACGACGAAGAGCGGGGCGAACGTCGCGAAGCCGATGCCGGTGCCGTCGGGCAGGAGCACGAAGAGGACGGCGGCCATCGCGAGCCACTCGAGCGTCGACAGCGCGACCTGGGCCAGGGCGAGCGGCCGGGAGGGCCGGTCGACCCGCCAGTCCCGCACGGTCACCGGACGGCGCCCGGCGCCCGACCAGGCGACGTACAGGCCGACGGCCGCGAGCAGCGCGGCCCCGCCGGCGAGCGCGACCGGCCGCGAGGTGCCGAGCGCCGCACCGACGACCGCAGGGTCGGCGACGGCACCGACGCCCGGGAGGAGGGCGCAACCGAGGCCGAGGGTCACGAGGTTGAAGCCGATGATCCGGGTCACCGCGAAGCCGGGCACGGCCCAGGCCGAGTAGACCCTGGCCCGCAGCGCGGCTCCGACGACGGCGGAGGCTCCGAGCGAGTTGCCGAACGCGGTCGCGACGAACGAGGCCGCGGCGTAGCGGCGCCACGGCAGCGGGTGCTCCACGTAGCGCAGCGCGAGGGCGTCGTAGCCGGTCATCGCCCCGTACGAGACCGCGGTCGCCCCGAGCGCGAGCAGCACCGGCCCGGCCCCGAGCGCGGCGAGGTCCCCGCCGAGCCGGTGCCACGGGTAGTCGGCGAGGTGCCGCTGCAGGACCACCACGGCGGCGGCGAGCACGCCGAGCACGAGGAGCGGCGCCGCGGCACGCAGCAGGCGGGCGGGCGAGGCAGGGGTCGTCGTCGAGGTGCTCATCCCGACCCTGATCGGCACGCCGGGCCACCCCCTGTAGCCCTCGTCCGCCCCTGCGGGCCGGGCCGAGACGGACGCCGCTCGACCGCCGCCTCGACGGTCGAGCGGGCGGCGAGCCAGGCAGAGCTGTCCGGGCAGGCCCATCCGACGAGCTCGAGGGCCGCCCGGTGGTCGGCGAGCAGGTCGCGCCGGTGCACCGGCTCGTGGTGCGCCACGCGGTTGCGGAGGAAGTGCAGGCGGTCGAGGTGCCGCTCCACCAGCCGGCGGCGGGCGCGCAGGTCGGCGGGGCCGTCACGGAACGCCGCGTGGAGCGCGGGCACCCACAACGTCGTCAGGTAGCGCACCGCGACGAGGTACCTCCAGAACCCCAGCGGCAGCTCCGCGATGACTCTCCCGGCGGACTCCGGCCGCCGGCCCCGGCCGGACGCCCGGTCCCGCGCCTTGGTGAGGGTCGCACGACCCTGGACGTCCAGCGGGAGGACGTCGAACCAGGTCTCCTCGCCGTGACGCGCGCGTGCCCAGGCGGACAGCTGGGCGTCCAGGGCGTTGCGGACGACGACCTCCGCGGAGCCGACGACCCCGAGGAACGCGGCGCTGACGTCGACGTTCCACTCGTAGCGGGCGAACGCCGGGCCCAGGCCGCCGCCCGCGGCGCGCAGGTACGACTCCATCCGCGCGCGGGTCAGACGCTCCAGGACGACCTGCTGGTCCCAGTGCTGCGCCGCGGCGCCGGTCATGTCGACGGCCCGGCAAGGACCGCGGCTTGACCGGCCCCGACCGACCCGTGATCCTGGAAGGGAAAACCCCGGAACGATCCCTGGCCTCGCGGCCACATCGCCGGGGTTACGTCTTTTGCGGTCACGCGCCGGACCGTACGACCGCTTCCCGACACCCCGGGACCGTCGTCCACAGCCCCGGTCTGTGGACGGGCCGAGCCCGACCCGTTGTCTATCGGGCAGGCTCCTCCAGCGGCATGAGCCGCACCCGGTTGTCGTGGAACGTGGCGCCGCCGCCGTGATCCGACAACGCGTCCGACGTCGTCGCGTTGACCGACGACCCGTCGGGGAAACGGTCGCGGGACAGCCCCTTCGTCGTCGCGGCGACCCCCGGGCGGACGGCGTCCGTCACGGTGACGACGGCGACGAAGGTGCCCCGGTCGTTGCCGACCCGCACCGTCGCCCCGTCGGCCACCCCGGCCTCGGCGGCGTCCTTCGGGTGCACGAGGACGACCGGGTCGCCGGCCCGGGCGTGCTTCGGGGAGTCGGTGAACGTCGAGTTCACGAGGTAGTGGTTCGCCGCGCTGACGAGCGCGAGGCCGCCCAGCGCCTCGTGCGGCGGCCGGTAGTCCGGCAGCCGGCCGGCCCCTGCCGTCTCGGCCGTCGCGCTCGCGAACTCGAAGCGCCCGGACGGCGTCGGGAACGTCTCGGCGAACGGCAGGAACGGCTCCGGCACGTCGATCCGCTGGAAGCCCTTCTCCTGCAACGACTCCAGCGTGACACCGGGGATCCCTCGGGTCTCGTCGCCGATGGCGGCCCGGAGCAGCTCCTCGTCGCTCGCGAGCACCGCGGGGTCGGTGATGCCGAGCCGGGCGGCGAGCCGGCGGAAGATCTCGGTGTGCGGGAGGCACTCCCCCGGCGGCGGCACCGCGGGCCGGGCGAGCTGCACGTACAGGTGGGAGTAGGAGTCGACGAGGTCGAGCTGCTCGTGCTGCATCGCGCCGGGCAGCACGAGGTCGGCGTACGCCGTGGTGTCGGTGAGGGTGTGCTCGACGACGACGGTGAAGAGGTCCTCCCGGGCCAGGCCCGCGCGCGTCGTGCGCTGGTCCGGGTTGGAGACGACGGGGTTGCCGGCCCAGACGACGAGCACCTGCACCGGCGGGTCGCTCCGCGTCAGCAGCTCGCGGCCGAGCCGGGACATCACCAGGCCGCGGCCCGGGCCGGCCGGGCGTAGGTCGGGCCGTTGGTGCGCGTCGTCGTCGAACCCGTAGAAGCGGCCCGTCGAGTACGCCGTCCCGCCGCCGAGGCGGCCGTAGTCACCGGTGACGGCCGGCAGGCAGGACACGAGCCGGACGGCGGCCGCCGCACCGCCGTGCCGCTGCACGCCCATGAGGGTGCGGATGCCGAGCGGCCGGCGGGCGGCGACGAGGTCGGCGAACGCGTCGACCTCGGCGGCACCGAGGCCGCAGACCTCGGCCGCGCGCTGCGGGCTCCACCGCGCGAGCACCGTGTCCCGGAACTCCTCCCAGCCGAGCGCGTGCGCCGCGAGGTACTCCTCGTCGGCCGCGCCACGCGCGACGAGGCCGGCCATGACGCCGAGCGCGAGGGCGCCGTCCGTGCCGGGCCGCGGGGCGAGGTGCAGGTCGGCCCGGGCCGCCGTCCGGGTGCGGACCGGGTCGACGACGACGAGCGGGGCACCGGCGTCGCGGCCCTGCGTGACGAAGGGCCACAGGTGCAGGTTCGAGGTGAGGGTGTTCGTGCCCCAGAGCACGATCGTGCCGGAGTGCCGCAGGTCGGCCGGGTCCATGCTCGCGGCCGCACCGACGGTGAACCCCATCCCGGCGTGGCCGGCGGGCGAGCAGATGTTGCCGACGTGCCGGCTCGCGCCGAGGGTGTTGAACAGCCGGGCGCCCGAGCCGGAGCAGCCCTGCAGGACGCTGATCGTGCCGGTCGCCGAGTACGGCCAGACCGACTCGCCGCCGTGCCGCTCGACGGCGTCCCGGACCCTCGACGCCATGAGGTCGAGCGCGTCGTCCCAGGAGATCTGCTCGAAGTCGTTGCTGCCCTTGGGCCCGACGCGGCGCAGCGGGTGCAGCAGCCGCCGCGGGGAGGCGGCGTACTCCAGGTAGGAGTTCACCTTGGCGCACAGGCCGCCCCGGGTGAACGGGTGCTCCGGGTTGCCGCGCAGCGACACCGCGCGCCGGCCCCCGGCGTCGTCCTCCTCGACGGTGACGACCCACGAGCACGCATCCGGGCAGTCGAGCGCGCACGCCCCGACGACCTCGAGCCGACGTCCCATACGGGTCAGGGTCGCACGGCGGCCGGACCACGGCCCAGGGCGGCCCAGGCCTGTGCCGGGTCGAAGCCCTCCGGCCGGGTGAACGTCGTGCCGAGCAGCCGGACCTCACCGAGCCCGGCGACCGGCACCGCCCGGACGACGCTGCCCGCACGCGCGGTGTGCAGCAGCCACCAGCCGGTGCCCGCGTGGACGAGGGCGAGCGGCGCGAGCACCTCCCGCCCGCCCGCGGCGGCGGGCACCGAGATCTCCAGCCCCTCCCGGGCGGCCCGGGCGACGACGGCGAGGGCCGCGTCGAGCGCGTCGTCCGCCGCGGTGAGGTCGACGTGCAGCCAGGTCTCGAGCGCTGCGGCCGTCCGCAGGACGGCCTCGGGCAGCGCGGCCCCGACGGCTGTCCGGGCCGCCTGCGCGCCGGCGCGCATCCCCAGCGCCGCGGCCAGAGCCGGGAACCCCACGAGCCACAACGCCTCCGCGGCGTCGTGGGAGAGCTGGGCGGGGAGCCCGCGGACGCCGTCCAGCAGCGCGATCCCGCCGCCGTAGCCCTGCGTCGTGACGACGGGCAGGCCCGCCTCGCTCAGGGCCTCGACGTCGCGCAGCACCGTCCGCGGCGACACCTCGAGCAGGTCGGCGAGCTCCTGGGCGGTCATCCGGCCGCGCCGCTGCAGGGTGAGCATCATCGTCAGCAGCCGGGCCGCGCGCACCCCACGACCCTATGGCGTGAGCGGCCGCGAGGGAGATCAACAGGGCAGGGACATGACAGAAGATGTCAGGTCCGTGCTGTCAGGCTGTCCGTCCGGGCCGGTCGCGGCCCGACCGGACGAGAGGACGTCGATGACCGTCGAGGCCGGCACGCCGGAGAACCCCTGGACCCTGCGGACCCCGCCGCTGACGTCCGAGTACGAGGCCTGGTTCGACACCGTCGGCGGCACCGACGTCGTCGTCGTGCGGGTGGGGAAGACGGTCCTGCACTACGACCGGCGCTGCGTCGACGACCTCGCGGCGATGCTCAAGGCCCACGGGGACTGGATGGAGCTGGGCAGCGCCGACGAGCAGAAGGACGCCAGGCCCGGGACCGTCGAGGCCTGGGGGCGGGCGGCCGACAACCCGGTCGGCGGCTGGTACGGGCTCAAGAAGGGCCTGCGCGGCCGGTTCGCGATGTACGTGCCGCCGCTCATGGAGCAGCTCGGCCTCGCCGAGGTCGAGCACAACCCGCGCAACAACCGGATGCGCGCGCTCTGACCCGCAGCGGTCAGGCGCCGGCGTCCGCGGCGGCGTCGGCGCAGCGGGCCGCCTTGGCCGGCGCGACGCCGACGACGGCGAGCGCGCTCGTCGCGACGAGCCGGCCGGCGGCCGCGACGTCGACGGTGCCCTCGAGCACCTCCTCGAGGACGGCGAGCACGACCTGCCCGGCGACCCGGGCCAGGACCTCGGCCTCGGTGTCGCCCCGGAAGACGCCCTCGTCCTGCCCCGTCCGGACGAGGGCGGCCCGGCGGCGCCGCAGCGGGTCGAGACGCTCGAGTGCCCGGTCGCGGTGCTCGGAGCGGGCGGCCAGTGCCCCGAGGAAGCGGAACGGCTCGGCGGCCCGCCACACAGCGAGCTCGAACCGGGCCAGTGCGGTCGCCGGGTCGTCGGCGGAGGTGTCCACGGCGTCGAGGGCGGAGACGAGCCGGTCGCCGGCCCGGGTCGCGATCGCCGCGACGAGCTCCTCGCGCGAGGAGAAGTGCCCGTAGACGGTGCGGCGGGACAGGCCCGCCGCACGGGCGACGCTCTCCAGGCTGGCGTCGGGGTCCCGGGTGAGGGCCGCGAGCCCGGCGTCGAGGAGCGCGATCCGGTTCGCGAGCGCGTCGCGCCGACGGACGAGGACGGCCCCCGCCGTCTCGGAGAGGGAGGTCGTCATGCCGGACACCCTAGAATGATGCACAGGGATGTGCAAGTTAATCACCACCTCTAGCGGCAGGATCAGTTGCACAGCCCCGTGCAACTGCCGTCAGGGTGCTCCGGCGACACACCCGGGTGCAGGATCGCCGGCACACCACCGCGCAGACCGCACCGCGGGCCGCGCAGCAGGAGGCGGGATCCCGGCCGCCTGCACGCCGCCGCGCAGGACATCCCGCGCAGCGATGCGCGATCCTGCCCGCGCCTGTGACAGAAGGTGAACTTGCGATCACATTCTGCGCCCGGGCGCCGGGTGGACCCGTCACCGACACCCCGGCTCGATAACCTTGATCATCAGCCGGCAACGGACCGCCGACCAGGGAGCGCGACACGTGCCGAACCGCCGCAGCACGACGCTCTCCCGGGCGGACGAGGCGTACGCACTGCTGCGGCAGCGGATCACCCGGTGCGAGCTGGCCCCCGGTACGGCCGTCACGGCCCGCGAGCTCGCCGACGACCTGGGCCTCGGACTGACACCGGTCCGGGAGGCGCTGACCCAGCTCCACCGGGAGCGGCTCGTCGTGACGATGCCCCGGCGCGGCTACCGGGTCGCCCCGGTCACCGCGACAGGCGTCCGGGACTGCCTCGAGGTGTGGGCCGTCGTCCGGCCGCGGATCGTCGCGCTCGCGGTGACCCGCGCGTCCGCCGAGGCGGCGCGGCGGATCTGCGCCCTGATGGACGACGGCCTCGACACCTGGGCGGACACGCCGACCGTGCACGCGGGGCTCGAGAACCGGAGCCGGGCCTGGAGCCTCATCACCGCCGAGGCCGGCAACGGGCTGCTCGCCGACGTGTACCGGCTCCTCGACGGCGGGCTCCTGCGCCTGCGCGCGGTCCTGCCGGACGGCACCCCGCTGCCGGCGCTGCCCGCACCGGCCTGGGCCGAGCTCTTCGCGACCCGGGACGCCGAACGCGCCACGCGCCGGGCGGCGGCCGAGATCGAGGCCTTCCGGGCCGCCGTCCGGCCGTTGCTGGCCCGCCTGGAGGACGCCGGCCCCGGCGTCGACGAGCCGGACGGCGCGGGCGCCGGTTCGCTGACCGACGCGGCCTGGGCCGCGCTGCGGCGGCGGATCATCGACGGCCGGCTCCCGCCCGGCGCACGGCTCACCGAGCGCGCGCTGTCGGCGGAGCTGGGTCTCGGGATCACGCCCGTGCGCGAGGCGCTCGCCCGGCTCGACCACGAGCGCCTCGTGCTCACCCTGCCCCGGACGGGCTACGTCGTGACCGACACGACGCCGCAGGACGTCCTCGACACCGTCCAGGTGTGGGCCTACCTGGCACCGACGCTCGTCGGGCTCGCGGTCCGGCACGCGACACCCGCCGAGGCCCGGCGCATCGTCGCCCTCATGACGGCACCGGCCGACGACCCGGTCACCCTCACGGAGAACCGGTCCCAGGGCTGGCGGCTCGTCGCGCAGGCCGGGCGCAACGTGGTCCTCGGCGACGTCGTAGGGCTCGTGGACGGCGCGCTCTCACGCCTGTTCGCGCGGCTGCTGACCGGCCCGGCGAGCCCGGTCCGTGCGGCGCCGCTGGACTGGGCGCGGCTCTTCGCGGAGCGGGACCAGGAGCGGGCGCGCACCGACGCCGACCGCTACGCCGCGGCGCTCGACGAGGTCGCGCACTGGGCGGTCGACGAGGTCGCCCGCCGGGCGTGACCGGCGCCCGCACCCGCCCGGCGGCATGGGCGCCGACAGATATATCAGGGGTCGCGCCACGTGACGACGATCATCCGTGCCTACCATCAGGCCGCAGAGGCGTGAGAAGCACGGCTCGGCGGCGGGGCCGGCCCTCCTCGCCGCAGAACCCGTCGCGCGACATGGCCCGTCGCGTCGAGGGAGGCACCGCCATGCTGTCCCCGGGATCCGGCGAGGACGCGGGAGGCCTCCCGCGCAGCCAGAGCGGCGCGAACCCCCAGCACGTCATGGCGACCCTGCTCGGCGACTACTGGCTCGACCGCGACGAGCACCTGCCGTCGGCCAGCCTCGTGGACCTCGTGTGCGACTTCGACGTGACGACGGCGAGCGCCCGGGCGGCTCTGAGCCGGCTGCTGCGGCGCGGCACGCTCGACGCGCGCAAGAGCGGCCGGAACACCTTCTACCGCCTGTCGCCCCCCGCCCGGGCCGGCCTCGCGGCGACCCGTGACGCGCTCGTCGCGTCGACGGCACCCGTCGAGGAGCCCTGGGACGGCCTGTGGCTCGTCGTGGCCTTCTCCGTCTCGGAGGACCGGCGCGAGGTGCGCCACGCGCTGCGCGGCGGGCTGCGCAGGCTCGGGTTCGGGCCGCTCTACGACGGCGTCTGGGCCTCGCCCAACGCCTCCTACGACGCACTCGTCCGCCTGCTCGCCGACCTCGGCGTCGAGCAGGCGACCGTCATGCGCTCGTCCGTCCTGCACCCCGGGGACGGCGCCGGGCACCCGGCGGCGGTCTGGAACCTCGAGACGCTCGCCGACCGGTACCGCGGCTTCACCCGCACGTACGGCCCCGTCCTCGACGACCTCGCGGGCGGCACGGTCACCCCGCGGACCGCGCTCAGGCTGCGGGCCGAGGCGCTCGAGGCCTGGCGCGGTCTCGTCGACGACGAGCCGTCGCTGCCCGCCGCGCTCCTCCCGGCGGACTGGCCCCGCGCAGAGGCGACAACGGTCTTCGTCCGTCTCCTCGACGCCCTCGCACCCCTGGCCGAGCACCGGTTCCGCGAGGCGGTCGCGGCCGAGGCACCGGACCTCGCGCCGCTGGCCGCCGTCCGCAGGCTCGGCACGACCCTCTCCCTCGACGTTGCGGCACCGGTCGGCACCCTCCACCGGTAGACGACCGTACGTAGGCCTACATGAACGATCAGTGACAGGTCTTCGCCGGTTCTCACCCCCCGGACCACCGCCGCACGGGAGGATCGGGCAGCCCGCTCGCCCGGGCGGGTCCGGACTCGGGGAAGGACTCGGGGGAACCACACATGAAGATCGGATCCAGCAGACGGCGCGCCGCCGTCGGCACGACGGTCGGCGCCCTGGTGGTCGTCGCGCTGGCCGCGGCCGGCGCACCCGCCGACGGGGTCACCACAGCGGGCCTGGCGAAGGCCCAGGCCGTCGCGGCCCGCAAGGCCGGCCCGGCGCCCGCATGGCTCAAGACCATGCGCGCGCAGGCCGTCATCCACACGCGGCACGGCCAGGTCGTCACGGTCGGGCCGGACCCCCGCCTGGCGACCGGCCCCGGCGTCCGGGACGTCGCGGGCTGGGCCCGCAGGGAGGCCCTCGAGAAGGAGGCCGCGCAGGCGGGCACCGGCGGCGGCGTCTCCACCCAGAGCCGGCGGTCCTCGGGCACCGTGAAGCCGCCGACCGGCTCCGGTCGGCGCGCGGTCACCGAGTCCGAGCCGGCCGGCACCCGCGGCGGCAACGACACCCGCGCGACGGCCCAGCGGATCCCCGGCTTCGGGACCCGCCGGCCCGCGAAGAACGCCGCCGACGTCACCGGCGACCAGGCTGCGGTCCCCAGGCCGACGCTGGAGAAGATCAAGCCCAACGTCGAGGACGACAGCACCTTCGAGACCGCCGGCGTCACCGGCGTCTCGGACGTCCGCGCCGGCGCGACGACGACCGGCTTCGTCGGCGACAACCCGCCGAACCCGGACGACCCCGGGGCGACCGACGCCGACCTCTACGCGCTCGACCTCACGGCGGGGCAGATCTTCGACGCCGACTTCCGGACGACGAGCGGCGACCTGGAGCCGATCCTCTTCCTCCTCGACGAGCAGGGGAACTTCCTGGCCGACAGCTTCTTCGACCCGGACTTCCTCAACCCGTCGATCGAGACGCCGATCAAGGCCACCGGCCGCTACTACCTCGGCGTCCAGGGCTTCACGATCATCGACCTCGGCACCGGCCAGGTCACGGTGACCAAGGGCAAGTACGAGCTCGACCTCTCCGGCCGCGCGGGTGACACCGACACGTACAAGGTCGCCCTGGCCGCCGGCGACGTGCTCGGCACGAACGTCGCGGGCTCGGGCAAGGTCGTCACGCTCCTCGACGCCAAGGGCACCGAGCTCATGGGCTCCTCGCAGGACGCGTCGGGGATCTACCCGACGAACACCCCGCTGCCCGGCGGCGGCAACGCGGTCGCGGAGACCGTCGCGCCGAAGAAGGGCACGTACTACGTCCAGGTCGCCGGTGGCGACGGGCCGTACACGCTGCAGATCGAGGCGTACCGGCCCGGCGGGACGGGGAAGGTCCGGCAGACGCTCTTCCTCGACTACGACGGTCAGCGGCTCAACACGAACGCGGTCTTCGGGCGGGGCGTCACGACGCTCTCGCCGCTGTCGAGCTTCCTGTCGAGCTGGGGGATCAAGGCCGGTGACCGCAAGGCGCTGGGCCGCGCGATCAAGGCGACGGTGGTCGAGAACCTGAAGAAGGACCTCGTCGCCTCCGGCCTGAGCCGGACCGTCTCGGTCGACGTCGTCACGAGCGACGAGGTGAAGCAGGACCCGTACGGCCGCAAGGGCGTCATGCGGGTCGTCGTCGGCGGCACGATCGACGAGGCCGGCGTCGCGACGATCGGCATCGCGCCGTCCATCGACCCGGGCAACTTCGCCCGCGAGGAGAGCGCACTCGTGCTCCTCGACGCGCTGAGCGAGCCCGGCACCCTCGGGGACGTCGAGAACAGCCCGCCGTACTCGCTCAACACCTACATGGGCCCGCGGAGCAACCGGGTCCGGTTCGTCGGCCAGGCGGTCGGCAACGTCGTCTCGCACGAGGTCGGCCACACGCTCGGGAGCTTCCACACCGACAACACCGACGACCAGGCGTCGCTCATGGACGCCGGCGGCTTCGGCTACGGGAACCTCTTCGGCGTCGGCGCGGACGGTGTCGGCGGCACGGCGGACGACCGGGACGTCGACTTCGTCACCGACACGTTCGACCTGTTCGAGGGCTTCACGGGCCAGGAGAACACCCTGGCCCGGACGACCTGGGCACTGAGCCGGTGATCTCCGCCGGCTGATCCCGGACGACCGCACGGGCGGGCGGCGCACCCCGAGGGTGCACCGCCCGTCCGCGTCCCGGCCCGTCAGGGCGCCGGCACCGCGAGGACGTGCTGCTTCAGCCAGCCCTCGTCGAGGTCCCCGAACCGTTGCGGCGCACCGGGAACCGTCCAGACGTGGATCATCTCGTTGGTCAGCGCGACGGTGACCGAGCCCGCCGGGCACACCCCGAGCGGCGACGTGAGGCCGGCGAGCGACGGCGGCAGCAGCCCGAAGCAGACCTGCTCGTGGGCGTGCCACGTCGTCAGCGGCCCGCCGACCGCCGGCCCGTGCGTGCGCAGCCCCTGGGCCTGGTACATCGCCCCGAGCAGGACCGGGGTGCCGTCGTCGCGCACCGCGTAGACGAGCGTCTCGGGGCGGTCCGGGTCGAGCGTGGCGTCGTCCTTGGTGTACGCCGGGTTGTCGGCGTGGAAGTCGCGGCCCCGGATGCCCGTGGCCTTGTACCCGGCGGCGACCGCGGCCGCCGGGTCGGCGTACCGCGCGAGCGAGCGGACCGTGCTGCGGTACAGGTCCTCGGCCGCCGCGGTCTGCGCGACCGTCGGGTCCTCGCCGTCCCCGGCCGGCATGGCGACCCCGAGGGCGGGCGAGCCGGCGTGGTGCCCGTCCCCGTCGTCCCCGTGGCCGGCGCTCAGCCCGAGCGCCCAGACCCCCACGACGACGAGCGCGGTCCCCGCCGCCACGCCCGACGTCGTGAGCACCCGGCGGGCCCGGCCCGCCCCGATCGGTGCGCCGAGGGCGAGCAGCCCGGTCACCTCGACGACCTTGCACGCCATGGCGACCTGGTCCGGCATGTGCCCGGCGGCGAGCCCCGCGAGCAGGCCGAGCAGCGACCCGCCGAGGACGAGGGCCGCTGTCAGGCCGGCCCGCCGGCGGCCCGTGACGAGCCGGTGGGCCGCCCAGCCGAGCAGCCCGGCGTCGAGGGCGAAGGCGAAGGACCAGCCCGAGAGCCCGTGCGTCGGCACGAGCGCGACGTGGACGGCGGCCGACGCGACGAGCGCCCACACCGCGAGCGCCCGTTCGGCCGGCAGCGCGCGGCGCCGGCCGAGCCACGGCACCGGCGGCAGCGCCGCGGGCAGCCGGTGGACGAGCACCGCGACGAGCGGGAGCAGCCCGAGCACCACCAGCGCGGGCACGTGCTCGGGGGCGACGTCGTAGAGCAGCGACCCGACGTAGCTGCCGGGCGCGCCCTCCGCGTGCCCCCCGCCGTGCGCCAGCCGGTTCACCGTTCACCGCGCAGGAGCACGAGAACCGTTGCGGGGAGCGCGATCCGGACGAGCGCCGGGAGCAGCAGCGGCGCCACTCCCTCGAACATCGCGATGACGACGTCGACGCCGGCCGCGGCGAGGAAGACGACCTGGACGGCGAGCACGAGCCACCGCCGCCGGACGGCGCCGGGTGTGCCGCGGCCGGCGTCCCGCGCGGCCACGGCGAGGACGACGGCGACCGCACCGGTGAGCACCGCCGGCACCGGGGTGCCGAAGCCGACCGCGGCGACGATCAGCGCCTCGAGCGTCGTCACGAGGGCGACGACGAGCTCGAGGAGGAGGAGCACCCGGACGACGCGCATCCGGTCGGAGGGCGCGGGCCCGGCGAGGGGCAGCGGCGCCGTCGGCGGCGGCGCGAGGGGAACGGTGGGAGTCGTGGTCATACCGGGACGGTCGCGGGGGCCGGTGAACCGACTGTTGGGCCGGCATGAGACGACGATGAGAGCCGGCGGCCGGCCCCCGGAGCCGCTACGCGGCCGGCAGGTGCAGTGTGACGACGGCCCCGCCGTCCGGGGCGTTCTGCGCCGCGACCCCGCCGCCGTGCAGCCCGGCCACCGCGCTCGTGATCGACAGCCCCAGCCCGCTGCCGCGCCCGGAGCGGGCCGGGTCGGCGCGGTAGAAGCGCTCGAACACCCGGCCCACGGCGTCCGGCGGGAAGCCCGGGCCGTGGTCCCGGACGGTGACGACCGCCCAGTGCCCGGGGCCGCCCGGCCCGTCGGGCCGGGCCACGGTGACGAGCACCGGCGCGCCGCCGCCGTGGAGGACCGCGTTGTCGACGACGCAGCCGACCGCGCGCCGCAGCAGGTCCGCGTCGCCGAGGACGACGACGGCCGGCGCCCCGGGCGGCACCCGGACCTCGCAGGCCGCACCGGCGACCCGGGCGACGTCCGCGGCGAGCGTCCCGAGGTCGACCGGGCGCCGGGCCGGCTCCGGGACGGCGTCGGTCCGGGCGAGCACGAGGAGGTCGTCGACGAGCCGGCTCATCCGGTCGGCCTCGGCCCGGACGTCGGCGACGGCCTCGGCGCGGTCGGAGGGTTCGGCGTCGGGCCGCTCGGCGAGGAAGCCCGCGTTGCTGCGGATCGTCGTGAGCGGGGTCCGCAGCTCGTGCGAGGCGTCCGCGACGAAGCGCTTCTGCTCCTCCAGCGCGGCGGCGAGCCGGGCCCGGCCGTCGGCGATCCGGTCCATCATCGCGTTGAACTCGCGGGCCAGCCGCCCGACCTCGTCGCTGCGGCGGGGGACGTCGAGGCGGCGGCCGAGGTCGCCGGTCCTCGCCACCTCCCCGACGGTCGTCGCGAGGTCGCGCAGCGGCCGCAGCGCCCGGCCGCTCACGACCCACGAGGCGACCGCCCCGGCCAGGGCCGTGAAGACCGCGGCGAGGAGCACCACGCCCCAGAGGCCCCGACGCTGACCGGCGACGTAGGCCGTCTGCTGGACGGCGACCGCGACGCCGTCCGGGCGGGCCCGCCCGACCATCCGGACCTCGACCCCGGCCAGGCTCACGGTCGCCTTCGAGACCTGCCGGGCGAGGGCGTCCTCGACGAGCGAGAGCGGCACCCGGGGCGGCCTGCCGCCGATCCTGGCCTGGCTGTAGACGACCTCCCCGGTCCGGTCGGTGACGACGACAGCGGGGTCGAGGGACGTCCCGAGGTCGGTGACGATCGCCGGGGACGCCGAGCCGCCGGGCTCGAACCCGGCGGCGGCCGCCGTGGCGAGGGCGTCGAGGGCGTCGTCCTGGTCCTGCGGGCCGGCCGCGGTGGCGAGCGCCACGAGGAGCAGCGCGAAGAGCAGGACCGTCCCCGCGGCGAGCACGGTGCCGAGCGCCGCGAGCCGCCACCGCGCACTCACCCGCCCTCCCGCAGCACGTAGCCGGCCCCGCGGACGGTGTGCAGCAGCCGCACCGGGTGCCCGTCGTCGATCTTGCGGCGCAGGTAGCCGACGTACACGTCGACGACGTTGGAGGCCGTCCGCGCGTCCAGCCCCCACACCGCGTCGAGCAGCCGCTCGCGGGAGAGCACGACCCGCGGGTGCCGGACGAAGTGCTCGAGGAGCCGGAACTCCTGCGTCGTGAGGTCGACCGGTTCGCCGGCCCGCCGCACCGTCATCGCGGCCGGGTCGAGCTCGAGGTCGGCCAGCCGCAGGACGACGGCACCCGCGGCGTCCGGGGCGTCCGGCCCGGCGGACGTCGTCCGCCGGCGCAGGAGCGCCCGTACCCGCGCGAGCAGCTCGTCGTGGTCGAACGGCTTGACGAGGTAGTCGTCGGCGCCGGCGTCGAGCCCGGTGACCCGGTCCCGGACGGCGTCCCGCGCGGTGACCATGAGGATCGCGACGTCGTCCCCCGCCGCGCGGACCCGCCGGCAGATCTCCACGCCGTCGACGCCCGGGAGCATGACGTCGAGGACGACGAGGTCGGGCGGGTCGTCGCGGATCGCCGCGAGGCCCGCCGGGCCGTCCGCGGCCACCCGGACCCGGTGCCCGTCGTAGGTGAGGGCACGCCGGATCGACGCGGCGAGCCGCGTGTCGTCCTCGACGACGAGGACACTCCCCCGGCGGGTCATGGTCACGGACGCTAGCCGACCTAGCATGCCTGGGTGGGCGCTCAGGGGTACGAGCACGGGCACGAGCACGACGGCACCGACCGCGGGCACGGCGGGGGCGCCGTCGGCGGGCACGCGCACGGCCACAGCCACCTGCCGCCGGACGGCGCGCGCGGCCGGCTGGTCGCCGTCCTCGCGGTGTCGGTGACGATCCTCGCGGTCGAGGTCGTCGGGGCCGTCGTCTCGGGCAGCCTCGCGCTGCTCGCCGATGCCGGGCACGTGCTCACCGACGTCGCCGGGCTCGGGCTCGCCGTCGCCGCGGCGACGCTGGCGCGCCGGCCGGCGACCGACCGGCGCACGTGGGGGTTCCGGCGCGCCGAGGTGCTCGCGGCCGCCGCGCAGGCCGCCGTCCTGCTCGCCGTCGGCGTCTTCGTCGTCGTCGAGGCGCTGCGGCGGCTCGTCGACCCGCCGGCCGTCGACGCGCCGCTCATGCTCGCCTTCGGCGGTGTCGGGCTGCTCGGCAACCTCGTCGGGCTCGCGCTGCTCGTCGGGCGCCGCGGCGAGAACCTCAACACCCGCGCGGCGTTCCTCGAGGTGCTCAACGACGCGCTGGGCTCGGTCGCCGTCGTCCTCGCGGCGCTCGCGGTCCTCGCCGGGGGCTGGCTGCGGGCGGACGGCGCCGCCTCCCTCGTCATCGGCCTGCTCATCCTGCCCCGCACGTGGAAGCTCCTGCGGGAGACCGTCGACGTGCTCCTCGAGACGACCCCGAAGGGCGTCGACCTCGCCGAGGTGCGCAGCCACGTGCTCGGGCTGCCGCACGTGCTCGGTGTCCACGACCTGCACGCCTCGACGGTGGCCACCGGCCTGCCGGTGCTCTCCGCGCACGTCGTCGTCGACGACGCCTGCTTCCACGACGGCCACGTCCCGCGGCTGCTCGACGAGGTGCAGGCGTGCCTCGCCGGGCACTTCGACGTCGAGCACTCGACGTTCCAGTTCGAGTCCGCCGCGCACGCCGACCACGAGCACGCCGCGCACCACTGAGCGGCCGTCACCCGGTGCGGCCGGGACGGCGCGGCCTCACCCGGCCGCCGGGTGACGCGGCGACGCTGCGCGACGGCCGCACGGTGCGCGTTGGGCCGGTCAGGGGTCCCCCGCCAGGCTGCTGTCACATCCGCGCGGCGGCGACCGACGATGTGAGACGTGAGCACCCCCGCCGAGATCGAGTCGACCGTCACGGTGATGCCGCCCGACGTCCTCGACGACCTCACCCGGGCCCAGCTCCAGGACGCCGTCCAGCGGCACGACCCGGTCGTCGACGCGCGCCGGTGGTCGAGGGTGGCGTTCTTCGTCATGACCCTCGTCGTGTGGTTCCCGACGATGTGGTCGGGCACCAAGGGCGCCGAGCTCGCCGTCCAGCAGTGGGGTGCCGTCATCGCGCTGACGATCGGGCTGCACCTCGTGCTCGCGACGGCGAACCGGTTCGCCAAGGAGAACGCCCGCGCGGTCCTGCGACGGGACTCGATCGCCCGCTCGATCCTCGCCGCCGAGCAGCTCGCCGAGCAGCAGGCCAAGCTCGAGGCGGCGCAGGCCAAGCTCAAGGCCGACATCGACCGCAAGGCCGCGGCCCAGAAGGAGGCCGACGCCAAGGCGAAGGCCGAGCGCGAGGCCGTCGAGGCGCTCGCCGACGCGATGGCCCAGGTCGCCAGGCAGCCGTAGGCCGCCCGGCTCGGCCGGGTGGCTCAGCCGTACGCGTAGAACCCGCGGCCGCTCTTCTTGCCGAGCAGCCCGGCCTCGACCATCCGGCTCAGCAGCGGCGGCGGTGCGTAGAGCGGCTCCTTGAACTCCTCGTAGAGGGAGTCGGCGATCGCCTTCGTCGTGTCGAGGCCGATGAGGTCGGTGAGCGCGAGCGGGCCCATCGGGTGCGCGCAGCCCTGGACCATGCCGGTGTCGATGTCCTCCGCCGTCGCGTACCCGGACTCGAGCATCCGGACCGCCGAGAGCAGGTACGGCACGAGCAGCGCGTTGACGACGAAGCCGGCCCGGTCGCGGCAGTGGATGACCTTCTTGGCGAGCACCTGCTCGGCGAACGACTGCGTCCGCCGGACGGTCTCGCCCGAGGTGAGCAGCGACGGCACGAGCTCGACGAGCTTGAGCACGGGCACCGGGTTGAAGTAGTGCATGCCGACGACGTGCTCGGCACGGCCGGTCGCCATCGCGACCTTCATGATCGGGATGGAGGACGTGTTCGACGCGAGCAGCGCGTCGGGCCGCTCGACGACGGCGTCCAGGGTGCGGAAGACGGCCACCTTCGCCGCCTCGTCCTCGACGACCGCCTCGACGACGAGGTCGCGGTCGGCGAGGGCGTCGAGCCCGACGACGACGCGCAGCCGGGAGAGCGTCTCGGCGGCGGCGTCCGCGGTGATCTTCCCGCGTGTGACGCCGCGCTCGACGGAGGCGCTCACCCGCTTGAGGGCGCGGGCCGCGGCGGCCTCGTCGGCCTCGGCGACGACGACGTCGCAGCCTGCGGCGGCGCAGACCTCGGCGATACCAGAGCCCATGAGCCCGCCGCCGACGACCCCGACGCGGCGGATGTCGTCCCGGGGGTCGGGAGGGGCGGCAGCGGCGGACGAGGCGGCGGACGTGGCGGCGTCGACAGTCATGGTGCCTGACGCTAGCCGAACCGGACGCCCTCGTCGTCCACCCGTCCCCGCCGGAACATGACGCGGTCCCGGACGTAGTTCTGGTGCACCCGCCACGGCGCCCGGGGCCCTTGCTTGGGCAGCGCGTCGAGGCCGCGCCGGACGTACCCGGACCGCAGGTCGAGCAGCGGCAGCCGCTCGTCGGTCGGCGGCGGCACGGGGACGACGCGGCGCAGCCCCTTGCGGTCCATGTAGGTGAGCAGGCGGCAGACGTACTCGGCGACGAGGTCGGCCTTGAGCGTCCACGAGGCGTTCGTGTAGCCGACGGTGAAGGCCAGGTTCGGTACCCCGGTGAGCATCATCGCCTTGTACGCCACCGTCTGCGCGACGTCGACGGGCTCCCCGTCGACGCTCAGCGCGATGCCGCCGACGGGCAGCAGCACGAGCCCGGTCGCGGTGACGACGACGTCCGCGGGCAGCACCTCGCCGGACGACGTCCGCACCCCCTCGGGCACGAACGTGTCGACGGTGTCGGTGACGACCGACGCGCGGCCCGACGCGACGGCGCGGAACAGGTCGCCGTCCGGCACGAAGCACAGCCGCTCGTCCCAGGGCGCGTACCGCGGCGTGAAGTGGGTGGCGACGTCGTACCCCTCGGGCAGCTGGGCGCGCACCCCCTTGAGCAGCAACGACTTCATGAGCTCGGGACGGCGGCGGCTCACGGCGTACTGGGCCTGGGCGGCGAGGATGTTCTTCCACCGGATCGCCGGGTCGGCGGCCCGCTGCGGCAGGGCACGGCGCAGCAGGCCCGCGACCGGGTCCCGGCCCGGCAGCGAGAGCACCCACGTCGGCGAGCGCTGGAGCATCGTCACGTGGGCGGCGGTCCCGGCGAGCGCCGGCACGAGGGTCACGGCGGTCGCCCCGCTGCCGAGGACGACGACCCGCTTGCCGGCGCAGTCGAGCCCGGCCGGCCAGGCCTGCGGGTGGACGACGGTGCCGGCGAAGGTCTCCACGCCGGGCAGGTCCGGGGTGTAGCCGGCCCCGTAGTCGTAGTAGCCCGAGCAGATGTAGAGGAACGTGCAGGTGAGCAGGACCTCACCGGCGGGGCCGAGCACCCGCACCGTCCACCGGGCGTCGGCCCCGGACCAGGACGCGCTGACCACCCGGTGCCCGAACCGGACGAGCCGGTCGACGCCGTAGGCGCGGGCGGTCTCCACGACGTACTCGCGGATCGAGTCGCCGTCCGCGAGCGCCTTGTCGCCGCGCCACGGCCGGAACGCGTAGCCCAGGGTGTGCATGTCGGAGTCCGAGCGGACGCCGGGGTAGCGGAAGAGGTCCCAGGTGCCGCCGATGGCCTCGCGGGCCTCGAGGACGGCGAGCGAGCGGCCCGGGTGCGCCGTCCTCAGCCGGCAGGCGGCGCCGACTCCGGAGAGACCGGCCCCGACGACGAGGACGTCGAGGTGCTCGGGCCGTTGCCCGGGCCCGGGTCGTCCCGGTCCGGCGGCGTCGGATCCTGTTGCGGCGTCGGCCATTGCGCCACCTTACGTCCCGGCCGGGGCGACGGGTCGCTACCCGACGAGCCCCGCGACGTCCGGGGCCTTCTTCAGGGTGCCGTAGCGCCGCGCGGCCTTGCCGACGGCCAGCAAGGACTTCTCGTCGAGGCCGACGGGCCAGTCCGGGAGGTTGACGGAGACGGCGACCTCGCGCGGGATCTTCGTGTACGTCGTGACGATCTCGCGGACCTGCACCTGGTGGTCCCGCGCGTAGGCGAGGGAGTCGTTGAGCGCGGCGACGAAGCGGTCGAGGACGACCGGCTGCTTCTCCCGGTACGACTCGGTCGTGAAGTACGCGGCGATCTGCACCTTGGAGTAGGTCTCGGTGAGGTTGTTGAAGAGGATGCGGCCGCCGCCGGCGACGACCGAGCTGACGAACGGCTCGCTGAGCCAGGCCGCGTCGACCGTGCCCGCCTTGACCGCGGCGGGCATGTCGGGGAACGGCATCGGGACGAAGGTGACCTTCGACGGGTCGCCACCCGCCTTCTCGACGGCGGCGCTGACGGTGGTGTCGCCGATGTTGTTCAGGGCGTTGACCGCCACCTTGCGACCCTCGAGGTCCTTGGCCGTCCTGAGCGGCGACCCCTTGCCGACGACGACGCCGTTGACGTCCTTCTTCGGGTCGCCGGTGGAGCTGACGCCGGCCCCGACGGCGATCACGTCCGCGCCCTTCTCCCGGGCCGCGAGCAGGGACACGACGTTGCTGAACCCGATGTCCATCTGGCCGGCGAGCACCTTCTCGGCGATCTCGCCGCCGGTCTGCGCGATGACGGGCTGGACGTCGAGGCCGCGCTGGGCGAAGTAGCCCTTCTGGATCCCCAGGTAGATCGGCGCGACGTCGATGATCGGGATGATCCCGACCGAGATCTTGGTGAGCGGCAGGCCGGTCGACGCGCCGGCGCCGATGGTGAGACCGGGGTCCGGCTCGGCGCACCCGGTGAGCAGCCCGGCGAGCAGGGCCAGCACGGCACCGGCGCCCGCGAGCGCGCGCGGGCGACGGGAGGGTCGAGGCATGGCGGGCCTCCAGGAGGAGCGGGCGATCAAGCGAACGTAGGGCGGCCTCAGGGCCTCGTCAACGCGAATGCCCAGGTCAGGGCCGAGAGAGCGACGATCGCCGTGGCAATCTCACGCAGCGCTTGTGGTCGCCTACGATCAGCATCGTGTCGACGTCCGCCGGACCGGTCCCGGCCCGTGACCCGGTCGTCGGGTCCGTCGGCGCCGCGACCCCCGTCCGGCCCCAGATCGTCCTCTACACCGTCTTCGGGGACCACCTCGTCGACGACGGCCTCGCCGTCGCGACGAGCAGCCTGCTCGACCTCGCGCGCCGGGTCGGGATCGGCGAGCACGCGATGCGGACGACGCTGGCCCGGTTGACCGCGCGGGGCACGCTGACCCGTCTGCGGCGCGGCCGCCAGGCCTACATCGGGCTCAGCGAGCAGGGTCGGCGGACCGTGCTCGACGGGCGGGCTCGGGCGCACGCGGACGTCGTCACGACGGACTGGGACGGGGTGTGGACGCTCGTCGCCTTCTCGCTGCCGGACAGCCTGCGCCGCCGTCGCTACGACCTGCGGGTCCGCCTGGAGTGGGCCGGCTTCGGGGTCGCCCAGGGCGGGCTGTGGGTGTGCCCGCGCGACGTCGACGTCGAGGCGGTGCTCGGCGAGGTCGACCTCGAGGGTCTCGACCTCCACGACCGGGTCCGGGCCTTCCGCGCGACGACCCTCTCGCCGACCCGGGTCTCCCGGATGGTCGCCGAGGCCTACCCGCTGGAGGCGCTCGCCGCCGGGTACGTGGCCTTCGAGCAGCGCTGGACGGGCACCCTGGACGACCCCGGGCCGGTGGACCCGTTGGCCCGCAGGGCGCTGCTCGCGGCCGACTGGTCACGCGTCGTGCGGCGCGACCCGCGCCTGCCGGTGGAGCTGCTGCCGGCGGACTGGCCTGCCGCGCGGGCGCAGACCCTGTTCCGCGACCTCGTCGACCGGCTCACGGGGCCTTCGCGACGGCAGGCGCAGCTCGACCTGGACACCGTGCCGCAGCCGTGAGCCGGCGGTGAGCCGTCCGTCAGCCGCCGCTGCGGTGCGCCGAGCGGATGCCCTCGTACCAGCGCAGCACCCGGGCCTCGACGACCCGGAAGACCCAGGCGAGGGTGACCCCGAGCAGCCCGAGCACGATGATGCCGGTCCACATCTGCGGCACGGCGAACGTCCGCTGGAACTGCACGACCGTGAACCCGATCCCGTTGCTCGCCGCGAACATCTCGCTGATGACCATGAGGATGATCCCGACCGACAGCGCCTGCCGCAGGCCCGTCATGATCTGCGGGCTCGCGGACCGCAGGACGAGCGAGCGGACCCGCCCGGGGCCGCGGATGCCGTAGCTGCGGCAGGTGTCGGCCAGCACGGGGTCGACGGCGCGGACCCCCTCGACCGTGTTGAGCAGGATCGGCCAGAGGCAGCCGAAGACGATGACGAGCACCTTCATGAGGTCGTCGATCCCGGCGACGGCGACGAGCAGCGGCACGGTCGCCGGCGGCGGGACGGCCCGGAAGACCTCGAGCACCGGTTCGACGAGGGCCCGCAGCACGGGCGACGACCCGATGAGCAGCCCGGCGCCGACGCCGACGACGGCGGCCAGCCCGTACCCCGTGAGCAACCGGGCCAGGCTCGGCAGCACGTCGGAGACGATGCGCGCGTCGGCGCCGCCCGCGAACCACGTGTCGGGCAGGACGGCGACCACCTCGCGCAGCGGCGGGAAGTAGAAGCTCTCGCTCCCGTCGCTGGTGACCCACCAGGCCGCGAGGAGGACGGCGGGCAGCGCGACGACCTCCGCCGCACGGCGCAGCCGCGCGCCGACGCTCACGGCGCCACCTCACCGCGGACCGAGACGTGCCAGCGCAGCAGGCGTCGTTCGAGCGCGCGGACACCGACGTTGACGACGAGCCCGAGCAGCCCGGTCACCAGGACGAGGCCGTAGACGAGGGCCGTGGCGCCCCCGCTCTGCGCCGCGGCGATCTCCCGGCCGAGGCCGGGGCTGCCGATGACGAGCTCGGCGGTGATCGCGAGGATGAGGGCGACGGCCGCGGCGAGCCGGACGCCGGTCGCGACGTACGGCTGCGCGGTCGGCCAGAGCACGTGACGGACCCGGGCCCAGCGGCCCAGCCCGTAGGACCGCGCCGTCTGCTCGGCCACCGGGTCGACGTCCGCGACGCCGTACATCGTCTGCACGAGCACCTGCCAGAACGACGCGTAGACGATGAGCAGGAGCGCCGACCGCAGCTGGGTGCCGAGCACGAGCACGGCGAGCGGGACGAGCGCCACGGAAGGGATCGGCCGCAGGAACTCCACGGTCGAGGCCGTGAGCCGGCGCAGCCAGGGCACCGAGCCGAGGACGACCCCGACGCTCACGCCGAGAACGACCGCGATCGTGAGCCCCAGCCCCCACTGGACCACGGTCGCGGCGAGCGCCGCCCGGAACTGCGGCGTCGGCAGCTCGGCGACGAGCGCGCCGAGGATGACCGACAGCGGCGGCAGCACGTCGCCGGGGACGCCGAGAGCGCGCGGCAGGACCTCCGCGGCAAGGGCGGTCAGGGCCAGGCCGGTCGCCCCCAGCACGACGGTGCGCGGGACCCGCGGCCCGGCCGGCCGGGCGCTCACGCGCCGTCCGGACGGCTCGCGGCCCGCTGGGCGGCCCGGATCTCGCCGTACACCCGGCTGCGCAGCTCGGTGAAGCGCGGCATGGCCCGGGTGTCGAGCTGGTCGCGCTCGCGCGGCAGGTCGACCGGCAGGTCGTCCTGGACCACGGTCGGCGACGAGGAGAGGACGACGACGCGCTCGCCGAGGTAGACGGCCTCGTCGATGTCGTGGGTGACGAACAGGGTGGTCACCCCGGTGCGGTCCCACAGCGTCCGGATGAGGTCCTCGAGGTCGGCGCGGGTCTGCGCGTCGACGGCAGCGAACGGCTCGTCCATGAGCATGACGTGGGGTTCGTAGGCGAGCGCGCGGGCGATGGCCACGCGCTGCTGCATCCCGCCGGACAGCTGCCAGGGGTAGGCGTCCGGGGTGTGCGCCAGGCCGACGTCCGCCAGCGCGCCCGTCACGAGGCGACGCCGTTCGGCCCGACCGTGCCCCTTGTGCCGCAACGGCAGCTCGACGTTCTGGGCGACGGTCATCCAGGGGAACAGCGAGCGGCCGTACTCCTGGAAGACCACGGCCATGCCGGGGGGCGGCCCGTTCACGGACCGCCCCTCGACACGGACCTCGCCGCCCGTCGGGCCGAGCAGGCCCGCCAGGCACTTCAGCAGCGTCGTCTTGCCGCACCCGGAGGGGCCGACCAGGCACACCAGCTCACCGGCCGCCACCGAGAAGGTGATGTCGCGCAACGCCTCCACGGTCCGGTCCTGTGACGTGTAGACCTTGCGCAACCCACGGACCTCGAGCATCTGCTCCCTCTCCTGGCGGACGGACGACGGACCGGTGGCCGGGCCGGCCGGTCAGGCTCCGGCGAACAGCCCCGCGACGTCCGGGGCCTTCGTGAGCGTGCCGAACGAGCGGGCCGCCTCGCCGACGGCGGTCGCCGACTGCGCGTCGAGCTCGGCCGGCCAGGCGGGGAGGACCACCTTCGCCCCGACCTCCGGCGGGATCTTCGTGTACGTCGAGAGGACGGCCCGGGCCTCGTCCGGGTGGGCGACCGCGTACGCCAGGGACTCCTTCATGCCCTCGGTGAACGCCGTCACCGTCGCCGGGTCCTCGGCCTTGAGCTTCTCGCTCGTGAAGTACGTGGCGATCTGGAGCTTCGGGTAGGTCTCGGTGAGGTTGTCGAAGAGGATCGAACCGCCGGCCGCGAGGATCTGGCTGCGGAACGGCTCGCTCTCCCAGGCCGCGTCGACCTTGCCGGCCGCGAGCTGCGCCGGCATGTCCGGGAACGGCATCTCGACGAACGTCACCTTCGACGGGTCGCCGCCCGCCTTCTTCACGGCGGTCTTGATCGTCGTGTCGCCGATGTTGTTCAGGGCGTTGATGGCGACCTTCTTGCCCTCGAGGTCCTTCGCGGTCTTCAGGGTCGACCCCTTGGCGACGAGGACGGCATTGACGTCCTTCGCCGGGTCTCCGGTCGAGCTGGCGCCGCCGACGACGGCGACGAGCGGCACGCCCTTCTCGCGCGCGGTGAGCAGCGAGACCACGTTGCTGAAGCCGAACTGGTTCTCCCCGGCGAGGACGGCGGGCACGATCGCGGACCCGCCCTGCGCCGGCGCCGGGGTGATCTCGAGACCGCGGGAGGTGAAGAACCCCTTCTGGATGCCCAGGTAGAGCGGCGCGACGTCGATGATCGGGATGACCCCGACGGTGATCTTCTTCGTTCCGGCGGCGGACGACGCCGCGCCCCCGGTGCCGGTCCCGGCGGCGGGCTCGGACGCGGAGCCGCCGCAGGCGGCGAGGACGGCGGTGAGGACGGCGGCCGCGAGGGCTGCTGCGCCCCGGCGGGCCGTGGTGGACGAGTGCATCTGGCTTCTTCTCCTCGGAGATGGTGCGTCGACGGCGTGGACGAGCAGGGGCCATGCGCACCGCCGCGGGGCCGGCGCGTCCCCGGCCGGGGCCGGGAGGTGTCGGACGTTAGGCGTTCCATTCACCGTCGTCAACAAAATGCCTAAGGTTGTTCCACGATCCGCCGAACCCTGACGATCAGTGCATCTACCCCCACGAAAAGTCACCATTTGGGCCGGTACGACTCCGCCGCGCGGGGGCTCCGCGGGGTATGGCGCTCCGTGCTGCCGCGGAGCCGTCATGATCTGGTCGTGGCCGAGATGACCCAGGGGGTGGGCGGGGGCGTGCCCGCCGACGAGCCGGTCGACCGCGCGTTCCGCGTCGACCTGCGCGGCGTCGTCGACCTCCTGAGCCACCACCTCTACTCGAGCCCACAGGTGTACCTCCGCGAGCTCGTCCAGAACGCCGTCGACGCCGTGACGGCCCGCCGCGCCGCCGACCCCGCCGCGCCGGGCCGGGTGCTCGTCGTGCCCTCCGACGTCGCCGCCGACGGCCGGCTGCACTGCGTCGACACGGGCTGCGGCCTGTCCCCGGACGACGTCGAGCGGTTCCTCGCGACGATCGGGTCGTCGTCCAAGCGGGACGAGCTCGGCCTGGCCCGCGCGGACCTGCTCGGGCAGTTCGGCATCGGCCTGCTGTCGTGCTTCCTCGTGGCGGACGGGATCGAGCTCGTCACGACACCCGCGGGCGGCGGCCCGACGACCCGCTGGGTCGGCCGCAGCGACGGCGGGTACACCGTGACCGTGCTCGACGCGGCCGCCGTGGCCCGGGAGCGGGCGGCGCTGGCCGGACTCGTCGCGGCCGCCGGCGCCCCCGACCTGCCGACCGACGCCGGCACCTGGGTCCGGCTGCTGCCGCGCCGCGACAGCCGAGACACCACGGCTGCGGGCGAGGTCGAGCGGCTGGCCCGGCGGTTCGCCCAGATGCTCCCCGTCGAGGTGTCCGTCGCCCGCCCCGGCGGGCGCACCGAGCGGGTCACCCGTGACGTGCGGCCGTGGGACGGCGACGCCCGCTCCGCCGCGCAGATGCGCGAGGAGGCCGCCGACCTGCTCGGGGTGCCGGTGCTCGCCGTCCTGCCCGTGACCGTCCGGACCGCGGGCCTGCGCGGCGTCGTGGCGATCCTCGGGCGGCCGACGGCGCCGTCGTCCCGGCAGTCGCACCACGTGTACGCCAAGGGGATGCTCGTCGGCACGGGCGTCGAGGGCCTGCTGCCCGGGTGGGCGTTCTTCGCCCGGGCGCTCGTCGACGCGGACGGCCTGCGGCTCACGGCGTCCCGGGAGTCGCTCTACGACGACGACCTGCTCGCCGAGGTCCGGACGGCGCTCGGCGAGCACCTGCGCCGCTGGCTGCTGCGCACCGCCGACGTCGCCCCGCAGCGGTTCGGCGAGGTGCTCGCGCTGCACGAGTCCGGGATGCGGGCGCTCGCCGTCCACGACGACGACCTCTACCGGGCCTACGCCCCGCTCATGACCGTCGAGACGTCGGTCGGCACGACGACCCTCGGCGACGCCGTGCGCCGGTTCGACGTCGTCCGCTGGACCGCGACGACCGACGAGTTCCGCCAGGTCCTGCCCGTCGCGAGCGCCCAGGGCCTCGGGGTCGTCAACGCCGGGTACTCGTTCCAGGGCGAGCTCATGGAGCGGCTGCCCCTGCTCGACCCGGACGTGCGGGCGATGCAGGTGGTGCCCGGCGACCTCGACGCCCACGTCGACCTGCTCGACGACGACGTCCTCGCCGGCTACGCGGCGTTCCTCGAGGTCGCCCGGGAGACGCTCGGCCGTCTCGACGTCGACGTCGAGGTGCGCTCGTTCACCCCGTCGAGCCTGCCCGCGCTCGTCCTCGACGACCGCGAGAGCGC
Source organism: Kineosporia sp. A_224 (assembly GCF_002198655.1). Classification (GTDB taxonomy): domain Bacteria; phylum Actinomycetota; class Actinomycetes; order Actinomycetales; family Kineosporiaceae; genus R-H-3. Next base: position 66,251 of record NZ_MWLN01000194.1, read on the forward strand.
GCACCGGCGCACCGCCCGGGCCGCGGCGGACGACGCGGACGACGCCTGGGCCGGGCTGCTCGCCGCCCTCGACGACGGCGGCCGCAGCGAGATCCGGCTGCTGCTCAACCACGAGCACCCCGTGGTCCGCCGGCTCGCGACGCCGATGCCCCCGCGGGTGCTCGCGCTCACGGCAGAAGCCCTGTGGTGCCAGGCCCTCCTGCTCGGCCAGCGCCCCCTGCGCCCGGCGGACCAGGCCGTCATGAACCGCTCCTTCGTCGGGCTGCTCGAGCTCGCGACGGGCACCGCCGAGGAGGGCGACCAGCTGTGACGACGACCGATCTCGCCGACCGCATCGAGGCCTGCGACGAGATGCCGTACGGGCGGGAGCGGATTCTGCTCGCCGAGCGGCTCGTCGCCGAGGCCGACGCGGCGGGCGACGTCGCCCTCGGCGTGGGCGCCCGGCACGTCCTCATCCCCTCGTACTTCTACGGTCCGGCCGCGGAGCCGCAGAAGATCTTCGCGGCGTTCGCGTGGAACCTGGCCCGCTGGGACGAGGACCCCGCGGCCTTCGAGCCCGTCGACCGGCACTCCCTCCTCTGGTACTTCAAGTGGGTCACCGGCGAGGTGCTCAACTACCCGCAGGTGCCGTTCGCGCAGGCCGAGGCGACCCTCGCCGACATGCGGGACCGCTACGAGCGCGCCGGCGAGGGCCTCGCACCGTACGAGGGCTCGCGGTACGTCCAGGCCTCGCACCGCTACGGCGAGGCGGACCCGCGCACGGCCGAGGCCTTCGAGGCCTGGGTCACCCTGCCGCGGACCGGGCTGTCGGACTGCCGCGCCTGCGAGCCGTCGACCCGGGTCGAGCGACTCGCAGCGCTGGGCCGGCACGAGGACGCCGTCGCGGCCGCGGCGCCGGTGCTCACCGACGGCGGCTGCGAGGAGCAGCCGCAGCGGATGATCGACGCCGTCCTCGGCTCGCTGCTGGCGACCGGCGAGGTCGCCCGGGCCGCGCAGGAGCACGCCCGCGCGACGCGGCTGCACCGCCGCAACGGCCCGCAGGCCGACCTCGCGGCCCAGGTGCACGCGTGCGCCCTCGTCGGCCGCCACGGCCGCGGCCTCGACCTCCTCGAGGACGTCCTGCACCAGGTGGAGACCTCGACGGTCCCGTGGTCGCGGATGATGCTCGCCGCCGCCGGGGCCCGGCTGCTCGACGGCCTCGTGACGGCCGGCCACGCCGACGAGCCGGTCGCCGCGACCCGGCCCGGCAGCAGGTTCTCGACGCCCCGGCCCGCGGCCGAGGTGGCCGCGGACCTGCGGGAGACCGCGCTCGGCCTCGCCGCCGCCTTCGACGACCGCAACGGGACGACGGCCGTCTCGCAGCGGGTCGCCGCGCGCCTGGCGGCCGCCGACCTCCCCGACGTGCCGGCCTGGCCGCGCACCCGCCGGCCGCGGCTGGACCGTGGCGCGGCGGCGGCCGCGACGACCGGCGTCGCCGACGCCGCGGTCGGGGCGCTGCCGCCCGCGCAGGCCCTCGACGACCTCCTGCGGCTGCGCGACGAGGTGTCCGCCACCGGTGCCGCCGACGGCTGGGACCGCCTCGTCGCCGGCTGGTCGGCACTGCGGTCGCGGGTCGCCGCCGAGGCCCCCGACCTGCTCGACGCGCGGGCCGCGGACGTCGCACGGCTCGACGTGGCCGCCGTCCGCCACGAGCTGACCGCCGTCCCGGACGGCGGCCGGCCCGAGCCGGCGCTGCGCGCCCGGCTCGACGCGGTCGGGGCGGCGCTGCGGGCCGCCGGCCAGGAGGCGGAGGGGCTGCTCGTCGCCCTGCAGGCGCACGGGATCGAGGCGCTCGCCCGCGCCGACGCCGGGCCCGCCTCCGTGGAGGCCGACCTCGCCGAGGGCACCCGGCTCGCGGACGCCGTCGCGGCCACGGGGGACGCCGCCGCAGCGGCCCAGGCGACCGCGGAGCTGGCGCTGCTCGCCGTCCGCCTCGGCCAGACGGTCGCCGACCCCGCGGTGGCCCGCTCCGCCCACGACGGCGGCCTGCGCGCGGCCGCCGCCGCGGCCGAGGCCTTCGCCGTCATCGACCCCGCGGGCCTCGACGGGGCGCAGCGGGGCCGGTACGCGCTCGCACTGCTCGTGACGACCCAGCGGGCCGGCCACGAGGACGCGCTCACCCTGCTCGACCGGGCGCTCGCCGTCCTGCCGGCCGGTACCCGGGCCTACGAGCGGGCCGTCGTCCTCGACGCCTCCGCGTTCCGGCTCGCGGCCCTCGACCGGGTCGAGGAGGCCGCCGACGCGCTCGACGCCGCCGCGGCGGACGCCCGCACGGGCGGCAACGCCGCGCTCGCGGCGTCCTGCGCGGCCCGGGCCGGCGGGCTCCTGCTCGACCTCGACCGCCCCGGCGAGGCCGCGGACCGGCTCGAGCGCGCGCTGGCCGCGCTGCCGCCCACCGCCGCCGCCTGGGGCGTGCACGCCGACCTCGTCGTCGCCCTCGGCCGGGCCGGCCGGACCCTCGACGCCGCGGACCTCGCCGAGAGCGTCGAGCGGCTCCTCGCCGAACGGCCGCCGACCGGCGACGACCCGCAGGAGGCTTTCGACGCCGGGCGGGCCGCCTTCGTCGGCGCCCTCGCGCTGCGCACCCTCGACGAGGGCGCGGCGGCCGCCCGGCTCGCCGTGACGAGCGCGGCCCTGCACGCCCTGCACCCGCAGTCGCTCGCCCGGGCCGAGGCGCTCGACCTCGCGGCGGGCTGCACCGACGACGTCCCGGAACGGGTCCGGCTGCTGGCCGAGGCCGTCGAGGTGGCCGCCGGCGCGGACGACCGCTGGTTCGCCGCCGACCTGCGGCGCCGCCACGCGGACGCCGTCGACGACGCCGACGGCCCCGACGCGGCGCTCGCGCTGCTCGCGGGCCTGCGCGCCGACGTCACCGCTGCCGACGTGCCCGCCGAGGAGGAGCGCGCCCGCACGTGGCACCTCGCCGCGATCGGCCACCTGGAGACCGCGCTGCTCCTGCGCGCCGACCGGGCGGACGCCGCGCTCGCGGCGCTCACCGGGGTCGCGCAGGCGTACGGCGACGTGGGGGACGACGACAACGCGGTGCGGGTGACCTGCCTGCACGTCCAGGCGCTGCACCAGGGCGGGCGCACGGACGCCGCCGAGGCGCTCGGCCGCGCGGTCGCGGACCAGGCGCTCGCGCAGGGCCGCGGCGAGCACGCCCGGGCGGTCGGCGGCACGGTCGCCCGGGTGCTCGACGAGTCGGGCGACCCGGAGGCCGCCGACGAGGTCTGGTCCCGCTACAGCGGGGAGTGAGCGGGCAGGCCCAAAGCCCGGGGACGTCACGCCCTGGGGCGCAGCAGGCTGGAGGCATCGCTTCCGGAGGACCTCATGACCCGCCACCTGCTCCACCCCGGCCCGGCCGCACCGAGCGTCCGGACGTCGCCCGCCGCACCGCCGTCCCGCAGCGCACCGCCCGCCCGCGCTGCCCTGGCGCGACCCGTCGTCCGGCCCGCGGCCTTCGTCCTCACCGGCGCGCTCGCCGCGGTGACGACGGCGGCCTGCCTCCCGACGTTCTTCGTGGACGGCGTCCTGCTCGGCCCGGCCGTCATGCGCGGCTCGGCGCGGGGCACGGCCCTCGTGCTCCTGGTGCTCGGCGTCCCGGCGCTGGTCGGCCTCATGACCGCCGTCCGCCGGGCCGGGCCGGTCTGGGCGCGGCGGGCCTTCCTCGCCTGGGTGGGGACGGCGGCGTACGTGGTCTACAACGGCGTGATGCTCGTCCTCGGGACGCCGTTCAACGCGCTCTTCCTGCTCTACGAGGCGATGCTCGCGCTCGGGATCGGCGCGCTCGTGGCCCTGCTCGCCGGGCTCGACCCGACGACGCTCGCCCCGCCCCGCGACCGTGCCCCGTACCGGGCCGTCGGTGCGTGGGTCGGCTTCGTCGCCACGGCGAACACCCTCGTGTGGCTGCGGATGGTCGTCCCGGCGCTCGGCGACCCCGCGGACGCCGCCTTCCTGCGGGGCACCGGGCTGACGACGTTCCCCACCCACGTCCAGGACCTCGCCTTCTGGCTCCCGCTCGCGCTCGTCGTCGCGGTCTGGCTGTGGCAGCGGCGGGCCTGGGGCTACGTGCTCGGCTCGGCGCTCGTCGTCTACTACCTCGCCGAGGCCGTCGGGGTGGGCGTCGACCAGTGGATGGGCTCGCGCGCCGACCCGGCGTCGGACGTCGCGACCATGGCCGGGGCGTACCTGTTCGCCGTGATGGCCGTCGTCGGCGTGGTCCCGGTCGTGGCCCTGCTGCGACACCCCGACGGGGCGGCAGTCTGACGGCAGTCACCCACCCCGCGAACCCGTCCTCTGGCGGGACAACGACGTCAAGACTGCGTTTTGGGGTGCTTCACCCGCCAGAGGACGGGTCAGGTGGGCGAGACTCGGTGCGTGCCACCTGCCGAGACCCGCGAGGGCGTGTCGCTGAGCAACCTCGACACCCCGCTCTTCGACGGTGCGGACGCGACCAAGCGCGACCTCGTCGACTACCTCGACGCCATGAGCGGCCGGATCCTGCCGGTGCTCGCCGGGCGGGCGCTGTCCGTCGTCCGGGTGCTGCGCGGCCAGGCCCCCTTCATGCAGAAGAACGTCCCGAGGTACGCGCCGGACTGGCTGCCGACGGTGCCGGCCTGGGCGCAGTCGTCGCAGCGGCAGGTCCGCTACCCGGTGTGCGACGACCGCCGGACGCTGCTGTGGCTGGCGAACCAGCGAGCCGTCGAGTACCACCCGCAGCTGTTCCGCGGTGATGCCTGGGACGCGCCGACGTCGCTCGTGCTCGACCTCGACCCGCCGGAGCCGGACGCCGCGGACGACGGGGCCGGTGCCGTCCTGCACGCGTTCCGGACGGCGGCCCGCGCCGCGCTGCTCGTGCGCGAGGTGCTCGACGCGGCGGGCATGGCGTCGGCCGTGAAGACGAGCGGTGCCAAGGGCGTGCACGTCGTCGTCCCGCTCGACGGCACGGCCCGCGGCGAGGACGTCATGGCCGCGACCCGGGCCGTCGCCGCCCGCGCCGAACGCCTCGACCCGGCGCTCGCCACGACGGCGTACATCAAGGCCGACCGCGGCGGGAAGGTCTTCCTCGACGCGACCCGCTCCGGCGGCGCCACCATCGTCGCGACGTGGAGCCCGCGGGTGCGGCCCGGGACGACGGTCTCGTTCCCGCTGCCCTGGGCCGACCTGCTCGACGCCGACCCGCGCGACGCGACGGTCCGCACGGTGCCAGGCCTGCTCGCCGCGGCAGGCCCGGACGCCGACCCCTGGCGCGACCTGCTCCCCGCCCCGCAGACCCTCGACCCCGGCCTCGTCGAGGAGGGCCGGACGATCCCGGTCGCCCGGGTCGCGGCGATGCACGAGGGCAAGCGCCGCGCGAAGGCCCGGCGCGAGGCCGGGGAGCCCTGACCGACCGCCCGTCCGGTTCCCGAGCGGCCGCTCCACGCCGATGACTTCGCGGCGGCGAGCCGGTCCTACAGGAGCCGACGCGAGAGGATGACGTCCATGCCCGAGACGATCCCCTGCCTGTGGTTCGACACCGATGCGGAGCAGGCCGCCGAGTTCTACACCTCGCTCTTCCCGAACTCGTCGATCGGGGCGGTGACCCGCTACGGCCCCAACAACGCGAGCGGGCTCCCGGAAGGCAGCGTCCTCACGGTCGACATCACGCTCGACGGCCGGAGGTACACGATGTTCAACGGCGGCCCGCAGTTCCCCTTCACCGAGGCCGTCTCCTTCCAGATCTTGTGCGCCGACCAGGCCGAGATCGACCACTACTGGGAGGGGCTCGCGGCGGACGGCGGCCAGGCGAGCGTCTGCGGCTGGGTCACGGACCGGTTCGGCCTGTCGTGGCAGGTCGTGCCGACGGCCTGGATGGAGATCTCCGCGAGCGGCGACCACGAGCGCTGGCAGCGCGGCTTCCAGGCCGTCATGGGGATGAAGAAGATCATCGTGGCCGACGTCCTCGCCGCCGCCGGCCCGGCGTCCTGACGGCAGAGACCCCGAGAGGCAGGAGCCGCCGTGGCCACGAAGCACGCCAGTGTCGAGGAGTACCTCGCCTCCTTCCCGGACGACGTCCGCGCCGTCCTCGAGGAGATCCGCCGTCGGGTGCTCGTCGTCGTCCCCGACGCGGGCGAGCGGATCAGCTACGACATCGCGGGGATGACGTGGGGGGACAAGGTCTTCCTGCACTTCGCGGGGTGGAAGAAGCACGTGAGCATCTACCCGGTGCCGGACGCCGCGGGCGACCCCGACCTCGCCGAGGCGCTCACGCCGTACGCCGGCGCCCGGGGCACGCTGAAGTTCCCGCTCGCGCAGCCCGTGCCGTACGACCTCGTCGAGCGGGTGGCCGGGGCCCTCGCGGTGCAGCGCGGCGGCCGCCCGGGCTAGCCGGCCCGGCCCGGTCAGCCCGGGAACGTCGTCCAGCGCGCGGCGGCGCCGACGCCGAGGAGCACGAAGAGCCCGGCCAGCCCGGCGAGCACGACGGTCACCTCGATGTCGCGCTGCACGACCTCGACCTGCCGGGGCAGGTCGGCGAGCACGTCCTGGAGCTGCTCGGCGCCGGTCGCGGCGAAGTACCGGCCGCCGGTCGTCTCGGCGACCTCGCGCAGCGTCGGCTCGTCGACCACGAGGAAGCCGCGCCGGCGCGGGTCGCTCGCCGCGCCGCCGCCACCGCCGAGCCCGGGCCCGAAGTTGTCGAAGCCGCTGCCGCCGAGCTGCGCGGCCGAGCAGACCAGGCTGGTCGGGTCCGTCGTCCCGAAGCCGATCGGGTAGACCCGCACGCCGCGGGCCGCCGCCACCTGTGCGGCCTCCTCCGGCGGGACCCCGCGCGTGTTCGCGCCGTCGGTGAGGAGCACGACGATCTCCGGGGCGTACCGGCCGCCGGGGCCACCGGGGCCGCCCGACGCGGCCTCGGGCAGCTCGACGTCGGACGGCGCGACGTCCGGATCGATCGCCGCGATCGCGTCGACGGACTTGAGGATCGCGGCGCCGATCGTCGTCCCGCGCCCGGTCGTCAGGGAGTCGATCGTCGCGACGAGCTGGTCGCGCTCGGTCGTCGGCGGGACGGCGAGCTGAGCGGAGCCGGAGAAGACGACGAGGCCGATCCGGGTCCTGTCGTCCTGGTTCTCGACGAACTCGCGGACGGCGGCCTGCGCCGCGGTGAGCCGGTTCGGGTCGACGTCGGTCGCGCACATCGAGCCGGAGACGTCGAGCGCGAGGATCACCGAGGACGCCGAGACCGGGACCTGCGCCGAGACCTGCGGCCGGGCACCGGCCGCGAGCAGGCACGCGAGCGCCGCGAGGAGCAGCCCGAAGGGCGCGTGCCGCTTCCAGCCGGCGCGCCGCGGCGCCGCGGCCCGGATGAGCGCGACGTGCGGGTGCACGACGGCGACCCGCTTGCGCCGGCGCAGCGCCCACACGTACCCCGCGAGCAGCAGCGGGACGACGAGGAGCACCGGGAGCACGAACGGCCAGGCGAAGCCCATCGTCACACCACCCGCCCGAACCAGACGAAGGACAGCCCGGCACCGACGAGGAGCAGCAGGGCGGCGATCCCGGCGAGCAGCGCGGTGACCTCGATCTTCTCCGTGCGGACCGTCCAGGCGAGGTCGATGCTCCGGTAGACCTGCTCGAGCGCGGCTCCGTCCGCCGCCGCGTAGTAGGTGCCGTCCGTCGTGCGGGCCACCTCGCGCAGGAGCGGCTCGTCGAGCTTCGTCGCGAGCTGGAACCCGTCGACCTGCAGCACCGTGCCGGCGGCGCTGCCGAGGCCGACCGGGTAGACCTTGACCCCGGCCGTCGAGGCGATCGCCGCGACCTCGAGCGGGTCCGGGCCGGACGTGTTCTCGCCGTCCGAGAGCATGACGACCGCGGCCGACCCGTAGTAGCCGATGTCCCCGCCGGACGCCTCGACCCCGCCGCCCCCGCTCTCGTCGACCTCGACGACCCGGCCGGCGATCGCGGACAGCGAGGTCTGGATCCCGCGGCCGATCGATGTGCCGCCCTGCGGCGACAGCCGGTCGACGGCGGCGAGCACCTGCGCCCGGTCGGTCGTCGGCTGCTGGACGACGAGGCCGCCCTCGCCGAAGGCGACGACGCCGATCCGGACCTGCGCCGGCTGCCGGCGGACGAACGTGCGGGCCGCGGCCTTCGCGGCCTCCATCCGGGTCGGGGCGACGTCGGTGGCGGCCATGCTGCTCGAGGTGTCGAAGGCGAGGACGACGGTGCCCTCCCGACGGGGTGACGCGACCGTCGCCTGCGGCCGGGCGAGCGCAACGAGGAGCAGTGTGAGCGCGGCGAGCAGCAGCGCGGGTGCGACGTGCCGGCGACGGCGGCCCCGCGCGGCCGCGGGCGCGACGATCCCTTGCGCGGCAAGGCGTTCGCGGCGCTCGTCCCGGCTGCGCAGCAGCCGCCGGTAGCCGCCGACGAGCAGCGGGACGGCGAGCAGCCCCACGAGCATCCACGGCCAGGCGAAGGTCATCGGACGGCCCTGCGCCGGCGCAGCTCGGCGATCCGCGCGAGCGCGCGGACGAGGTCCTCGTCGGTGCCGACGACGTGCAGGTCGGTGCCGGCGGTGCGCACCCCGGCGGACAGGGTCGCCTGCCGCTCCTGCGCGGCCGCGCGCAGCCGCTCCCGGAAGCCCGGGTCGTCGGTGTCGACGAGGATCTGCTCGCCCGTCTCGGCGTCCTCGACCCACATCGTCCCCGCGGACGGCAGCTCGAACTCGCGCGGGTCGACGACCTGGACCGCGACGACGTCGTGCCGGCGCGCGAGCATCCCGAGCGGGCGCTCCCAGCCGGGCTCGCCGATGAAGTCCGAGACGAGGACGACGAGGGAGCGGCGGCGGACCAAGCCCAGCGCCGCGCGCAGCGGGACGGCGAGGTCGGTCGGCCGGCGGGCGCCGTCCGCCGGCTGCGGCTCGCGGAGCAGGTGCTCGAGGATCCGCAGCACCTGGGTGCGGCCGTGCCCCGGCGGGACGACCCGCTCGACCTCGGCGTCGAAGAGCACCGCGCCCACCCGGTTGCCGCCCCGGGCCAGGATCCGGGCGACGGTCGCGGCGACCTCGGCGACGACGAGGTGCTTGCGGCGGTCGACCGGCCCGAAGCCCATGGACGGCGACCGGTCGAGCAGCAGCCAGGCGGTGACGTCCCGGTCCTCGACGTACTCGCGGACGTACGGCTCGTCCATCCGGGCCGTGACGTTCCAGTCGATGTGCCGCAGGTCGTCGCCGGGCTCGTACTCGCGCAGGTCCGTCACGTCGACGCCCGAACCGCGGAAGAGCGTGCGGTAGTCGCCCTGGAGCCGGCCGTCGAGCCGGCGGACGACCCGCCACTCCAGCCGCCGCAGCAGACGCTCGGGGGTGAGCGCCGCCGGGGTCAGCGCCCCTGCGCCGGCCACGACCGGTCTCCCCCGCCGGCGCCGGCCCGGTCCCGCATCGGGATCTCGGGCAGCGGCACGGCGTCGAGGACCGGGGTGAGCAGGTCGTCGGGCGAGACGCCGTCCGCGAGCGCCTCGTACGACAGGACGAGCCGGTGCCGCAGCACGTCGCGCGCCAGGTCGCGGGCGTCGGCCGGCAGCACGTAGTCGCGCCCGCGCAGGAACGCCAGCGCCTTCGCGGCGAGGACGAGGTTGATCGGCGCCCGCGGGCTGGCCCCGAACGAGACGTAGCGGGCGAGGTCCGGCAGGCCGACGGAGGCCGGCTCGCGGGTCGCGGTGGCGAGCCGGACGGCGTACTCGATGACGCCGGGGTCGACGTACACGGCGTCCGCGGCGCGCTGGTAGTCCCGCAGCTGGTCGAGGTCGAGCACCCGCGCGGTGCGCTCGCGCGCGCCCGTCATCCGCTCGACGACGACGAACTCCTCGGCCGGCGTCGGGTAGCCGACGAGCACCTTGAGCATGAAGCGGTCGACCTGCGCCTCGGGCAGCGGGTACGTGCCTTCGGACTCGATGGGGTTCTGCGTGGCCATGACGAGGAACGGGTCGGGCGCGGCGTGGGTCTCGCGACCGATCGTCACCTGCCGCTCCTGCATGACCTCGAGCAGCGCGCTCTGCACCTTGGCCGGGGCCCGGTTGATCTCGTCGGCGAGGAGCAGGTTGGCGAACACCGGGCCGAGCCAGGTCTGGAACTCGGCGTCCTTCTGGTTGTAGACCCGGGTGCCGACGACGTCGGCGGGCACGAGGTCGGGGGTGAACTGGATCCGCTGGAACACCCCGCCCATGGCCTCGGCCAGGGTCTTGATCGCCATCGTCTTCGCGAGCCCCGGGACGCCCTCGACGAGCAGGTGGCCGCGGGCGAGCAGGCAGACGAACATCCGCTCGAGGAGCTGGTCCTGGCCGACGATCGTCTTCTTGACCTGGTACAGCGCCTGCTCGAGCGGGTGCGTGCCCGCCGGCTGGGGGGCCGGCTGCTGCGGGGTGGCGGTCATCGGGCTCCGTTCCTCGGGGTGCTCCACGACGGGTCAGATCGCCGGGCCGCCGGCGGCACCGCCGGCGTTCGCGATGGGGACGGCGAAACCGATCCCGACGAAGAACGACTGCTTGCCGGGGTTGGCCAGGGCGGTGACGACACCGACCACCTGGCCGTCCCGGTTGACGAGCGGGCCGCCGCTGCTCCCTGGGTTGACGGCCGCGTCGAACTGGATGAGGTCCTCGACGGTCCCCGCCTGGCTGCGGACCGTCCGGCCGGTGGCCGAGACGACGCCCGCCGTGAGCGTGCGCTCCAGGCCGAACGGGTTGCCGACCGGGTAGACGGCGTCCCCGACCTGGACCCCGCCGCCGAGCACCGCCGGGACGACGACCTCGGGCAACCGGTCGACGGCCAGGACGGCGATGTCCTTGGACGGGTCCTTCTCCGCGACCGTCGCGGTCGCCCGCGTGCCGTCGGCGAACCGGACCGTGATCGGGCCGCCTCCCGAGACGACGTGCAGCGCGGTGAGCACCGAGCCATCGGCGTTGACGACCGTGCCGGTGCCGAGCGACCCGTCGTCCTGCCCGCCCGGGTCGCCCGCGCCGCGGCCGGTCGTCACGGTGACGAGCGAGGGGACGATCGTGCCGTAGACGACGGCGGCGTCCGGCGGGGCGGCGCGCTGCTCGGCCTGGGCCGCCGCGAGCCCCTCGGCGACGGTCCGGGCGACGTCCGCCCGGGACAGCGGTGCCGGGCCGGGGTCGCGCAGCAGCCACCACGCGAGCGCGGCGACGACGACGAGGACGACGAGGACGACGAGGACGACGAGGAGAAGGGCGGGGCGCAGCCGCCGCCGGACGCGGCCCGTCGCGGCCCCTTCGGCGGGTGCGGCGTCGGCCGGGTCGTCGGCGGCGACCAGTGGGAGCACTGCCCGCGCCATTCAGCGAGCGTAAGTCGCCGTCAGGGTTTGTGACACTCCCGTGACCTTCGAATTCGCTGGGAACGGCTTGGGACGGCGAAGTGACGCGCGCTGCAGGTCACGCTGCCGACCGCGCGGCGGCCGGCGGGACGGCGGCGGGCACGGCACGCCGTTCACCGCCCCAGGAAGGCGAGCAGGGCCGCGTTGAACTCCCGCGGGTGCGAGGCGTTGAACCCGTGCGGCCCGCCGCTCACGACGACGGCCTCCACGTCCTTGACGTGCTCGGCGACCCGCCGGCCGCTGACCTCGAACGGCACGATGGCGTCCTGGTCGCCGTGGAGCACGAGCACCGGGACGTCGACCCGCGCGAGGTCGGCGCGGAAGTCGGTGCGGGCGAAGGCGGTGATGCAGTCGGCGGTGCCCTTCGGGGACGCCGTCGAGGCGACCTGCCAGGCGAACCGGACGACGGCGTCGCTCACGGTCTGCGTGCCGCCGGCGGCGTAGAAGTTCTTGACGAAGCCGTCGAGGAACGCGAGCCGGTCGGTCGCGACGCCGTCGAGGAACTGGCCGATCGTCGCCTCGTCGAGGCCGCCGTCGGGGTTGTCGTCGGTCTTCGCGAGGTACGGCGTCACGGCACCCGCGAGGACGGCGCTGCGGACCCGGGCGGAGCCGAAGGTGCCCAGGTAGCGGGCCACCTCGCCGCCGCCCATGGAGAAGCCGACGAGCGTGACGTCACGCAGGTCGAGCCCCTCGAGGAGCGCGTCGAGGTCGGCGGCGAAGGTGTCGTAGTCGTACCCGGTCCACGGCCGGGAGGACTCCCCGAACCCGCGGCGGTCGTAGGTCACCACCCGGTGGCCGGCGTCCACGAGCGGCCCGACCTGGGCCTCCCAGGACCTGCCGGACAGCGGCCAGCCGTGGACGAGCACGACCGGCCGGCCGGTGCCGACGTCCTCGTAGTGCAGCTCGACAGGGGTGCTCCCGACGGCGTCGGGGACGGTGAGGCGGGGCATGGGGACTTCCTTCCGTTCGGCGCTGGTGCGCGCGCGTACGGGCGCGTGCGATCGACGCTAGGCGGATGTTCCGGGCCCGCCAGGTGACCTGGCCCGGCCGGGCACGGACCCCCGTGGCAGCATCGCGGACGACGCCCCGCAGCACCCGGCCGCGGGCGACGTCGCCGAAGGAGCCGTCACCGTGAGCACGACCGTCTGCGTCACCGGAGCCGCCGGGAAGGTCGGGCGGTACGCCGTCCACGAGCTGCTGGAGCACGGGTACCGGGTGGTCGCGGTCGACACCGTCGCGCACCCGCCGACGCTGCCCGCGGTGTGGTCGCGGGACGACTTCACCTACCTGCGGGCCGACCTCGAGGACTTCGGCGACACCGTCGACGCGCTCGGCGGTTGCGACGCCGTCGTCCACGTCGCGAACATCCCGGCGCCGGGCCTGATCCCGCCCGCACGCACCCTCAACCGGAACAACCTCATGAACACCAACGTGTTCCTCGCCGCCGCGCAGCTGCGCCTCACCAAGGTCGTCTGGGCCTCGAGCGAGACGACGCTCGGCCTGAACTTCGGCGACGGCGGCCGGGCGCCGCGCTACGTGCCGCTCGACGAGGACCACTACCCGCACCCCGCGACGACCTACTCGCTGTCCAAGGTCGTCGCCGAGACGACGGCCGAGCACGTCGCGGCCTGGAGCGGGATCCCCTTCCTCGCGCTGCGGTTCTCCAACGTCATCCTCCCCGAGGAGTACGCCGCGTTCCCGACCTACTGGAGCGACCCGGCCTCACGCGTGTTCAACCTCTGGAGCTACATCGACGTCCGCGACGCCGCGCTCGCGTGCCGGCTCGCGCTGGAGTCCGACGTCACCGGGGCCCGGGCCTACGTCATCGCCAACGAGGACTCGGTCATGACGACCCCGAGCGCCGACCTCGTCGAGCAGGTCTTCCCGGGGACGCCGCACAAGACGCCCGTCGAGGGCAACGCGTCGCTCATGACGAGCGCCCGGGCCCGCGCCGAGCTGGGCTTCGTGCCGCAGCACCCGTGGCGTGACCAGGTGCAGGTGCCGCCCGCGGGGTGACGGCGCGGCACCACCAGAATTCGAACACGCGTTCGACAACCGGGCGTCTTCTGTCGTACGGTCGGACCCGGTGGGAACGGCGCACGACTGTGCGGAGCCGTGCGCCGCCCACCGCTTCCCCGCACCAGCAGAACGTCCCGCTCGCTTCGCCGGGTCCGCCGCGGGCCCCGTCGGACGACCTCCCGACGCCCCGAGGCCGCCATGCCCGCTGTCATCGACTACGCCCTCCCCGGCCCCCTCACCGACCTCACCGGGCTGCCGGACGCCGTCCTGCCGCCACCCGCGGAGCCGCTCGTGCTGTGCGGGGTCGCCCGCGGGCTCGTCGTCCCGCCGCCCGGCGCGCAGGCGCTCGGCCTGCCGCCCGGCCGGTCGACGACGCACCAGGTCAGGCCCGCCGCGGACCTCCTGCGCGCGGTGCTGGCGCTCGACCCCGCACCGCTCACCGTCGCCCGCCCGCCGGCGCGCCGCGTCGTCGGCACCTGCCGGCACGTCGCGGTGATCACCGTGGCGCTGCTGCGGCACCACGGCGTCGCGGCCCGGGCCCGGTGCGGGTTCGCGACGTACTTCGAGCCCGGCCGGGGCGTCGACCACTGGGTCGTGGAGTACCGGACGGCGCCGTCCGGCCGCTGGCGCCGGGTCGACCCCGAGCTCCCGCCCCCGGCCGATGCTCGCGCCGGGTACCGCTCCGGGGCCTCCGACGGCGCGGTTCCGGTACCGGAGGTGAGCACGAGCGACGGGGCGGCGGTGGCCGGGGAGTTCCTCACCGGCGGCGAGGCGTGGGTGGCGTTCCGGCGCGGGGCGGTCGACGCGTCCCGGTTCGGGGTGGCAGGCACCTCGGACGCCTGGGGGCCGGCGGAGATCAAGGGCAACGCGATCCGCGACCTCGCAGCGCTCAACAAGGTCGAGGTGCTGCCCTGGGACGAGTGGGGCCGGATGACCGACGCGTACGCCGGGCGGACCGGCCCCGACCACGACGCGCTCGTCGACGCGGTCGCCGCCGTCTGCGGTGCCGACGACCCCGCGTTCGTCGCCGACCTCTACGCGCGCGACGAGCTGCGTGTGCCGGAGCACCTGCAGCGGTGACCGGGCCGGGCGGAACCCGGCCCGGTCGGGCTCACCCCGGTGCCGGGTAGGCCGTCACCTCGGTCGCCTTGGCGGTCAGCCAGACCTGCTGACCGGTCCGCAGCTCGAGGTCGGCGAGCGCGGCGGGCGTGATGTCCACGATCGCGTCGGGCGTGCCGTCGACGGCGACCCGCACCCGGTCGGTGAGCAGCTCGAGGCCCGCGACGGTGCCGGTCCACACGTTGCGGGCCGACCCGGCGTCCGGGGAGTGCGTGTAGAGCGAGATCGCCGTGGGCGCGAGCGCGACGAGCATCCGGGTGGCGGGCAGCGGGACCACATGGCCGCCCTCGCCCGGGTCGTGACCGGCGGCGAAGAGCCGGCCGCCGTCGTCGAGGTCGACCCGTCCCGTCGAGCGGTCGGTCATCGCGCCGCGGTAGAGGTTGAGGCCGACGAGCCGGGCGACGTACTCGGTCGCCGGACGGCGCGCGACGGCCGCGGGCACGCCCTCCTGGACGGCGCGGCCGCCCTCGAGCACGAGGATCCGGTCGGCGAGCACCATCGCCTCGAGCGGGTCGTGCGTGACGACGAGGGTCGGGCCGCCGAAGGTCGCGAGGTACGCGCGCAGCTCGGTGCGGATCTCCAGCCGGGTCCGGGCGTCGAGGGCGGCGAGCGGCTCGTCGAGCAGGAGAAGCTGCGGGTCGGACGCCAGGGCCCGGGCGAGCGCGACCCGTTGCGCCTGGCCGCCCGACAGCTGCCCCGGCCGGCGCCCGGCGAGCTCCTCGATCCCGAGCCGCCCCAGCACCTCCCGGGCGTGCGCGCGGGCGTCGGGCCGCCGTCCGCCCCGCACGTGCCGGGAGAACGCGACGTTGTCGAGCACCGTGAGGTGCGGGAACAGCCGGTAGTCCTGGAAGACGAGGCCGACGCGGCGGTCCACCGCGGGCACGAACGTGCCGCGGTCGGCGTCGTCCCACGTCTGGTCGCCGACCGCGACCCGCCCCCGGGAGACCGGGAGCAACCCGGCCAGAGCCCGCAGCAGCGTCGACTTGCCGGCACCGTTCGGGCCCAGGACGGCGAGGATCTCGCCGGCCCGCACGTCGGCCCGCACCTCGAGGTCGAACCCTCCCCGGACGACCCCGACGTCGGCCCGCAGCGCCCCGCCGGCCGGCGGGGCGCCGTACGCAGGGTGGTCGTCCGACCGTGCCGTCACAGCCCGGCCCCCGGTCGCAGCCACCGGTCGCGCAGCAGCACGAGCACCGCGACCGACACCGTGAGCAGCACCAGGCTCAGTGCGACGGCGGCCTGCGGGTCGGTCTCGAAGGCGCGGTAGACCGCGCTCGGCATCGCCTGGGTCACGCCGGGCAGGTTGCCGGCGAAGGTGATCGTCGCCCCGAACTCGCCGAGGGCCCGGGCCCAGCAGAGCACCGCGCCGGCGGCGAGGCTCGGCGCGACGAGCGGCAGCGTGACCCGGCGGAACGTCGTCACGGGCCGCGCGCCGAGGGTCGCCGCGGCCTCCTCGAGCCCGGCGTCGGCGGAGCGCAGCGCCCCCTCGACGGTCACCACGAGGAAGGGCATCGCGACGAACGTCTGCGCGACGACGACGGCCGCCGTCGTGAAAGGGATCTGGTAGCCGGTCCAGTCGTAGAGCCAGCGGCCGGCGATCCCGTTGCGGCCGTAGGCGAGCAGCAGCGCGACGCCGCCGACCACGGGCGGCAGCACGAGCGGCAGCGTGACGAGCGCCCGGAGCAGCCGGATCGCGCGCGCCCGGGAGCGGGCCAGCACCCACGCGAGCGGGACGCCGACGACGACCGAGATGACCGTCGTCACCGAGGCGGTGACGAGCGAGAGCCGCAGCGCCTCGACCGCCTGGGTCTCCGCGAGGATCCGCGGCAGGTCCCGCCACGGGGCGAGCACGAACATCCCGACGAGCGGCAGGAGGAGGAACGCCACCGCCACCGCCGCCGGCACGCCGAGCGGCCAGGGGGTGCGCCGTCCGGCGTCGGTGACGGCCCGGACGGCCGACGGCGACCGGCCGTGCACGGGTGCGTGGTCGCCGTCCGCCGTCACGGGCACGACCCTAGAGGCGCAGGCCTCACGGAGCCTGGAAGCCCGCCGCAGTGAGCACCTTCTGGCCCTCGGCCGACAGCACGTAGTCGACGAACGCCTGGGCCACGGCGGTGTTCTTGCTCGTCGTGAGCGGCGCGATCGGGTACGTCGTCGAGGCGTTGACGTCGGCCGGGATCTCGATGCCCGTGACGGAGTCCCCGGCGGCGAGGACGTCGGTGACGTAGACGACGCCGGCGTCGACCTCCCCGAGGCTGACCTTCGCGAGGGTGGCCTTGACGTCGGCCTCCTCGGTGACCGGCTTCACGGTGAGCTTCGCAGTCGCGAAGACCTTCGCCGCCGTCGCTCCGCACGGCACCTCGGCCTGGCACAGGGCCACCTTGACGCCGGGCCTCGCGAGGTCGGAGAGCCGGGTGACGTTGCCGGGGTTCTTCGGCGGCACCGCGATCTGCATGGCGTTCTCGGCGAACGGCGTCGCGGTCGTCGCCGCCCCGGCCGCCACGACGGCGTCCATGTTCTTCTGCGACGCGGAGGCGAACACGTCGGCCGGCGCGCCCTGCGCGATCTGGGTGACGAGCGCGGACGACGCCCCGAAGCTGAAGGTGACCGTCGTGCCGGGGTTCGCCTCCTGGAACTGCTTGCCCAGCGTCTGGAACGAGCCGGTGAGCGACGCGGCGGCGAGCACGGTGATCTCGCCGGACAACCCGCCGGGCGACGCCCCGGCGGGCGACGAGTCACCACCGGACGACGGGCCGCCGCAAGCGGCGAGGAGCAGTGCGCCGACGGTGACGAGGGGCAGGACGAGGGCAGGACGACGGCGCACGGATGCTCCTGGCGGGCCGGGGACGGGAGGTGCGGGGCGGTCAGTCGGCGGGGATCTCGACGACGACGTTCGTGGACTTCACGCTGGCGACGGCGAGGACGCCGGGCTCGAGCCCGAGCTCGTCCGCGGCCTCGCGGCTCATGAGGCTGACGACGCGGAACGGGCCGGCCTGGAGCTCGACCTGGGCCATCACCGTGTCCCTGACGACCTTCGTCACCAGGCCGCGGAAGTGGTTGCGCGCCGACTGCGCCACGGTCGGCCGCGGCTCGGTGGCGGACGCCGCCGCGACCTCCTCGGCGAACCGGGCGAGCGCCGCGCCGGCGACGACCCGGCGGCCCGCGTCGTCCACCGTGGTCTCCAGGCGCCCGGAGTCGGCCCAGCGGCGGACCGTGTCGTCGCTGACCCCGAGGAGCTCGGCGGCCTGACGCATGCGGAAGGTCGTCGTCACGCCTCGACTGTATCCGCATCTGCGGACCTCTGACCAGTCAGTCACCGCGGATGCGGGTACTGGTTCTTTCCTGACCCGATTCTGCGGTTCCGAAGTTCCCCGTCGGCTCCTCACCCGGGGACTGTCGCCCGGCGCCGTCCGCTGCCCATGATGGCCACCATGACCACCGACGCCCGGTTCCCCCGCCTGTTCTCCCCGCTGCGGATCGGCCCCGTCGAGCTGCGCAACCGGGTGGTCTCCTCGGGGCACGACACGGTCATGGCGCAGGACGGCGTCCCCGGCGACCAGCTCGTCGCCTACCAGGAGGCCCGGGCGCGCGGCGGGGTCGGGCTCGTCGTCGTCCAGGTGGCGGGGGTGCACGCGTCGGCGCAGTACACGAGCCACGTGCTCATGGCGGACGACGACGCCTGCGTCCCGGCGTTCGCACGGCTCGCCGAGACCGTGCACGCCCACGGCGCCAAGGTCTTCCAGCAGCTGTTCCACGACGGGCGCGAGCTCATGGAGTCCCCCGACGGCACGCTC
Source organism: Kineosporia sp. A_224 (assembly GCF_002198655.1). GTDB lineage: Bacteria > Actinomycetota > Actinomycetes > Actinomycetales > Kineosporiaceae > R-H-3. Next base: position 84,579 of record NZ_MWLN01000194.1, read on the forward strand.
CCGGTGGCACTGGCGCCGTCCGCCGTGCCGAACGAGCGGTTCCACGTCATGCCGCGGGCGATGCCGGTCGGGCTCGTCCGCGAGATGGTCGGCTGCTACGCCGCGAGCGCGCGCCGGATGCGCGAGGCCGGGTACGACGGCGTCGAGGTCGTCGCGTCCCACGGGTACCTGCCGGCGCAGTTCCTCAACCCGCGGACGAACCTGCGCACCGACGAGTACGGCGGGGACGAGGCAGGTCGGCTGCGGTTCCTCCGCGAGGTGCTCGAGGGCGTCCGGGCGGCGGTCGGGCCGGGGCTCGCGGTCGGGGTGCGGATCTCGGTCGGGGAGGAGTCCGGGGAGGGGCTCACCGCGGCCGAGGCGCTGGACGCGTTGGGGCGCCTGGACTCCGCGGGCCTGCTCGACTACGTGTCGGTCGTCGCGGGGACGTCCGCGACGCTCGCCGGCTCGGACCACATCGTGCCGCCGATGACCCGCGCGGTCGGCTACACGGCGCCGCTGGCCGCGCAGGTCAAGGCGGTCGTCGGCGTGCCCGTCGTCGTCGCCGGCCGGCTGAACTCGCCGCAGGACGCCGAGCAGGTGCTCGCCCGCGGGGACGCCGACGGGACCGTCATGACGCGCGCGCTCATCTGCGACCCGGAGATGCCGGCGAAGGCGGCAGCCGGGCGGCTCGAGGAGATCCGGGCCTGCATCGGCTGCAACCAGGCGTGCATCGGGCACTTCCACGCCGGCTACCCGATCTCGTGCATCCAGTACCCGGAGACCGGCCGCGAGCGCACCTACGGCATCCGGGTGCCGGCCCGCGAGCCGCGCGACGTCGTCGTCGTGGGCGGCGGCCCCGGCGGGCTCAAGGCGGCCGCCGTCGCCGCCGAGCGCGGCCACCGGGTCACGCTCTTCGAGGCCGGCCGGCGGCTCGGCGGCCAGGTGCTCCTCGCCCAGGAGGTGCCCGGACGGGCCGAGTTCGGCGGCGCCGTCGGCAACCTCGCCGGGGAGGCCCAGCGGGCCGGGGTGAAGATCGTGCTCGGCACCACGGTCGACGCCGCGATGCTCGCCGACCTCGCCCCGCACGCCGTCGTCGTCGCGACCGGCGCCCGGCCCCGGGTGCCGGCCCTCGACCTCGTCGACTCCCCCGTCGTCCTCACCGCCTGGGACCTGTTCCGCGGCACCGACGTCCCGCGCCCGGCCGACGGCCGCCGCCGCGTCGTCGTCGCCGACTGGCGCTGCGACTGGGTCGGCCTGGGAGCGGCGAACCTGCTGGCGGGTAAAGGCTGGAGGGTCACCCTCGGGGTCACCGGCTACCACGCCGGGCAGCGCCTCCAGCAGTACGTCCGTGACGACATGCTCGCCCAGGCGCACCGGCTCGGCGTCGACGTCGTCCCGCTCGTGCGGGTCTACGGCGCCGACGCCGACTCGGTGTACCTCCAGCACGTCCTCACCGACGAACCGGTCGTCGTCGACGGCACCGCGGCCCTCGTCCTCGCCCAGGGCCACGACGCCGTCGACGGGCTGCTGCGCGAGATCGAGGGGAGCGAGGCGTTCGAGGTGCACGCCGTCGGGGACTGCCTCGCGCCGCGGACCGTCGAGGAGGCGGTGCTCGAGGGGCTGCGGGTGGGCAGCGCGGTCTAGCGGGTCGTGAAGGTCCTGTGAAGGGCCCCGGCCCGGTCCCCGTCCCGGCCTACGGTGCCGCTGTGGGAGACGATCAGCGGCGCCGCGCAACGTCCGCGGGCCGTCGCTGGGGGCGCCGGCTGCTCGTCGGCGCGGCGGTCTCGGTGGTGCTCGTCCTGGGCGCCGCCGCGGCCGCCGGGCAGGTGCTCATCAGCCCGACGACGCACCCGGTCGGCCCGCCGCCGCGGGACCTGCCCGCCCGGGCGGTCGACGTGCCCGTCCCGGGTCGGGGCACGGTCCGCGGGTGGCTGGTGCCGGGCCGGCCCGACGCACCGGGGGTCCTCCTGCTGCACGGCCTGCGCAGCGACCGCCGGGCGATGCTGCCGCGCGCCCGGTGGCTGCACGCGCAGGGGTACACGACGCTGCTCGTCGACCTGCAGTCGCACGGGGAGTCGGACGGCGAGCACCCCACCTTCGGGCGGCTCGAGTCGCAGGACGTGACCGCCGCCGTCGGCTTCCTCAGGAGGCAGGTGCGGGGACGTCCGGTCGGCGTCGTCGGGGTCTCGCTCGGCGGCGCCGCCACGGTGCTGGCCGACCCGCCCCTCGACGTGCAGGCGGTCGTCCTGGAGTCGGTGTACGCGGACTTCGGGACCGCCGTCGACAACCGGCTGCGGCTGCACCTCGGACCGGCAGGACCGCTGCTGTCCGGGCTGCTCGTCCTCCAGCTCCTCCTGCGGCTCGGGATCTCCGCCGACGACCTGCGCCCGGTCGACCGGATCGGCGGGCTGCGCGCTCCGGTGCTGGTCTGCAGCGGCGACGCCGACCGGCACGCGACCCTCGCCGAGGCGCAGGCCCTCTACGCGGCGGCGCCGGAGCCGAAGGCGCTGTGGGTGGTCCCGGGAGCCGCGCACGTGGACCTGTACGACGCCGACCCCGCGGCGTACCGGGCACGGGTCGGCGACTTCCTCGCGCAGCGCCTGGGCCCGGTCCTGCCGCCCGGCGCGTGAGGCGACCGTGCGGCTGCTCGCGGATCAGGCCCCGACCGCAGCCCGCAGCGCACCGTCGAGATCGGCCCAGAGGTCCTCGACGTCCTCGATGCCGACGGACAGCCGGCACAGGCTGGGGCCGACGATCGCGGCGTCGCCGGCCCAGCGGGCCCGCCGCTCGATGAGCGACTCGACGCCGCCGAGGCTCGTCGCATGGGCGACGAGCCGCAGGCGGGCGAGGAAGTCCTCGGTCTGCTCCGCCGTCCCCTCGACGTCGAACGACAGCATCGAGCCGTAGCCGCCCGTGAGCACCCGGGTGGCCCGCTCGTGGCCGACGTCCGCCGGGAGCCCGGGGTAGTTGACCTTGCGCACGAGGGGATGCGCGTCGAGCCGGCGGGCCAGCTCGCCGGCGGACGCCTGCGCCTGCGCGAGCCGGACGCCGAGGGTGCGCAGGCCGCGGACGGCGAGGAACGCCTCGAGCGCGCCAGGGATCGCACCGTGGTCGTGCCGGTGGGTGGCGAGGAACGCCGCGTGCTCGGGGCTCGCGCAGACCGCGGCCCCGAGGAGCAGGTCGGAATGGCCTCCGAGGAGCTTCGTCGCGGAGTGCATGACGATGTCGGCGCCGAGCGCGAGGGGCCGCTGCCGCAACGGGGTCGCGAACGTCGCGTCGACGACGCTCAGGGCACCGCGCTCCCGGGCGCCCGCCGCGATCACCGGGACGTCGGCGACCGCCATGAGCGGGTTGGCGACCGACTCGACCCAGACGACGTCCGCACCGTCCGCGGCGGCGAGCACCGCATCGGTGTCGTCGGGGTCCGCCCGCCGCACCGTCAGCCGGCCGTGCGCCTCCATCCGCTCGAAGACGTTGCGGACGCCGTAGTAGGCGACCGTCGGGAGGACGACGACGCCGCCGGTCGGCACGAGGTCCGCGATCGCGGTGGCGGCGGCGAGCCCCGAGGAGAACGCCACGGCCGTCCCGCCGTCGAGCGCCCCCAGCGCCGTCTCGAAGGCGGACCAGCCCACGTTGCCGTCGCGCCCGTAGGCGACCTCGGCGTCGTGGAGGTACGTCGCGCTGAGGTGGATCGGCGGGTTGACCGGCGCCCCCGGCACCCGCGCGGGCCGGCCCGCCTGGACGGCGACCGTGCCCGGCGACCAGGCCGGGTCGAGGGCGATGTGGGCGGACGGCGCCCCGGCGGGCTCGGCAGTCATGGCGGGCTCGGTGGTCATGGCGGCATCCTGCCGGACGGCGGCCGTGGTCCGGCAGCGGCCGGGACGTACGCGAGCCGCCGCGCACGGCCTCCGCCCGGAATAGGGTGCTCGTCCGGGCACTCGTCACGACGCGTCGGAGGTCGTCCCATGAGGTCGTCCAGCACGGTCGGCGGGCTGACCGTCCACGCGGTCGCCGGCACCCACGCGGTGCTCCTCGGGTTCGACCTCGTCGACCCCGCCGGCTGCCTTGGGTTCGGCGTCCGCCGCACCGACCACACCGAGGACGAGAGCTACTGGCTCCGCGGGCTGAAGACGTTCGCGAGCCTCGTGCCGCACCCCTCGCCGGGGATGGACTTCTCGCTGCGCGACCACCCCGTGCAGGGCTTCCAGTGGGGCGACTACACCGCCAAGCCCGACCACGAGTACACGTACGACGTCGTCGCCTGGAGGGGGGCGCCGGGGGCGCTCGAGCCCCTGCTCCAGGCGTCGGTCCGGGTGCGGACCGAGCCCGAGGACGACGGCACGCACGGCGTCTGGTTCAACCGCGGCGTCGCGGGGTCGCAGGCGTTCGCGAAGAGGTTCGGTCACAGCATGCCGCCGGCGGGTGCGGACGAGAGCCACCCGGCGTTCGCGTGGCTCTCCCGCGGGCTCGCGGAGGCGTTCCTCGCCTTCGTCGGCCGGGCGAGCGGCCCGGAGTGGGGGCTGCGCGGAGCGTTCTACGAGTTCACCTGGGGCACCGGCCTGAAGGCGCTGGCGGCGGCCTCGGCGGCGGGGGCGGACGTCGCGCTCGTCGTCCACGGCCGGGACAAGGACTCCGACGCCGCCGTCGCCGCCGGCAAGGACGCCGACCGGACGGCGGCGGACAACCGGGCCGCGGTGACCGCGGCCGGCCTCGACGGTGTCGTCACGTGGCGGACGGCACCGCTGCGGTCGGCGTTGCAGCACAACAAGTTCCTCGTGCTCACCCATCACGGGCAGCCGGTCTCGGTGTGGACCGGGTCGACGAACCTCACGCCGGGCGCGCTCTTCGGGCACCTCAACGTCAGCCACCTCGTGCACGACCCTGCGGTCGCCGCGCAGTTCGTCGACTACTGGGCGCTGCTCGCCGACCAGGCGAGCACCACGGCCGTCGCGCGGCAGTGGACCGAGACGCAGAACCCGGTCGACCCCGCGCTCCCGCCGCCGGACGGCGTCACCGCGGTGCTGTCACCGCGCGGCACGAAGAGCCCGCTCCTCGACTGGTACGCGCGGACGTTCGACGCCGCGACGGACAGCGCGCACATCACCGGCGCCTTCGGGCTGCACAAGGTCTTCCGGGACGTCCTCGCCCGCGACCGGGACGTCGTCCGGACCGTGCTCCTCGACAAGCGGCCGCCGCGGGACACCCCGGTCCCGGCCACCGACCCGGACGTCCGGACGTCGTGGGGCGACTACCTCCAGCACGCGACCCTCGAGGGCTGGGCGGACGAGCAGCTCACCGGGTTCAACACGTGGGTGAAGTTCGTGCACACCAAGGTGATCCTCGTCGACCCGCTCACCGACTCCCCCACCGTCTTCACCGGGTCGGCGAACTACTCGGACAACTCGACGACGGACAACGAGGAGAACACCGTCGTCGTCCGCGGGGCCGCCGCCCGCCGCGTCGCCGACATCTACCTCACCGAGTACCAGCGGCTCTTCATGCACTTCGTCTTCCGCAACTGGGCGACCCTCGACGCGAACGACCCCGAGGCGATCACCGCCGGGGCCGGGCACCTCGACGAGACGTCCGGCTGGACGGAGCGCTACTACCGACCGGGCGGCTGGCGCGAGCGGCAGCGGCGCACGTTCGCGCGGACCGGCCGCTGAGCCTCGTCGGCCCCGCAGTCCGGTCCGCGCGATCCGTGCGTCCGTGCGCGACGCGCGACCTCAGTGCTCGCAGGCGCAGGCCCCGCCGTTCGCCGACGCGCAGTGCCCGCCGCCGTGGGGCGTCGGCCGCGGCGCGTTCAGCGTCGGGTTGCGGTCGAAGAAGCCGAACGGCTGGAGCGCGAAGCCGACGTGCGAGCGCGGCATGACCGGCCAGTCCTCGAGCCGGACGACGTGGTGCATGCCGAACGAGTACCAGACGACGAGGTCGGTGTCGGCGATCGGCCGGTCGGCCGCCGTCCAGGCCGGCAGACCGTCGCCGCCGCGGCTCTGGTTCGGGTACTCGCCGGCCGCGTGCCGCTCGCTCTGGTCGTACGCCGTGACCCAGAGGTTCTTCGTCGCGAACGCGGCCCGCCGGGCGACCGAGGACTGCGGCCCTGCCGCGAGGGTGATCGCGTCGGACGGCACGAGCCTGTAGGCGACCGGGTCGCCGACGACGTTGCGCCGGCCGTGGTTGACGACCTTCCAGAAGCGGTGCTTGGAGGCGTCCGCGACCCGGATCGCGTCCTGCTCGCGCTCGAGGAGGCGATCCACGGTGTGGAACGCGCTGTGGTGCGGGTTGTCCTCGGGGGTCACCGTCTCGACCTCGTAGACGGCGTTGCTCTCCCCGTCGAGGTCGAAGTCGAGGCGCATGTTGAACATGTGCTGGTGGATCGGGCCGTAGAGGCCGTCGTTGTTGAGCGCCTGGCCGTACGGCGTCCGCGCGCCCGGCTGCTGCGCGGTCGTCGAGAGGATGCCGGTCGCCTTGACGAGGAACTCGATCGTGCCGTCGAGGTAGAGGTGCCAGTAGAAGCCGTACTCGTAGTTCGCGACCGTCGCGATGAACGAGATCACGAGCTTGCGGGAGCGGCGCACCTCGCTCGACCCGGTGCGGAAGTCGTAGTGCTTCCAGAGGATCGAGTCGTCCTCCTCGTGCATGCAGATCGCGTTCTTGATCGTCAGCGGGGCACCGTGGCTGTCGGCGACGAGGCCGTCGAAGTACCGGATCTCGCCGAGGCAGTCGCAGCCCAGCTCGAGGGAGTTCGCGAGCGCCCCGATGTTGTACTCGCCGGCGTCGAACGCGTTCTTGCGGTACTGCACGGTCGTCGGGTCGCCGTACGGCACGACCATCTCCGACAGCGAGACCCGGTGCAGCACCGAGCGGTCCTCGCCCTTGTCGGTGAACCGCACCTGGTGCAGCACGAGCCCCTCGCGGGCGGTGAACCCGATCCGGAACGACCAGTCCGCCCAGCGGACGTGGTTCCCGGTGACGACGAACGACGGCCCGTCCGGCTGGACGACCTCGATCGGCTTGAGGTCCGTGCGCGCCGGCCCGACGTCGGCGGGCAGGTAGTTGTCCTCCTGCCTCGGCACCGGGATGAGCGGCCCCTCCTCGACCCGGACGACGGTGCCCGCGTTGAGGTCGTACACGACGACGAGGTCCTCGGCCGGGTGCGCGTACGGGTTGTCGTCGGCACGCATCCGCGCGTAGACGAGCGCGCGCAGCAGGCGCCGCCCCTCGTCGTCCACGCCGTAGTAGCCCGCCGACCAGGGCTCGATGCAGACGAGGTCCAGGTCGGTGAGCCCGCGCCGGGCGAGCGCCTCGACGACCCGCGGGTCGGCCTTGCAGTTGACCTCGCACTCCTCGAACTCGTCGAGCATGATCGGCGGCTGACCGACCCCCTCGACGGCGTGCCAGGCCTCGACGGTGCCGCGGCCCAGGTCGACGACGGCCTCGTAGGCAGCGCCGTCCGAGCGGTCGATGAGGACGACGGCCGCCTCCCGCGGGCAGCCCGCCGGGTCACCGGCCAGCGCGGCCTTGCCCGGCTCGCGCAGGACGACGCCCGCGAACCGGAACGAGTCGGCCGCGGCCGGCCCGGCCTTGAGGACGGCGACGGCGGCCGTGATCTCCTCGGCGCTCAGCGGGTCGAGCGGGTGGGAGACCGAGAGCGCGTCGGGCGCGGCGGTGACCAGGGTTTCGGCGGACATGCGGACCTCCGGGGGCGGGTTGCGCTGACGGTAAGCCCCGTGATCGCCGCTGCCAAGACCTGGAGGTGAAGCCTGGGTGAGATGTACGTCCCGCGCCGGACGACGTCGTGCGGCCCTGGTCAGGACTCCTCGGCCGGACGAGGGACGAGCCCCAGTGCCAGGGCCAACCCGGTGAGCATGAGCCGGGTGCCGCCCCGCAGGTGCGCGACGTCGTCGCCGCCGTCGCCGGTCACCCGGAGAAACGCGTACTGCTCGGTCCAGCCGAGGGTCGTTCCCGTGCCGGGCGACGGGCCCGTCACGACCGTGACGAGGGAGACCCACCGGCACACGCCGTCGACGACGGCCTGGTAGCTGAGCACCAGCCGCTCGCCCTGGAGTGCCTCGAGCACGTGCGTTCGCCGTTCGACGGTCTCCGCACGGTCGCCGACGGTGAGTGTGCTGCGCAGGATCTCGGTCGCCCCGGGGCGAAGCTCGACGTCCACGGTGGGCTCCGGGCGTCCTGGCAGCCGGAGCCACCGGTGGCGCGCCTCGGGCTGCTCCACGGCGGCGTAGACGTCGACGAACCGCCGGGTCGCCCGACCGCGTCCGTCGAGAACGACGGGGAGTCGCCCTCCCGGCACCCTCACTCCTCGAAGACGTGCCGGATGTCGAACGGCTTGTTCGTGATGAAGAGCATCGTCACGTCGCCGTCCGGGGACGCCCCGTGCTCCATCCGGCCGCCCTCCGGGAACCACACGAAGCTCCCCGCCGGGAAGCTGCCCCGGTGCGTCACGAGGGTGCCGGACAGCACGTAGATCCCGTGCGCGCACGGGTGGGTGTGCCACCGGTTGACGAAGCCGGCGCGGTAGACCGCCTTCATGACCTGCATCCCGGTGTCCGGGTCGGTGACGAGCGGGAGCACCTCGAGCCCGTCACCGAGGCCGGGCATCGGCCTCGGGGTGTACGCGGCGCCGTTCGTGTCGACGACGGTGAGCTCGACGGGTGCGAGGTCTTCGGCGGGCATGGCGGCCTTCCCAGGACGACGGGGACGGGTGCCGGTCTACGCCGTGCCGGCGTCCCCGGGCAACCCCGCGTCCCCCGCCCGGGCCGCCTTGAGCCGGTACATCACCCGGTCCGCGGCGGCGATCACGCCGAGCGGGTCCCGGTCCGCGGGCCGGGCGCACGGGTCGGCCAGGTAGGCCCCCAGCGTGGCGCTCGGGGTGAGCACGGCGCCCTCGACCCAGACCGGCTCGGACAGTGTCCGGGCCAGCCGTGCGAGCGTCGCCTCCGGCGACCAGTCGGCCGGGACGTCGGGCATGACGACGACGAACTCGTCGCCGCCGTAGCGGCCCGCGACGTCCCCGGTCCGGGCGGCACGGCCCAGACGGTCGGCGACCGCGGCGAGCAGCCGGTCACCGGCGGCGTGGCCGTACCCGTCGTTGACGGCCTTGAACCCGTCGAGGTCGGCGAAGAGCACCGCGACGCGGCGCCCCGGGCCGGTGCCGGCGAGGGTGCGGCGCAGGTGGTCGTGCAGGGTGCGGCGGTTGAGCAGCCCGGTGAGGTCGTCGTATCTCGCCCGGCGCTCGGCGAGGAACCGCTCGTCCTCGAGCCGCCGGTGGGAGCGCTCGTCGTCGGTGGCGTCGTGGAGCACGACGACGACCCGCCCGACGCCCGGGTCGGCGACGACGACCGTGACGTCGTAGGCCGCGCTCCACAGGCCCTCGTCGTCCCAGGCCCGCGACCGGTAACGGACCGGCGCGCTCCCGGCCCGGGCGAGCGCGTCGGTGAGGCGGTGCACCCAGGTCGGGTCGAGGGTCTCGTGGACCGGTTTGCCGATGTCGTGCTCGTGCACCCCGACGAGCACCCCCGCGGCCCGGTTGTAGTGCCGCAGCACCGCCTGCTCCGGCTGGGGACCGCCCTCGCCGAGGGGGCCGACCTCGAGCACGAGGAACGCGTCCGGGGCGGCGTCCAGCACGCTGCTCAGGGTGCCCCAGGCCCCGTCCGCGATCCGGTAGGCGTCGACGAGCAGGCCGGGGATCACGTCGGCCGACTCACGGCACACGACCGACGCGGTCACCTCGTCCACCCGGGTCACGCGGACGTCGAGCACCGCCGCCCCCTCACCGGTCGCCTGCCTCCAGCGCAGGCGCTCGGCCACGCCCGTGGTGAGCACCCGCCGCAGGGCCACGTGCACAGGCGATCCGTGGACGGCCCCGGTCAGGTCCTCGGCGGCCGCGTTCGCGTAGAGGACCTGCAGCGCGTCCGGTTCGCGCGCGCCGTCCGGCCGCGGGCTGGCGAGGAGCATGAACGGGTCCGCCAGACCCGCCACGGCGTCCTCGATCGACGCCCTCGACGACGTCGGCCTCAGGGGCTCTTCCGGCGCCGTGGACCCACCCGGGGCCGGCACGGACGTCCAGGACACCCCATCACACTGACAGGGCCGACAGGCGCCGTCCCAGTGCCGATCGGCCTACTCCCCTGCGCGCGGCGACAGCGGGCTGCCTCCCCGCTCGGCCCGCGGCGGCAGCGGCACCTGCCACATGAGCACTGCGCCGCGGACCGCCCCCGGTCGCAGGACGCTCGTGCCGCCCGCGGCCCGGGCCCGGTCGGCGAGGTTGGCCAGCCCGTGACCGGCCGCCGCACGCGTGCGGCGCGGGCCGACCCCGTCGTCGGCGACCTCGAGGACGAGACGGTCGTCGGCGATGTCCAGGGTCACGTGGGTCGTCGAGGCGCCGGCGTGCCGGAGGACGTTGCTCAGCGACTCCTGGAGGGCCGCCGCCAGGTCGGCCATGAGACTGCGAGGGACCTGGCCCAGGTCGCCCTTGACGATGAGCGTCGGCTGGTGGCCGAGCGCCCGCGCGGCGGAGCCGATGACCGCCCGCACCGTGTCCTCGAACGAGTCCTCCTCGAGCGGTCGCCGCAGCTGGAACACCGCGCCGCGCAGCGTGCGCACCGTGCCGACGAGCTCGCGCATGACGTCGACGACCCGGGACTCGGCCTGGCCGGTCAACGTCCCCCGGAGCAGCCCGAGCTGGACCCCGATCGCGATGAGGTCCTGCAGCACGGTGTCGTGCAGGTCGCGGGCCAGCCGCTGGCGCTCCTCGAGCCGGCCGAGCCGCTCCTGGTCGGCACGGGCCCGCCCGAGCTCCAGCGCGAGCGCGGACTGCCGGCTGAAGGAGCCGAGGATCTGCAGCTCGTCGGCGTCGAACGCCGGCACGGCACGGGCCACGGACACCCAGCCGAGGCGGGAGTCCACGTCGAAGCGGGCGGCGGCGACCAGGTCCGCGCCGCCGTCCGGGACACCGTCGCCCCCCGGCCCGGGGGCGAGCATCGCCTGCCGGTGCTCGAAGTGCGGCCGGACGACGTCCGGGTCGAGCGGCGCCCGGTCAGCGGCCAGCCGGGTGGCCCGGGGTCCGGCGCCGCGGACGACGACCACTTCGTCCGAGGACCTGTCCTGCACGGCGAGCAGGACGTCGTCCGCCGCGAAGACGTCCCGGAGGCTGTCGAGCATCCGCTGCTCGACCAGGCTCTGGTCGTCACCGGCGAGGACGGCGGTCACCAGCGCGGCGTGCGCCGTCATCGCGTCCTGCTGACGTTGCTTGCGGTACGCCAGCAGGACCCGGTCCGTCACGTCGAGGAGATGGACCAACGCCGCGGTGGCCTCGTCGCCCGCGACGTCGATGCGGGTCACGAAGACGTCGAACCACACGGCGGTGCCGTCCGGTCTCGTGTGGCGCTTGCGGCGGCTGAGGTGCTCCTGCGTACTGGCCACGAACGCCTGCACGAGCGGGCGGACCGCGCGCTCCTCCTCGGGGTCGTTCAAGGTCGCGGTGTCCAGGCCGATCAGGTCGTGCAGCGGGAGCCCGAGGACGTCCGCGAGCGCCTGGTTCGCCATGGCGATCCGGCGTCCGCCGTCGTCCCCGTCGACGAGGGTGACGAAGGTGGGGATCGGCGAGCGCTCGAAGGCGGCGCGGAAGGACTTCTCGCTGATCCGCAGGCGTTCCTCGGTGCGCACGCGCGCGGTGATGTCGTGCGCGACGACGAGGACGTGCTCGGGCCGGGCACCGGACGAGGGCAGCGCGCAGAGCCGGACGTCCAGCCAGACCTGCTCACCGTCGTCCCGGACGGCGGGCAGGGTCAGGTCGATGCGGTCCGCCGCCCCGGAGGCGACCTGCTCGAGCGCGCCGAGGATCTCGTCGAGCGCGGGCTCCGAGAGGGGCCTGCCGGAGCCCCGCAGGGGCACCCGGTCCGCGGCCGGGCCGAGCCAGGTCAGCCCCGCCCTGTTCACGTAGACCGGGAGGAGCGAGGGGGCCTCGAGGATGACCACCGCGTCGTCGACCGTGTCGAGGGTGTGCGTGATGAGCCGCTCCGGGTCACCCAGACGCGTCCAGCTGTCGGCGCCGCGGCGGGGCGGCCCGGGCTCCGGCACGGCCTCGAGGGTCATCGTCGCGCCGAGGCACGACCCGTCGTCGGCGAACCGGCTCGCGACGTGCAGCAGGTACGGCCGCCGGCCGCCGGGTACGGACCAGTGCACCTGCAGCCGCATCGGGACGGCGTGGTCACCCCGGACGGCGCTGCCGACGACCTGCTCGGCCAGCATCGAGGCCGGCAGCCCGGCCGTCGGGCAGAACGCGGCGGACGACGACCCGACCGCGAACAGGGCAGGGTCGGCGCCCGTCGCGCGGGCGAACTCGTCCCACGCCGGGTTCGTCGCGACGACGGTGCCGGAGACGTCGAGGAGCGCCATCGCGGCGTCGTCCCGGGGGCTGCGCGCGGACGTCACCGCGCCGCCCCCGCCGGACCGCTCACTCCGTGCGACCGGCGGGGTGGGTCCCGCCGGCCCCGGCGGCCCGGGCCAGGTAGACCGCCGCCTGCGTCCGCCACCGGACGCCGAGCTTGAGCAGCACCGACGTGACGTGGTTCTTCACGGTCTTCGGACTGATGCCGAGGGCGTCGCCGATCTGCTGGTTCGTCAGCCCCTCGGCGACCAGGTCGAGCACGCGGCGCTCCTGCCGGGTGAGGCGGTCGAGCAGCCCGGCCTCGACGTCGACGTCCCCGTCGTGGTCGGCGGGGAGGTCCGCGGCCCGGCTGACCAGGACGTCACCGCGGGCGACCCGTCGGACGTCGCGCACGAGGTCGGCGACCTCGACCTCCTTGAGCACGAACCCGGCCGCTCCGGCGGCGAGGGCGGCACCGCGGGCCTCGTCGTCGTCGTACGTCGTGATCATGAGTGCTGCGATCGTCGGGTCGACGCCGCGGACACGGCGGCAGACGTCGACGCCGGACCCGTCGGGGAGCTTCACGTCGAGGAGCATGACGTCGGGGCGCAGGGCGGGGATCCGGCGCACGGCCTCCTGCGCCGTCCCCGACTCCCCGACCACGGTGATCCCGCCGGCTCCCTCGAGGACCTCCCGGATCCCCCGTCGCATGAGCGCGTGGTCGTCCACGAGGTACACCGTCACCGCGGACGGGGTGACGCACGCGGACGGCGCGGCCTCGTCACGGCCGATCGGTCCCTGGTCGTCCGCCAACGCCCGGTCCCTCCCGTCGTCCGTCGTACCGGTCGCCGCCATCATGGCTGTCCCCCGGACCGCCGCGAGCAGCACCATCAGGTCTCGCCTGCGCGGTCGGTGTGACGGTGCTGCCCCGCCACCTCGGCGAGGAGGTCGGCGGTCGCCGCCGCGGGGGGCCAGGTCTCGAGGGCGGACAGTGCCGCCCGGACCCCCCGCTCGACCTCCGGCAGCACCGGCAGGTCACGGCCGGGACCGGTCGCAGCCATCCGCCAGGCCAGCCGGCACGCACCGTCGTGGTCGTCCGGGAGCCCGCAGACGGCCGTCCCGAGGAGTGCGAGCAGGGCGTCCACCTGCTCGGGGACCGCCAGGACGTCCACGAGGACCCGGTAGACCTGCCGCTCGTCGACCGCCGCCGGGCCGGTGCCGCCCGCGTGCGCCGCCGGGTCGGGCACGGGCGGGGCGTCGGGTCGGGCCGGGATGCCGGTGTTGCTCGGTCCGCCGGGCCCGCCGGGGGGCGAGGCGCCGGCGGCCCGCGTACTGACACACATGGGAACGTGCTCCGTGTCCGAGATCGGGGACGTCCGGCTCGGGCCCGCCCTGGCCGCGGGCCCGCCGATCGTCACGCCGTCTGCTGGTCGTCGCCGCCCCTGACAGGACGGAACGGCCGAGCGCCCCCACGCCGGCCCGACCACGCTGTACGCCGTCCCCTCCGCACGCAAGTGCCGATCGGCCTACTCGGCTGGCACCGCGGAAGCACCGGTGGCGGGGTCAGCGCTCCAGATGGCTCTTGAGGCCGTTGACGGTGCTCGCCACGAGGCCCTTGATGACCCGCTGGCGGACGAAGCCCGGCAGCGGCAGGTGGTGGCTGATCCGCAGGCTGAACGTCACCTCGGTGCGCGCCGGCCCGACCGGCCGAAGGGTGTACCGCCCGTCCTGACCGGTCTGCAGGCGCCCCTTCACGAGCGACCAGCTCATCCCGCTGTCGTCGTCGGGATGCTCGTACTCGAGGACGTACTCGTCGGTGCCGACCGGGGCAGCGGCGACGAAGTGGGCCGTGGCCGGGGTGCCGTCCTCGTACTCCTCGAGCAGCTCCGCACGCAGGATCTCGCTGAGCCAGGTCGGCTGGCGCTCGACGTCGCGGATCGTGGCGAGGACGACGTCGGCGGGGGCGTCGATCTCGACGGTCTGACTGGCCTCGTCCGTGGGCACCCCAGCAGTCTGCCCACCGATGTGATCCGTGCTGCGTGCCGAACGTCCCCCGGTCCGGGGCGGGCGGGCCGCGTCGAATGGTCCTGGAACGAATGCTGTCCACGGGGAGGCCCCGATGACCCGGTCCACGACGCAGAGCAGGAAGCCCGCCCCGACGCAGCCCGGCCCGGACGGCGCGACGCCGGCCCGCCGGACCGGCACCGAGGCCGCGGACGAGGTCGTCGCGTCGGCGCGCACGGCAGCGGAGGCGTTCCGGGCGCTGGACCAGGAACAGGTCGACGCGGTCGTGGCGGCCATGGTGCGGGCGGGCCTGACGCACGCCGTCGAGCTCGCCCGGCTCGCCGTCGAGGAGTGCGGCTTCGGCATCTTCGAGGACAAGGTCGTCAAGAACTTCCTCGCCACCGAGTTCCTCTACGACTACCTCCGGGACAAGAGGACCGTCGGCGTGATCGACGAGGATCCCGCCCTGGGGATCCAGCACGTCGCAGAACCCATCGGGGTGATCCTCGCGATCACCCCCATCACGAACCCCACGTCCACGGTGCTCTTCAAGGCGATCTGCGCCGCCAAGACACGCAACGCGATCGTGTTCAGGCCGCATCCGCTGGCCACGCGCTCGGCGGCCCGGGTCGTCGAGCTGCTCCGGGAGGCCGGTGAGGCGGCCGGCATGCCCGCCGGGGCCCTGGCGATGATCCCGGACGTCGAGCACTCGGTGACGCACCACCTCTTCCGCCATCCGGGCGTCGACTTCATCTGGACGACCGGGGGCACGAAGATCGTCGAGCTCACCAACTCGGCGGGCAAGCCCGCGATGTCGGTCGGGCCCGGCAATGCGCCCTGCTACATCCACCGCAGCGCCGACCTGGAAGGCGTCGTCGTCGACGTCCTCATCTCCAAGACCTTCGACGCATCGGTCATCTGCCCGGCGGAGCAGACGCTCGTCATCGACGACGTCGTCCACGACCGCGTCGTCGGCGAGTTCTGCCGGCTTGGGGCGCACCTGCTGACCGCGCAGGAGCAGGCGACCCTGACCGAGTTCGCCTTCGGCCGCCCCGGCGACGAGGGCCGGGTCAACCTCGCAGCCCTGGGCCAGACCGCACCGCAGCTGGCCGAACGCGCCGGGATCACGGTGCCCGGGCACACGAAGGTGCTGCTCGCGACGCTGCCCGCCGACCCTGCGGAGCTGGCCGCGCACCCGCTGTGCCGCGAGAAGCTCATGCCGGTCCTCGGGGTCGTGAGAGCGACCTCGGAGCAGAACGCGATCGACTGCGCCGTGACGGTCACCGAGCACGGCGGCCTGGGCCACACCTCGTCGATCTACGCCCACGACGACGCGATCGTCGAGAGGTATGCCGCCGCGGTCCGTACGGGGCGCATCCTCGTCAACGCGCCGACCGCCGTCGGGGCGTTGGGCGGCATCTACAACAGCCTGCCGCCGACGTTCTCCCTCGGCTGCGGCACGTGGGGAGGATCGAGCACCACGGACAACGTCAACTACAGGAACCTGCTCAACATCAAGACCGTGTCGCGGCGCAAGACGCCGCCGCAGTGGTTCCGGGTGCCGTCGAACATCTTCTTCAACGTCGGCGCCCTGGAGAACCTGCGCACGCTGAAGGCGGAGCGCGTCCTCCTCGTGACCGACACCTTCCTGGAGGAGAGCGGCACGGTCCGGACAGTGCGCGACCAGCTCACCGCCGGGTACGTGAAGATCTACTCCGCGATCCGTCCGGAGCCGGACGAGGCCGCTGTGATGGCGGGTGTCGCGATCATGCGAGAGCTCCAGCCGGACCTCCTCGTCGCCGTGGGCGGTGGCTCCGTCATCGACGCCGCCAAGGCCATGCGGTTGTTCTACGAGCACCCCGAGCTCGATCTCGCCGAGCTCTCGCTGCCCTTCCTCGACCCCCGCAAGCGGGTCGCCGACTTCCCCACCGACAGCCACAGCCTGCGGTTCGTGGCCGTCCCGACCACCGCCGGCACCGGCTCAGAGGTCTCCCCTGCCGCCGTCATCACCGTCGGGCGGCGCAAGGCGACCATGGTCGACTACTGCCTGGTGCCGGACATGGCGATCGTCGACCCGATGCTCACGCTGTCCCTGCCGCCGGGGCCGACCGCCGACACCGGGCTGGACGCGCTCACGCACGCACTCGAGGGCGCCGTCTCGATCTTCTCCTCGCCGTACACGGACGCGTTCTGCATGCAGGCGATCCGAATGATCTTCCAGTGGCTGCCCGCAGCCGTCGAGCACGGTGACGACATCGAGGCCCGCACCGGGATGGCCAACGCGTCGACCATGGCCGGCCTCGCGTTCTCGAACGCCTTCCTCGGCGTCAACCACGCGATGGCCCACGCGATCGGTGCGCAGCTGCACGTCCCGCACGGGCGGGCGAACGCCGTCCTCCTGCCTCATGTGCTGCGGTACAACGCCTCCCTGCCGACGAAGTTCATGCCGGCGCCCGGGTACTCCACCTACGTCGCGCCGGAGAAGTACGCGCAGATCGGCTACATCCTGTTCGGCGGGCGCGCCGACGACGAACGCCGTGAGCGGCTGTTCACCGCCGTGGACGAGCTCATCGCGCAGGTGCACCTGCCGCGGACGCTGCGGGACGCCGGTGTCGCCGAGCAGGACTTCCTCGGATCGCTGCCCGACCTCGTCTCGGCAGCGTTCACGGACATGTGCACCCGCACCAACCCGCGGATGCCGATGGTCGCCGAGATCGAGGACCTGCTGCGCAAGGCGTACTACGGGTAGGCGTCCCGCGACAGGCCGTCGCCCGCACGTCTGCACGCCGGGTCACCGGACGGGATGCGCCGCCCGGCGGACGATGGCGTGCTGGACCAGCCCGACGAGAACCTCCTTCGTCGAGTCCTTGCGCCGGGCGTCGCACAGCACGATGGGCACGGCCGGGTCGAGGTCGAGGGCCTGGCGCACCTCCGCGACGGTGTACTGCTGGGTCCCGTGGAAGCAGTTCACCGCGACGACGAAGGGCAGCGCACGCTGCTCGACGAAGTCCAGGGCGGAGAAGCACGACTCCAGTCGTCGGGTGTCGGCCAGCACGACGGCACCGATCGCACCTGAGCTGAGCTCGTCCCACATGAACCAGTAGCGCTCCTGGCCGGGGGTCCCGAACAGGTAGAGGATGATCGTCGGGTCGATCGTGATCCGGCCGAAGTCGAGCGCCACCGTGGTCGTGGTCTTGGTCTCGACGCCGCTGAGGTCGTCGACGTCGTGACCGATCGCCGTCAGCGCCTCCTCGGTGCGCATCGGCGTGATCTCGCTGATCGAGCCGATCATGGTCGTCTTGCCGACGCCGAACCCGCCGGCGACGAGGATCTTCACCGACCGCACGTCGAGGGCATGCCCGACGCCGGACCGGTCAGAGGCTACGGAGTCCATCGAGCACCGCCTGGAGGATGTCGGAGTCGTAGTCGAACGACGTGTCGGCGGGCTCGCTCATGAGGACCAGCCCGGACTCGATGAGGTCCCCGAGCAGGACCTTGACGACGACGACGGGCAGCCGGAGCCGGGCCGACAGCTCGACGACGGACAGCGGCCGGATGCACAGGTCGAGGATGAGCAGGGCCTCCGGCGGGAGCATCGAGACGTCGCCGTAGGTCGGCACGCGGACGACGAGCGTCACCAGGTCCAGCCCCAGGGCGGTCGCCCGGGTCCGGCCGTGGGTCAGGGCGTACGGCCGGACGAGCGGTCCCGCGTCCTCGTCGTACCAGTGCTCCCCGTACGCGGTCACCGGCGCCGCCTAGTCCGACGGCCGGCGTCGGGCGGCGCTGAGGGTCGGTCCGACCTTGCGGACGAGCACGTTCATCTCGTAGGCGACCATGCCCATGTCCGCCTGGTCGTCGGCGATGAGCGCGATCGCCGCCCCGGGTCCGGCGGCCGTGACGATGAGCCAGGCGCGGTCCATCTCCACGAGGGTCTGCCGGACACCGCCGCCGTCGAAGTGCCGGCCGGTGCCCTTCGCGAGGCTGTGGAAGCCGGAGGCGACGGCGCTCAGGTGGTCCGCGTCGTCCTTGGAGAGCCGTTGCGAGCGCCCGATGAGGAGCCCGTCGGCGGACAGCACGATGGCGCGGTCCGCCCCGGGCAGCCGTTCGACGAGATCGTCGAGCAGCCAGTCGAGCCCCTGCCCGGCAGAGACACCGCCCGTCACCCCGACCTCCTGGAGCGACGGGCGCGGGACCGGCGTCCGGCAGCACCTCCGGGCGCGTACGAGCATCCGCCTGCCATGCCGCCCCTCAACCCTGGTCCGTCTCGATGTAGGCGTCGCGCCCCATGGCCGTGCCGCGCTGGAGGGCCGCCCACCTGCTGCGCGCCTCGTCCGGGCTGACCGAGGGCTCCGTGTCGAAGCCGGACTCGTCGACGCCGCCGTGCGGCGCCGCCTGGAGGCCCTCGGCCAGATGGGCGTTCCGCTCCCGCTGGGGCAGCGGCGGCCTGGCGAGCCTGGGGTCGCCGGCCGAAGGGACGTCACCCGCTGCCTCCGGGCGCACCCCCTCGACGACGAGCCGGTCGTCGACCGGCGGTGGCGCTGCCAGCGCGACGGCACCGCGCGGTTCCGGCGCGAAGAGCGCACCGACCGGTGCCGGTTCCTCCTGGTAGGCCGGTTCCTGCGGGGCGAGGACGACGTGCGGCGCACGCTCGAAGGCAGCGGGGCCGGGGGCGCCGGCGCCGGGGGCACCCGGCGCGTGCGTCCCTGCGCCGTCGTCCTCGCTCTCGTCGGCCACGAGCTGCATCGGCAGCAGGACGACCGCTCGCACGCCGCCGTACGGCGACTCGACGAGCGTGACCCGGATCGCGTGGCGCCTGGCGAGCCTGGCCACGACGAAGAGGCCGAGCCGGGAGTCGTCGCTCAGGCTGAGGACGTCGAAGTCCGGCGGCACCTCGAGGGTCCGGTTGAGCTCGGCGAGCATCTCCGGCTCGATGCCCAGCCCGCGGTCCTCCACCTCGACGACGACACCCCGCCCGACGAGCCCGCCCCGGACCTCGACCTTCGCCTGGGGCGGTGAGAACCGGGTGGCGTTGTCCACGATCTCCGCCAGCAGGTGCACGAGGTCGGTGACGGCCGCGCCGTGGATGAGGAGCTCGGGCAGCGGCGCGACGCCCACCTTGGCGAACTGCTCGCTCTCGGCCACGGCACCGCGGACGATCTCGAGCAGCGGCACCGGCCGCCGCCACTGCCGGCCGGGCTGCTGACCGCCGAGGACGATGAGGTTCTCGGCCTGCCGGCGGGCCCGCGTCGCGAGGTGGTCCAGCTCGAAGAGCATCTGCAGCTGGTCGGGGTCGTCGAGCTGGCGCTCGGCGTGGTCCAGGACGGCGAGCTGGCGGTGCGCCAGCACCTGGCTGCGGTGCGCGATGCTCAGGAACACCGCCCTCGTGCCCTCCCGGGTCCGCGCCTCCGCCTGGGTCGCCTCGACAGCGACCCGCTGGGCCCTGGAGAACGCGTCCGCGAGCTGGCCGAGCTCGTCCTTGCCGTAGTCCAGGGGCGGGAGCTGCGCGTCGAGGTCGACCGGACGGCCCGCGCGCAGCTCACGCACCACCGTCGGCAGGCCGACGTCCGCCAGGGTCAGGGTGTCGGCCCGCAGCCTGCTGATCCGGCGGAAGAGCCGGTTGGTCAGCTGGACGGCCACCCCGAGCGCCAGCAGCGCGACGACGAGCACGGCCAGGCCGCCGATCAGGGACGTCACGAGCGTCCTGCGGCCCTCGCTCCGGCCGAGCCTGGCGGCGGTGTTCGCCTCGGTGAGGTAGAGCGCGACGTAGCGGGCCGTGGTCTGCCGGCTGGCGGCCTGCCACTCGTCGAGCGGCACCGGCAGCTGCGGGCGTCCCGACGCCGACGCACCGCCGAGGACCGCGGCCGCCCGCCGGACGAGCACCGCCTCCACCGCGGCGCGGGTCCGGCCCGTGGCCGAGGTCTGCACGGATGCGTACCCGGCTCTCTCGTCGGCGGGCACCCTGGCGGCGACGTCGGCGAGGCGGCCCTGCCCGAGCTGGACCTGCCGCAGGTACTCGGCGGCGAGCGCGTCGGGCAGCTGCGGCGCGGTGGCCACGACGATACCCAGCGCGTCGGCGCGGGCCACGTTCTCACCGGCCTGGAAGGCATCGAAGGAGAGCAGGTAAGCGGCCCCGACCGCGCCGGACGGGGCCCCGCGGGCGATGTCGCGCAGGCTCGTGGCGGTGGCGTCCAGCAGTTGGCCGTAGAACCCGAAGGCCTGGTCGATGGACGCCTTGCGCACGTCCACGCCCTTGCGCACCGTCGCGAGGGCGCCCACGACCTCGGTGAACTGGTTCATCGCGGCCCGCTCCTGCGGCGTCGCGCTGGAGAGCAGGTCGTTCGCCACCGAGGTGATGGCGACCAGCGCCTTGTCCACCCGGGCACGGTCGCGGGTCAGCGCGGTGGACGACGTGGACGGTACGGCGAGGAAGGCGACCGTGGACTGGCGCTCGTCCTGCAGGCCCGCGATGAGGTCCGTGGAGCCCCGCGTGATCTGCAGGCTCTGCGAGCCGAACCGCTGGGCACGCTCGCCCTGCGCCACGAGGTAGGCCGCGGTGCCGGCGCCGATCAGGGCCAGCGCCATGCTCGGGACGAGCGCGATGACCAGGACCCGCCGGCGGAGGCCGCCACGCGTCCGCGCGACCGGCGCGGCCGGTCCTCCTGGTTCGGATCGCCCGGTCGGCGGTTCCGGCACAGCCGCTCCCAAACTGTCGGAGTCAGGGGGTCGTCACGACGTCGGTACGGGTGGCCCCGGCAGCCGCGTCCCGACGGGCCCGCGGATGCGACGTACACGGACGACCTGGTCAATGGGGCCACAACGTAGGGGCGCCCCCAGGAGCCGTCAACGGGTGCGGGCGAACTCGTCCTGGCCATGGCGCGGCCTGTGCGGCCGGACCGGGCCATGATCAGCACTGATTACTCTCTGTGGAAGAACACTGACACCCCACCTGCGGGGATGTCGATTTCACCAATACTCAGTGTCACCTTGGCTTCCGAAAGGAACCGAAGGTCGCATTGCGCTGGCTGCGCCCGGTACGCCCCGAGAAGGTCCTTGACGCCTCCCCCGTCGCTGACCGACAGTGCGTGATCACCGGGCACGCCGCGGGGCGTGCCGGAGGGAGGGCGCAGTGAGCGGCGGCACGGTCGAGGCGGCACGCCCCCCTGCGGTCCGCGGGCTCCCGTTGCTCGGCAACCTGCCGGGGCTGGCGAACGACCCGGCGGCCTTCCTCGTCCGCTGCTACCGGGAGTACGGGCCGGTCTTCCGGATCCGGGTGCTGAACCGCAGCGTCACCGTGCTCGCCGGCCCCGACCTGGCCCGCTTCATGGGGAGCAGGGAGGGCCGGACGGCGCTGCGCTCGAAGGAGGTCTGGCAGGGCCTCGTCGACGAGTACGGGGCACGGACGAGCGTCCTCGGAGCGGACGGCGCGGAGCACCGGCGGCTGCGGGACCTCATGCGCCGCGGCTACTCGCGGGAGGCGCTCGCCGGGCGGATGGGCGATCTCGTGGGGATCACCGACCAGTGCCTGGACCAGGGCTGGCCGGCCGGCGGCCGGGTCCCGGTCGTCGAGGCGTTGCAGCGCCTCGTCGTCACCCAGCTCGGCACGCTGCTCACGGGCAGCGTCCCCCTCGACTACGTCGAGGACATCCGCACGACGATCCTCACCATCCTCAACGTCCACGTCGTCAAGCAGCGCCCCGCGGTGATGCTCAGGCTGCCGCGGTACCAGCGTGCGAAAGCCCGCGTCGTCGAGCTGAGCGACCTGATGATCGCCGAGCACGCGGCCCGGCCGCGGCACGCGCCGCACGAGCGCACGCTCGTGGACGACCTGATGGACGCGCATGCCGACGATCCAGACCTGTTGTCCCGCAACGATCTCGTCGTCGCCCTGACCGGCCCGTACGTGGCCGGGCTCGACACCGTCGCGAACACGCTCGGCGGGCTGGTCTACCTCGTGCTCAAGCACCCCGAGGTGCACCGTCGGATCCAGGCCGAGTCCGACGAGGCGTTCGGCGCCGGACCGGTCGGGGACGACCTCGTGGAGCGCCTGCCCGCGACCCACGGCGCGGTCCAGGAGGCGATGCGGCTGTACCCGATCGCGGTCGCCCAGCCACGGGTGGCGAACCGGGACTTCGAGTACGCGGGCCACACGGTGCTCGAGGGCGAGGACGTCTACTGCGCGATCACGGTCCCGCACTTCCTCGAGGAGTTCTTCCCCGACCCGGGCCGCTTCGACATCGACCGCTACACCGACGAGCGCCGCGAGCACGCGCGTCCGGGCGCCTACGCACCGTTCGGGAAGGGCCCGCACACCTGCCTCGGCAAGGGCATCGCCGACGTGCAGATGACCGTCACCGCCGCGCGGCTCTTCCACCGGCTCGAGCTCGCCCTCGACCGGCCGGACTACACGCTGCGCCGCAAGGCGGTCCCGACCCCCGGTCCCGCGTCGAGCTTCCACGTGCAGGTGGTCGGCCACCGGACGCCGTGAACGCGCCCGGTCCGTGCCCTTCTCCTCGGGGAAGTCGGAACGCCAGGGGGAGCGGTCAGCGGCGCACCCGGTAGCGCAGGTGAAGCACCCGGTTGCCCCGGAGCACCACGTCGGGATCCTCCAGCAGGTGCTGCGCGTCGACCGACCCGAAGAAGCGCTTGCCGGACCCGAGCACGACGGGGACGACGTCCATCCGCACCTCGTCGACCAGGCCCGCGGCCAGCACCTGGCCACCGACGTCGCCGGCCGCGACCTCGACGACGCGGTCACCCGCGAGCTCCTGCGCCTTCGCCACGGCGGCCTCGACGCCGTCGACGAAGTGGAACGGCGCCCCGGGGTCCCAGCCCTCGGGCATCGGCCGGTGCGTCACGACGACCACGTGCTCGACCCCGCCCGGGGGCTTCCCGTCCCAGCCGTCCGTCATGTCGAAGACGTGGCGACCGGCGATCGTCACCCCGATCTGGTCCCAGTACGGCCGCGTGTGGTCGTAGGACGTCTGCGACACCTTCAGCACGCCGCTGTCGTCCAACGGGACGTCACCGCTGGTCAACCAGTCGAACAGCGGCCCGGGCTGGTCGTTCTCGTCAGCGACGAAGCCGTCCACCGACACCGACGCGTACATGACCACTCTGCCCACGGATGCGCGCTCCTCTGCCCTGGGGTGTCCCGACCGTAGCGATCCACGACCTGTGACCGGCCGAGGGCCGCACGGTCATCGGGCCACCGCGAGCTGATCGGTGAGCGCCGCCAGCAGGAAGGGCAGCTGGCCGACCTCCTCGACGTTGTGCTGCACCCACGCCTCGCACAGCGCGACCGGCATGGCCCGGGTCGTGAGCCACCGGTTGAGCGGCGCGAGCCAGGAGTGGCGCGCGCCGATGTCCATGACGCTCACGTAGTGCGCGCCCTCGGCAGCGGCCGACCAGGTGTGCTCGAGCTGGAAGATCTTCACCCCGAAGCGCCGCTGCACCAGCCGGATCCCCGTCGCGTCGAGCTTCTCGACCCGCTCGGTGACGTCGATGGCCGGGTTCCTCGCGAACCTCTCGACGATGCGGAACCGCGCCCCCTCGCCCGCGCTGCCGTCGGACGCCGGCCGGGCCAGCTCCCAGAGGATGTGGTCGACGGGGTGCCAGGCGAGGTAGCGCGGCACGACGGCGCCGCCGTACCGAACGGTGCCGCCGATGTGGGTGAACCACCACAGGAGGTCCGCCGGCGTGACGCCGGGCAGCGGGGCGTGGTCGATGGTCACCCGGCGGCGCCCGTGCGGCAGCTCGGCGATCGACCAGGTGGCCGAGCCGACACCGCGCAACGGGTGGACGACGGGACGGGGGTCGGGCACCCGGACGGCGCGGGTGCGGGTCGGGTTCATGCTCACGGCAGACCTCCGGAGGGGTGAGAAGTGGACGCCCCCAGCCTCCGTCCGGGCCTCGTCGTCCGACAGCCTCACGACCCCCACACCACCGGAACACCCCCGCCGCCTCCTCCGACGGCTCCGGCCGGTGGGCCGCCGGCCGCCCCTGGTACGCCGTCCTCGCGTTCGTCCTGCTCACCGTCGCACTCAACGGTGCGGGCGCCGTCCGCGGAGCCGCCGACCACGACGAGTACGAGGTCCCCGGCCTGAAGTCCGTCGACGGCCTTGAGCTTCTCCGGGCCCACGACCGGCTCACCGCGGCCGCCGGCGCGGAGGTCGTCGTCCACGTCGACGAGGGCACGGTGTCGAGTTGGGTGCCGGTGCTGCTGTTCGCCATCCTCTTCGGGCTCTCGATGGACTACGAGGTGTTCCTGCTGTCGAGGATCCGTGAGGACCGGCAGTTGACCGGTGACGACCGGGGCAGCGTCGTCCGCGGCCTCGCGTCCACGACCCGGGTCATCAGCGCAGGCGCGGCGATCATGGTCATGGTCGCGCACGGCTTCGCGCTCGAGCCCGACGTCGTCGTCAAGCAGATGGGCGTGGGTCCCGCCGCAGCCGTGCTCCTCGACGCGACCGTCGTCCGGCTCGTGCTCGTCCCCGCGACGATGACCCTGCTCGGCCGGCACGCCTGGTGGCCGCCGGCATGGCTCGACCGGGTGCTGCCGCAGGTCGAGGCGGAGGTACCGAACGACGTCCCGGTCACCGTCGAGCGGGAGCCGGTGGTCGCCGCGCCCTGACCCGTCATGCGGTCACACGGTCCCGAGGATCTCGTCGGCCCAGCCCTCGAGGTCCTCGGGACCGGCTGCGCGCCCCACGTCCCAGGCCACCCGGAACGCGTCGCCGCCGAGCCGGGCCCGCAGCTCGGCGAGGTCGCGGTCGGCCTGCTCGCGGGAGACCGGGAAGCTGCGGTCGGCCGCCGACCGGGCCGCGAGCGAGGCGGACGCCCCGAAGAGCCGGGCGGCGAGCTCGTACCGGCCGAGCCGGACGGCCAGCCCGGCGAGGGCGGGGAGCGAGTAGGTCATCGGCCAGGCCATCGCGGTGCGGGCCGCGCGCGTGACGGACTCGGCGAGGAGCCGGGCGGACGACGCGGCGTCGCCCGCGAGCGACAGAGCACCGGCGAGCACGTTGAGCGTGGCCATGAGGAGGAAGTCGTTGCCGACGGCGCGGGCGCGCTCGACGGCGTCCTGCCCGAGCGGGACCGCCGCAGCGACGTCACCGGTCGAGATCGACACCTGGGCGAGGATCATCGCCCGGTAGGCACCGAGGTAGCCGGGGACACCGGCCGTGGCGTCGAGGTGCGACTGCGCAGCATCCGGACGTCCGAGGAAGACCTCGGCGTTGGCGAGGAGCAGCCGGGCCTCGATGCCCGCCGGGCCGTCAGGGGCCAGCGCGAGCGCCGCCGTCGCGTGCTCGTGCATGCGGGGCAGGTCGCCGGTGAGCAGCCGCAGCCCGGCGGCCGCGCGGTGGCCGGCCGCCGCGTCCGCGGGGTCCAGCGCGTCGAGGTCGAGGCGGGCCAGCGTCTCCAGGCCCTCGACGCCGTGGTTGCGCAAAGCGAGCCGCAGCCAGACATGGCCGAGGGTGCGCGCGACGGCCCCGTGCCGTCCGGTCGCGACCAGGTGGGCGACGGCGGCGCGCAGGTCGGCGTCCTCGGAGTCGAGCCGCGCCAGGGTGTCGAGGAGCCGGTGGTCGAACAGGGCGGGGCCGGCGTCGGCGGCGACCTGCTCGAAGAGGCGCGCGTGCCGGTCGCGGAGGGCGTCGCCGTCCGGGCCGGTGAGCCGGGCGGCGGCCTGCTCCCGGATCGGGTGGAGCAGCCGGAACCGCGGCACGGCGCTGGGGAGGCGCACGACGAGGGACTGCTCGACGAGCACCGAGAGCGACTCGAGGACGTCGTCGTCGACAAGTGCCTCCACGCTCGCGAGGGTGAACGGGCTGTGGAAGACCGAGAGGGCGGCGAAGAGGTCCTGCGCCTCGACGTCGAGCAGGTCGTGGCTCCAGGTGACGACGGCGGCGATCGTGCGCTGCCGGTCGGGAAGGTCACGCAAGCCGTTGCCGGACAACGCGTTCCCACCCAGCAGGCCGTCGAGGCCGAGCACCCGGGAACGAGCTGCGGCGAGCTCGACCGCGAGCGGCAGCCCGTCGAGCCGGCGGCACACCTCGGCGACGAGCGGCGCCGTCCGGTCGTCGAGCCCGACCTGGGTGCCGGCGGCGGCCATCCGGTCGACGAGGAGCCGCGCAGCCGGGGACACCGCCACGTCGCCGACGGCGTCGGTTCCCGGGAGGTCGAGCGGGCCGAGCCGGACCTCGTGCTCGGCTCGCACCCGCAGCGGGGCGCGACTCGTGGCGAGGAGCTTCACGTCCGGCGAGGTCTCGACGAGCCGCGCGAGGGCCGGGGCACCGTCGAGGACCTGCTCGAGGTTGTCGAGGAGCAGCACCAGCCGACGGCCGCCGAGCGCCGTGGCGAGGGACTCGACAGTCGTACCGGTCGGTGTCTCGGGGAGCCCGAGGGCGGCGGCGATGCGCGGGAGGACGAGGTCGGGATCGCGGACATCGGCGAGGTCGACGGCGGTGACGCGCTCACCCTGTCGCACCAGGGCGCTCGCGACGGCGCGGGCGAGGGTCGTCTTGCCGACGCCGCCGGGCCCGGTGAGCGTGACGAGCCGGCGACGCTCGAGAAGGCCGAGGACGTCGGACAGTTCGCGTTCACGGCCGACGAGGTCGTCGCTCTGCTCGGGGACCGGCGTCGCGCCGTCCGCGGGCGCCGTCGTCCGGCGTGCCGGGACGGCACCGACGAGCCGCTCGGTCTCGGTGTCGTCCAGCGCCAGCGCCGCGGCGAGCGACCGGACCGTGTGCGGGTAAGGCCGGCGGCGCTCGCCGCGCTCCAGCGCGCCGACCGCCTTGACGGTGAGCCCGGCCCGGTCGGCGACCTCCTCCTGGGTGAGGGAGCGGGACTCGCGCAGCGCGCGCAGCACCTCGCCGAAGCCGTCGCCCATGGCCCGGAAAGGTAGCGGAGCGAGCCCGTCGGGGGCAGGGTCCAGGTTGTCCCGGCGGGTACCGGCGAGGAGAGTCACGGTATGAGCATCGACAAGCCGCCCGCGGGCACCCGCGGCAGCCGTACGCCCCCGCGCCTGATCGGCAGGATCGTCATGCCGCTCATGACGAGGATCCACCGGCTCAGCAGGGACCGCTTCGCCGGGATGGACCTGCTGTACCTGCACACCGTCGGGGCGAACTCCGGGCAGCCGCGGACGAACCCGCTCGCCCGGTTCGACGACGGCGCGGGCGGCTGGGTCGTCGTCGCCTCGGCGGGCGGTGCCGCGACGCATCCGGCCTGGTACCACAACGTCGTCGCCCACCCGGATCAGGTGTCCGTGGAGCTGGGCGGTCGCACGCACCACGTGCGGGTCGAGCAGCTCGAAGGGGACGAGCGGGCAGCCATGTGGGGCACGATCGTCTCTCGCGCCAAGGGTTTCGCGGGCTACGAGGCCAAGACGGACCGGCTCATCCCGGTGCTGCGGCTGACGCCGACGGACGGCGCGGCGCCGCCGGCGTGACGGCCGAGCCGGGCCGTCGGCGTGGCCCGGCCGATGAGTCTGCGCCCCGTGATGGTCTGTACGCCGACGACCGAATCGCAGGAGGTTGACGACGTGCGGAGACTGACCTACGGCATGAACGTGAGCCTGGACGGCTACGTCGCCGCGCCCGGCGACGACCTCGGCTGGGGCGTGCAGAGCGACGAGCTGTTCCAGTGGTGGTCCGACCGGGTGGCGACGACGGGCCTGGCGCTGTACGGGCGCAGGCTCTGGGAGACGATGAGCTCCCACTGGCCGACCGCCGACGAGCAGCCGGGTGCCACACCGGCGCACATCGAGTTCGCCGGACGCTGGCGGGACATGCCGAAGGTCGTGTTCTCATCGACGACCACCGCGGTCGACTGGAACGCCCGCCTGGTCACCGGCGACGCCGTCACCGAGATCACTCGGCTCAAGGCCGAGGACGGCGCTCCCATGGACGTCGGCGGCGCCACCCTCGCGGCGGCGGCCATGCAGGCCGGACTGATCGACGAGTACGCGATCGTCACCCACCCGGTGCTCGTCGGTCGTGGCAGACCGTTCTTCACGGCACTGGACACGGGGGTGAACCTGAAGCTGGTGGAGACCCGGACGTTTCCCGGCGGGGTGCTCCTGAGCAGGTACGAGACGACGCACTGAGGGCCGCGCGCCCGGGTCGGACCGGCGCGCAGGGGATGCGAATCCAAGGGTGTACTGGACCGTACACATTAGTGTACGGTCCAGTACACCTCACAGAAGGGACCACTCCCATGGTCCGGATCCTTCGTCGCGTGTACGTCGAGCTGGTGGGCGCGACCACCGCTGTCACCCTCGTCGCCGGCTTCTGGCGCCTCGCTGCCGGCGAGGGCGCGGGCTGGTTGGCCGCATCGGCCGCGTGGCTCGTCGCCGCGGCGACGATCGGAGGCAGCAAGGTGTACGTCGCGCGCAGGGTGGCACCCGCCGACTGGGCGTGGCGGGTGGCGGCCTCCCTGGCGGTGGTGGCGACACTGGCCACCGGTGGACCGGGAGCGGTGACGTCCGCCGTCGCCGGGTCGGCTGCCCTCGTCGGTTATCAGACCTGGTACACCGATCAGCACCGCCCGTCGGGAGGACTTGCGGTCGGAGAGCTGCTGCCCGCGTTCGCGCTCCAGACGGCCGACGGTTCCCCGACGACGTCCGAGGCGCTCCGTGCGTCGCCGCACGTCATCCTGTTCTACCGGGGTTCGTGGTGCCCGTTCTGCGTCGCCCAGGTGCGAGAGCTGGCAGCCCAGTACCGGGAGCTGGACCGCCGTGGCGTGCACGTCGCCCTCATCAGTCCGCAGCCGGCCGACGACACCCGCGCACTGGCCGAGCGGTTCGACGTACCGATGGACTTCTACGTCGACCATCAGGGATCGGCCGCGCGAGCGCTTGATATCGTCCAGCAGGGCGGCGTGCCGCTGAGTTTCACGGCGGGTACGGACGGCGACACGGTGGTCCCGACCGCGATCGTCACCGACGCAGTCGGCCGGGTGGTCTGGTTCCAGCACGCCGACGACCACCGGGTCCGGCCCGAACCAGCCACCTTCCTGGAGGTCATCGACCGTGCAGGGATCGGCGCGCGGGGAGGCGCGTAAGCGGGAGATCGTGACCTCCGCGCTCGAACTCGCACTGGTCCGCGGGTTCTCGGCCCTGACGGTCGACGAGGTGGCCCGGAGCGCCAACGCCTCGAAGACCACGCTGATGCGGTTCTTCGGCGGCCGTCGCGGCCTGATCGAAGCGACACTCGCCCTGGAGATGGAGCTGGTCGTGGGGCCGCTGGAGGAGTCCTCCGCGGATCTCGTCCGCTTCGGGGCCGCCTTCCAGCAGATCATCTTCTCCGAGCGCTGCCTGGGCCTGCTGCGTTTCGTGCTCCACGAGAGCGCCACGGACGCCGGCCTCGGCGAGGCCTTCCGCGGCACCGTCCTTGCCGGGGTCCGGACGATGATCGGTCCCGCCGTCAGCGAGGCTCTGGGGCTGCCGCTCGACGACCCCGACGTGGTCTCCGCGTCGGAGCGCTACCTGGGTGACCTGGTCGGCGTCGAGCTGCTCCGCGCACTCAGCGGCGACCGTCCGGACGCCGCTCGTCTGGAGGTCCTACGCGGACGAGCAGTGCGACAGCTCGGCTGACTGCGTGTCAGTGACCGGTCGTCTCCGTCGGGCGCGTCAGCAGCCGGTCCAGCTCTCCGGCGGCACCGTCGTACCCGGCGTCCGCGATGCGCTGCAGCCCGAGGAGGTCTCCGCTCGCGACGGCACGCCGGGTCAGATGGACACCCGCCCGCAGGCATCCTTCGTCGAGCAGAGCCTCGAGCTCGTCAAGATCGCCCCGTGCGTCGGCGAGGTCCGCCAGCCGTTCCCACGCGCGCTCGTTGCCGTCGTCCGCCAGCGCGCGCAGCACGTCCCGGTCAGCTGTCTGGTCTGCCATCGCACCATCGTGCAGGCTTGCCCCTAGGGCAAGGTCAAGCAGACACGGGACGAGGGCTTCGATGCTCACGATCGGCCGGCTCGCCGCCTACGCGGGCGTGACCACGAAGACGGTCAGGGTCTACCACGCCAAGGGGCTGCTCCCCGAGCCCGCGCGTGACGCCGCCGGGTACCGCCGGTACACCGGGCGCGACGTCGCGACGCTCCTCGAGATCAGGACCCTGACGCAGGCGGGAGTCCCGCTGGCCGCCGTCCGCGACCTGCTGCACGCCTCCCCCGAAGACCTCAGCGACGCCCTGGCCCGGATCGACCAGGACCTGGGCGAGCGCATCCGCAGACTACGGACGACACGCGCCGCCCTGCGTCGCCTCGCCGCCGGCGAGAGCACGATCCTGCCTCCCGACGTGACCGCGCACCTCGACCTGCTGCCACAGCTGGGCTTCACCAGCCGATGGACAGAGCTTGTGACGGACCTCTGGGTCCTCGCCTTCGCGACCCAGCCCGGGACGGCCCGCGCGCTGTTCGACGACCAACGGGCGATGCTCGAGGACCCCGACCACCTCGCCGTGTTCCTCGAGTACGACCGCGTGCACGACCTCGACCCCGACGACCCCCGGATCGCCGCCCTCGCGGCGCGCATCGTCGCAGCCACCCGTGCCCGGTACGGCGACGGCGCACTCCCCGGCCAGGACCCGGCGTCCGAGCCCTCT
This sequence comes from Kineosporia sp. A_224, assembly GCF_002198655.1. Taxonomy (GTDB): domain Bacteria; phylum Actinomycetota; class Actinomycetes; order Actinomycetales; family Kineosporiaceae; genus R-H-3. The sequence continues at coordinate 115,543 of NZ_MWLN01000194.1, forward strand.
GCCCTGTCCCAGGCGACGGTCAACGCGACGTCCCCGGCCTGGAAGCGGCTCGACACGTTGATCCGCGCCGACCTCGCGCGATGAGCTCAACCCGACCTGGCTCGATGCCTCGTCAACGCTGACGGGTCACCCAGAGAACCCCGGCCACAAGCAGGCCGACGGGTATGGAGGCGATGAACGCCACCCACAGCCCGAAGATCACCCACCCGGTCAGCCAGTGGCTCAGCCGGGGGCCGGCGCCGGCGTGCACGGCGACGGCGTTGCCGGGATCGGCAACCTGGTAGCGCACCCGCAGCGTCGTCCCCTCGACGACCTTCTTGCCGGAGAAGCCGTAGCTGACGAACCCGACCGCGAACACCCTCGCCGCCTCATCCGCGAACTGCACCCGCCACTGTCGGCGGACGTCCCCGTCGCTGTCGGTCTCCTCGTGGTCGAGCGACGTCACGAGGCCGTCGGTCCACCGCCCGCCGACGATGCGTCGTGCCGCGTTCCGGACCTCGGCCACCCCGACCGCGAAGAGATACCCGAGAAACGCGACCGCCAGGCCCATGACGAGCACGACGACGATGACCTCGGCAGGCACCGCGGCCGCATGCAGCCACGGCAGGGGTCCGTCCGCCTCCGAATGGTTCACCAGGAAGTCGGCGACCAGAGCGATCACGACGTAGAAGGGCACCATCACGAGCAGGAGGACCAACAGCGCCACGGAGTTGCCCACCAGCCGGCGCAGCCACAGCGGCAGTGCAGCCAGGCGCGCGGACGCCCTCGTGCCGGAAGCGCTCCTGCGCATGATCCAACAGTAGTGCCGGTCGCGCCGCGGAGGAACGGCGTCGAGGACGTCATCGGCCGACGGCGCGGGGCGAGCGCCGTCCGGACCGTCTCCCGGCCCAGCACCATGCCGGGGGAGGCCACACTGCAGCGTGCGGTGGTGACGACCTGCCCCGTCGACACGGACAGGGCCGCAGACCAGCACCGGTCCCTCCGGCTCGAAGCCCAGCGGAGCGGGCAGCGTCACCGAGCGCAGCGGGCCGTCGGATCCAACGACCGACACACGCTTCCGCCAGGTGCCGGCCGCGGTCGACTCGGGCATCGGGGACACGCGCATCCGGCGGGCGATCGCCGCGTACTCGTCCGCCGAGCGAGCGCCACGCAGGCCCGCGGGGAATCGGCGAGTTGCGCGGCGGTCTGCCGGCCACGTCGAGGCATTCCCGGCAGCTGGCCGTACGCCGATGCCGAGGGGTATGCGTCACGCGTCTGCGCGACATACTGGACTGCCCTCGAACAGCCGACAACCAGGGGCCGACATGCTGACAACGAGCGACGTGATTGCGTTCGCATCCAGCGCCGACCTGGCGAGGGCTCGCGCCTTCTACGAAGGCACTCTCGGGCTGCCGGTCGCGTACGAGAACGCGTACGCCTGCGTCTTCGACGCCCACGGGACGATGCTGCGCATCACCGCCGTGGCCGAGGTCGCCCACCCCGGGTACACCGTGCTCGGCTGGCGCGTGACGGACATCAGCGAGACGGTCGCCGGACTGGAATCCCGCGGTGTCGCCTTCGCTCGTCACGAGGGCATGGAGCAGGACGCCCAAGGTGTGTGGACAACTCCGAACGGCGATCGCGTCGCCTGGTTCACAGATCCAGACGGGAACGTCCTGTCTCTCACCCAGTTTCACTGACCAGCCGCCCCGGTGCGCTTCCTCGTGCTGCTGTCCGGCCGTTCGGCGCGTCCGACAACAGGCGTTCACCGAGGGCTCGGACCGTGGCCGATCGGTGCGTCGCCGTCTGACGCCCCTGAGGCACCCGCTGGCAGCTTCGCCGCCAGCAGCACGACCCGTCAGTCAAGCCCCAGCGAGAACCGCGGCCGGGAGAACTCACCCGTCACTGAACCAGGACGGTTCAGATCGCAACCGGCATACGTCTCCCCCGCTGCAATGCAGCGGCCATTCCTCACACGCCGTGTCCCACGGGTAGTGCCGCCAAAGGGCCCACCTCACTCCGCCACCTTCGCGATCGCGGCTCTTCGACATGGCTACCGCGCGAGGGCAGCGATGAGGTCCTGGGCGGGCATGGCTCGGGGCCGGTCGCTGACTTGTCCGTCGCCGAGCTCGATGACTCGCCAGGTGGCGTCGTCGCGTCGGGCGAGGTCCACGGTCACGAAGGGCAGCCCTAGCGCCGCTACCTGCTCCGAGAGCCCAGGCACATCTGCAGGTCCGTCCGGAGCGCTGTCCGGCGTGTCCGGGTGGGCGCTGCTCAAGGCGAGTCGGCCGTCGATCCACCAGGTACGCAGTTCGGCGCCTTCGAAGTGCTCGAAGCGGCGTAGCACCAGGCCGCCGGTGAACGAGTCGTCGCGCAGCTCGATGAAGCGTTCGGCGATCCGCCGTGCGGTGTCGAGGTCGCTGACGTCCGGGATGTAGCAGGCCTCGTCCCAGTAGTGCTTCATCGACTTCACATAGTCACGTAGGACGGCGCCGGCGGGTGCCAGCTCGGCGCACAGGTCTTCGATCGCGTCCGTCGAGCTGCCGGAAGACCAGACCGCCTGCGGGGTGTGCGCCTCGAGCGCGCCGTACCAGCCAGGCAGCTCGTGGGCGGTGCGGAACTGCTGCGAGGTCGAGCGCAGCCGCGCGCCTCGCGTCGCGAGCGCCTGTTCCATGTCCGCGTACTGCTCGGCGCTGACCATCCAGCCCCGGTAGACGACGTCATCGCTCTCGGGGACTCTGGATGTGGCCTCGCTGGCGCGGCCGCCGACCAGTGCGTCGTGGTCCAACAGTGCGAGGGTGACCCCCAGCTCGCGGGCCGCCGCCGCCTCGTCGGCGAAGTGCGGGTCAGGCAGGCGGGCCCGCAGCGGGTCCGACGGGACGACGAGCAGCATGACCGCCAGTCTGCACGAATGAGTGGTGCGCTCGGTCACCCAGTCGGGTCATCGGAATCCGCCTCTCCGGGTTCGGGGCTGAGACGACCCCCGGGGAGCCAATGGTCCAGAACTGCCACGGCCCGCGAGCGGTCGGGCACGAGCAGGGCGGAGTGAACAGTGCTGTTGGACGTGTGGGTGACGGTGCAGATGGCGTGGACGAGCTCGTCGAACGCGGCGGCATGGGCAAGATCGGACAGGTAGTCGTCGACCGGACCGAAGGTCCGCCCCAGGCGTTGCAGGCGTAGGGCGCGGCGGCGCATCGTGCCGATGAGGGGCTGGCCGGCCAACGGGCCCGTGTCCGTGACGTGCTTGCGTTTCGCGCCGAGTGCGCGTCGGAAGAGGACGTCCTTGTCGCGTGTCCCGGCGATCAGCTGCTGATGCGCGGGCCTCAGCCCTGTCCCGCGGAAGTTCGCTCCCCATCCCTGGTCGGTCTCCTCCCACTGGATCGGTTCGTCCAGGAGGTACTCGCGTCGCAGAATCTCGGCGAAGCGGTCCAGCGCTTCCTCGGCGGGTGCCACCGCGGCGATGTCAGGCAGGTGACCGCACGGAGTCTCGCCACTGAGGTCGCCCACGGAGGTCGACCAGCCGGCGCGAAGGAGCAGGGCCCAGAGCAGTTCCGCCGGTCCTGTCGGTTCAGGAGTCATGCTCGCCCGGCATTTCACTGGTCACCGGCCATCGATATTCCTGGCGGCGCTCTCGCGTGCAGCCGAGGCAACGATCCAGGACGGTGATCGACTCGTCGCCGTTGTCGTTCACCGAGACATGCCGAGCGACTGCGCCGCAGTGAGGGCACGGATCCGTGTGCTGGTCGTCGACACTCCAGTCCCAGGCGTCGAAGTAGCCGTCGGGATCGGGGCGCCCGATGCCGACGTCGAAACTGCTGCTGTCGGGGAAGACCAGTCGGAACGGAGAGTCGAAGGCGAGTAGCAGCCACCATTCATCGAAGGTGGGCGCGAGCAGGCGGACTCTCCAGCCCGGGTCCAGTGCGGTGACCGCCACCTGGACCGGGCCGACGATCGACAGGGACCCGCTGGCCTGCCAGCGAATCTCAGCCGGTCCGTCGTAGTCCACACTCCAGGATGGCAGCACGAGCTGTGATCCACACGTAGCCTGCCAGACCCCTCGGTGACGAGTACCGCGGTCATCACGGCCGCCAACCACCGTCGTGCGGGCGGCGCTCCGCGTTGGCCGACTGCGCTCAGCCTCGGTAGCCGGTGCCGGGACGTCTGGGCTCCCACAGGTCGCATCTGTAGAACTCCGGCACCTCTTCGGTCACCGGGACTCCCCAGTACTCCCACTTGCCACGCGCCGCCAGGTACTGGGACCGCGCGTCGCGGTGGCAGCGCATTCCCATGTTCCCGTTGCCGCCGGGGTCGTAGTCCGACAGCCCGCACGTCAGGCAGCACTGCCACTCGCGGTCGCCGAGCTGCCGCAGCAGGGTGCCGAGGACGTCTTCGAGTCGTTCTTCCTGGCTGTTCAGGATCGTGAGTCCGTCGAGGCTGACAGGGGCGTCGACGACGGGCTCGTGCCGGCCGGATCCGAGGTGGAACGTCAGGAGCAGGTGGTCGCCCGCAGCAGGTGGGCTGCAGCGCCCGATGGGGACCAGCACGGTGAGCTCGCAGTTGTCGATCTCACCCGCCCCGTTGAGCGGCAGGGCGGTCGTCGGGGAGTCCGGTTCGAGGCCGGTGAAGTCCGAGCCCGAGACACGGACCCCGCGGATCTCGGCAGTGACCTCGTAGCGGCCGCCCCAACCAGGGCGCGCAGAATCGGCGATCGACCAGGCCACCCGTTCGGTTCCGATGTCGTCGGTGAGTGATCCCGAAAGGATCATCGGCAGCATCGCGCCACGCCGGTCTGTCCTATCGATCTCGTCGTGCGTCACGTCGGGCATCGGCTGCGACCCGCACATCCCGGAAGTCTGAGACGGCTGCGCATGCCAGCCGGATCAATGCGATCACATCGCCGTCGGCGAGCAGCAGGACGTCGTCCAGGACAGCTGCGGGCACCTCGAGCTCCCCCGGGCCGTAACAGTCGTGCCAGGCCATGTCCACCAGGTGCAGCAGGTCGAGCGCCGCCTCGACGTGCTGGGCAGCGAACTGCTCCTCGACGGGAGGCCTGCGCTCCAGTCGGCGCTGCTCGCTACCGACCGCCATGACACGGCCCTCCCGGTGAGTACTGATGACGATCGTGAGCATGACCGGGCCACCAGATCGCCGGAAGAGCAGCCTCGACCAGCGGGAGCCCGGCTCAGCGCCGGCCCGCTCCCCGTCAGCCCGGGCCGGCAGGGCGTCTCACGAGGGACCGGGGGGTACCCAGGTCAGCTGCCTTCTGTGGTGGTCGTCGTGCCGGGTGCCGTAATGGTAGACGTCGAGGAAGGTCTGTAGTCGGTGAAGTAGGGGCCCCAGCCGGTCGGTAAGTGCATCCCGCGTGCGAAGGCGCGGTCGTCGCCGCGGCGGACGGACGCCTGGAGCCGGGCCGCGATCCGGTCGAAGACCCAGACCATGCCGCGCCGCCCGAGGAGGCGTCCGCCGCCGAGGGAGCCGAGGTAGTTCACGACGTGGAACGGCCTCGTCATCGCGTTCAGGCACCGCGCGAAGATCGGCGTCGTCGGCCGACAGGACCAATGCCCGGAAGCCGGCGGCGGCGCAGGCGAGTTCGTCGATGACGTCGTCACGGTTCATGCGGCACCTCACCAGGGGCCCGCGCGGGGCGCACCGGTCCAGGCCGGCGCCAGCGGCCGCGCGGGGCTACGACTGCTCGAGGTGCTGTCTCAGGGCCGCGAGGTTGGCGGGCATCTCCTTCCGGGCTGCGGGCCGGACGGCGAGCGGGACGAGGACCTTGCCGATCCCGTGGCCCTCGAAGTCGACCGTGATGCTCAGCCGGGAGCAGGTCGCGCCGAGCGGGGTGACCGTGAGGTCGACGATCGCGCGGATCGGCCCGTCGAGGCCTCGCACTCCCCACGACCGCGGTGGGTCGATGTGCGTGAGCGCCGAGGTGGATGCCCTGTCGGCGAACCCGATCCGGCGCGTCGTGCGGCACAGGGATCCGACCCGTGGCGCGTCAGGGTCGTCGAGGTGACCGTCGACGACCCCGGCCTGCCACTCGTGGAACCGGGTCGGATCGGTGGCGTAGGCGAACACCTCCTGTGCGCTGCGCTCGATCTCCGCGGTGGCGGTGACGGCGGTGACGCCGGCCATCAGGCCTTCTCCGCCGGCGCGAGGAGTGCCGCGTAGCGGGCCAGGTAGAGCGGCCAGCCCTCCTGGTCGTCGACGCCGTCGCGGACGGACTGCCAGCCGGCGCTGTGCCGGTCGATGTTGCGGTGCTCGAGCTCGACCCGGGTGCGGGCCGAGGTCTCGGCGACGAACCGGACCTCGACCTCGCTGGTGAGTGCGTGGTCTGTCTCGACCTGCCAGGTCGGGCCGATGTCCCAGCTGAACACCACCCGGTCCGGCGGCTCGAACGCGAGGATCCGCGCCCACCGGCACTCGCTGCCGTCCTCGGCCCGGTCGTAGATGTGGCCGCCGACCCGGGGCTCGAACACGGTCTGCGCGATCGGCGACTGCAGCATGTTGTGCTCGCGCGGCTTGAAGTCACCGAAGCGCGCGGTGAACACCTCGAACGCCGTGGCGATCGGGGCGTCCACGACGACGTGTCGGTTGACCACGGTGGACTCGGGCTGGGTCATCGGTTCTCCTTGGTCTGCTCGTCCGTCGCGTTCTGCTCGTCTGTCGCGCCGACAGGGTCGGCCGCCGCGTCGAGGGTTCGGACGGCGTCCGCGTACCCGGACAGGGCGCGGCGCCAGTAGGTGTCGAGCTGGTCCCTCAGCGCGGCCACGGCCGCGGGCTCGAGCCGGTAGATCCGCCGGGTGCCGTCCGCACGCTCGCTGACGAGCCCGGCCTCCTTGAGGACCTTGAGGTGCTGCGAGACAGCAGGTCTGCTGACCGGCAGGACGGCGGCGAGCTCACCGACGGCACGCGGACCGTCGGCCAGGCACTCGACGATCGCGCGACGGGTGCGGTCCCCCAGGGCGTCCCACACGTCGTCGCCTTGGTAAGCATCCACGAACGGTAAGTTTCCACTAACTGTCCTGGTGGTCAAGAGGCACGATCGACTGCATTATTGACCGACCGGGTCAGTTACGCGAGGGTCTGCGCATGCCCCGTCAGATGCCACCGGACCGGTTCGCCGCCGTGGTCGCGGCGTCCGCGCAGGTGTTCGTGGCGCACGGGTTCCAGCGCGCGCAGGTGCAGGACGTCGCAGACGTGCTGGGGCTGAGCAAGGGCGCGCTGTACGGGTACGCGACGGGCAAGCTCGCGTTGTTCTCGGCGGCCCTGCGGTACGCCGACGGTGTCGAGCCGTTGCCGGACCGGTCGATGCTCCCGGTCGCCCCGGCCCTGCCCGGTGACCTGGCGGCCGTGGTCCGTGATCGGCTGGCGGCGCAGATCCCGGAGCTCGAGCTGACCCAGGCGTTGCTGCGAGATGCGCCACCGGAGGGTGTGACGGGGCCGCAGGAGCTCGCGGTGGTGGTGGCCGACCTGTACCGGCGACTGTCGGCGAACCGGTTCGCGATCAAGCTGGTCGACCGGTGCGCGCCGGAGTTCTCCGAGCTGCGGCAGGTCTGGTTCGAGGACGGCCGTTCGCTGCAGATGGGCGCGATGGCCGAGTACCTGCGACGGCGCGGCGGTAGCGGGCACCTCGTGGTGCCGGGGGTGGTCGAGCTGGTGGCCCGCACGATGGTCGAGCTGTGCGTGCTGTGGGCCGTGCACCGGCACTGGGACCCGGCCGGTGCACCCGCCGGGCTCCCGGCGGGACACAACGACTTCGACGACGACGAGGTGGTCGACATGCTCACCCTTCTCCTGGCCCGGGGCACTGCCCCGGCGCACGCGTCCGACGCTCGGCGTCCGTCGTGACCCCGCCGGCCGGGCCGCGGGTCAGCCACCCGGTGTTCGCGGCGTTCTACCCGCGGATGGCGCGCGGGATGGAGGCCGGCCCGATCGGCAGCACCCGCCGGGCACTGCTCGCCGCCGCCCGCGGGGTCGTCGTCGACCTCGGGGCCGGGGTCGGGCTGAACCTGCCGCACCTCGGCCCGGACGTGAGCGCCGTCCACGCCGTGGAGCCCGACCCGCACATGGTCCGGCGACTCACCCCGAACCTGCCCCCTGGCGCCGTCGTGCACCAGGTCGGCGCCGAGACGCTGCCGCTGCCCGACGCCAGCGTCGACACGGTCCTGGCGACCCTGACGCTGTGCACCGTGCAGGACCCGGCGGCCGCTGTCCGCGAGATCCGCCGCGTGCTGCGCCCCGACGGGCAGGTCCTCGTCCTCGAGCACGTCCTCGCCACCGACCCGGGACTGGCCGCCTGGCAGCACCGGATGCGGCTGCCGTGGCGATGGTTCGGCGCCGGCTGCAACCCGACCCGGGACACCACGGCGGCGTTCGCCGCGGCCGGTTTCGACGTCGCCGGGCTGCAACGGATCGACGTCCCCGGGCTGCCGATGACCCGGGAGTGGGTCACCGGTGTTCTCCCTGCACCGGTAGCGGCAGTCTGATCCCGGCTCAGCCGGCCTCGACGGCTGCCTCGATCGCCACGTCGGTCTCACGGTAGGGAGCGTCGGTGGTCCACGAGCCACCCCGAAGCAACGTGCCGCGGAAGTGCGCCGCGCCGTCCGGCGCACCGGACGGGCGTTCCCGCCGCAGGCTCGGGTTCGCTTGCGCCGGTGGGGGTCACAAGGTCGTCGAGCGCACCGGCGAGGTGGCCGGGGACGTGGGCCCAGGTGCTGGCCGGCTGGTAGCGCAGGCTGGTTCCTTCGTCGCGCAGCGCACGGTCGATGAGGACGAAGCACGGCGGGTCAGCGAGATCGTGTCCGATGGGGTCACGACGGCTGAGAGGCGGGGCTGCGGTTCAGGGTCTCGTACATCCTGGCGGCGACCACCACGACGACCGGCCCGGAGACCGACGTCGCAATGAACGGCGGGATCGCAGCAGAAGCGTGCCACCGCACGGATGGCACCATCGTGGAATGCCACTGGCCGACCTGCTGCTCACGCGCCCACCCCACACCCCCCAGGCTGATGCCGCCCGCGGTCTGGACGACGGAGTAACCATCTACTGGCGCGACGGATGCCCCTTCTGTCTGCGGCTGCGCTGGGCCGTTCGCAAGCACGCCGCCCGTGCCACCTGGGTCGACATCTGGAGCGACCCTGAAGCCGCCGCCTTCGTCCGCACCACCAACGAAGGCGGCAACGAAGTGGTGCCGACAGTCGTGATCGACGGCGTCCCCCACACCAACCCAGATCCTCGCCTGGTCGCGGTCCGGCTGGGCGGCTCCGGCCCCGCCTGACCGGGAGCCGGCACGCCCGACCCGGCGTGCGCCCGGGCTGCTCGAGCGCGGCTCCCCGACGCCCCTCCCGTGTGCGCCATGTGCGTCGAGGTGTCACTCACGAGCATCCAGAGCGCGCTGGGCGGCTGACCTGCGCACACGTCTCATGCCACGTCCGATCGCGGCATTGAGCAGGATGCGGATGACTCGGCCGTCGCCGTCCTCGACTCGGACTCGGACTCGGTAGTGTTTCCATCCCGGTCCCGGCGACTGAACGGACCCGGCGACGGTTCCACCGACCGACGCATTGGCGCATTGGCCGCCGAGAGCCACCGGCGACTCATCTCGTCGTCCGCGGCCCCCTCGACAGCTTCCAGGCTGATCCCGTCGACCTGCATCGGGGCAGCGTGACATCCGGCGATCCAGCATGCGCTCCACCCAGCCGCGGGATCGTGTGCGCTGCGGGCACGGACGTAGGCCGTGCCTGGGTCAGCGACTGTCGCGTGAGAATCTCTCGCCGTGAGCGATTCATCGCCGGCCTGGCGTCAGCACGTCGACCTCGAAGGCGCCCAGCTGGGCGCTTATGGAACTGGAGCCGCTGCTGCGCGCTTTCGCTGACAGGGCGCCGTCTTCGTCGTGAAGGTCGATGGCGGTCGCATCGAAGGCGCCAACCCGCGCATCTTCACCGCCGTGGTGTCCGGTCCCGACGACTACGCGGCCAGATTCGACGACACCGATCTCGCACGATGCGCCACCAAGGCAATCAGCGCCTTTGACGCCAGGCTCGAATCCTGACGTCCACTTCCCTCGTGAATCTTCAGCGATTCGAGCCCTGGCCCGCGGCGCCATGCCTGACTCGTGCCACTCGCTCTGGAGCTGACCCGGTTTGACGGACGGGTCGGTTGTGGTGGTCAGGCTACGGCTGTGATTGCCGTGGCGGTGGCTTCGTAGGCGGCGGGGC
>NZ_MWLN01000195.1 GCF_002198655.1 Kineosporia sp. A_224
CCGGGGTGCCCGGGCCCGGCCGGCCGTCGACCGGGACGCCGGTGCCGAGCGCGAACGCCGTCACGGCGCACGCCGCGGCGACCGCCCAGGCCGTCGGCTGGACCCAGCCCCGCCGGGGCGCACCGACGGCGGCGTGGGGCGGGCGGCCCGCCTCGAGGCCGGCCCGGCCGCTCTCGAACCGGGCCCGGATCCGGGCCCGGTCCGGGCTGTGCTCGCGGGCGGCGCGGGCGATCATGTCTCGCAGGTCGTCGTCGCTCATCGCGGCCTCCCGCCGAGCAGCCCGCGCAGCTGCGCGGCTGCCTTCGACGTCTGGCTCTTCACGGTCCCCGGGCTGATCTCGAGCGTCCGGGCGACCTCCTCCTCGGACAGGTCCAGGCCGTACCGCAGGACGATGCAGGCCCGTCGGCGCGGCGGCAGCGCGCGCAGCGCCTCGCGGACGTCGAGCACGTCCGCGGTCGTGAGGTCCGGGGCGTCCTCGTCGTCGTCGGCGACCATCATCGGCAGGAGCCGGCGCTCGTGGATCGTGCGGCGCACGCGGCTCGTCCCGATGTTCACGACCATCCGGCGCACGTAGGCGATGGGGGAGTCCGCGGCGCAGACCCGGTCCCACTGCGTCCACGTCGCGAGCAGGGCGTCGGCCGCGACCTCGTCGGCGGTCCCGGAGGCTCCCGTGACGAGGAAGGCCAGCCGGGACAGCTCGGCATGGTGCTGCTCGAAGAACGCCTCGAACTCCACGGCGACCGCGTCGCGCGCACCCGTCACGGCCTCGTCGCCCCGGCCCGGGGCCGGGGGCCGGGCATGCGTCTGCGACGCGGCGGGTGCGACCACACCCCCTTGTCGCACGGGGGGCCCGGACGGTTGCCCGTCGTCCGGGCCCGTGGTCGAGCCCCTGACCGTCGGCCGGGGCCGGCAGGTCCGCGGTCAGCCCCACCAGAACGAGGCGGCGATGAGCACGTAGAGCACGAGCAGGGTCGCCCCCTCGAACCACGTCGACTCGCCGTCGTTGACGACGAGCACGGACACGAGCGCCGCGAGGAGCAGGGCGACGATGAGGAGCGGGGAGAGGACGAGCGTGAAGGTCGCCCCGACGAGCGGGGCCACGAGCACGAGGACCGGCGCGAGGACCAGCGCGATCTGCAGCGGCGACTGCAGGATCACCGAGAGCGCGTAGTCGGCCTGGTTGCGCGCCGCGAGCTGGATCCCCACGACGTTCTCGACCGCGTTGCCCGCGATCGCGACGACGACGAGCCCGGCGAACGCCTCGGAGAGCCCGACGGCGTCCATCGCGGGCTCGAGCGCGGCGACGAACCACTCCGAGACGAAGGCGGCCCCGACGCCGGCGACGGCGAGCACCCCGATCGCCAGCGCGAGCGGCCACTGCGAGACGTGCTCGGCGTCCGCGGCCGCGGTGCTCGCAGGATCGTGCCGGACGGTGTGACCGGCGGGAGCCGGTGCCTGCGCCGCCGCCTCTGCCGACGCCTCCGCGCTGCCGGCGGGGACGCCGTCGGCCTCCGCCGCCTCGCCCCGGCCGACCGCCGCGGGCAGCGACAGCCCGAACAGGCCGAGCAGCAGGAAGGCCGTGACGACGGACAGGCCCCACTCGTGCCCGGCCGCGGGAGTGTGGAGCGCGGCGGTCAGCGACGGGATGAGCCAGGCGAAGACCGCGAGGACGAGCATGAGCGAGATGGTCCGGGCCCGGCCCTTCCCGAACCGCTGCGTGCCGTGCTTGAGGCCGCCGACGACGAACGCGAGGCCGAGCACCAGCAGGACGTTCGCGAGGACGGACCCGACGAGCGCCGCCCGGACGACGTCGTAGAGCCCGGCCTTGAGCGCGAAGATGCAGACGAAGAGCTCGGGCAGGTTGCCGAGCGCCGACTGGACGACACCCGTGGCACCCGCCCCGAGCCGGTCGCCGAGCGCGTCGACCGCGTGCCCGACGAGGCTCGCGAGGAGCGCGAGCGCGACGGCCGCGACGACGAAGGGCACGACGGTGCCCGCGGGGACGACGTCGAGCACCCCGGCGGCGACGGTCGCGGCGGCGCACAGGCCGAAGAGCCGCCAGTCGCGGGCGGTGAGGACGGACAGGACCCCCGGCGCGGGGGAGGGCTCGGTCACGGTGCTCGGGGTCACGGCGCACAGCATGGCAGCCGGCCGCGCGATATCCGTCGTGCTCCCGGTCGTGCACGCCGGTCGGGCGCCGGTGGCTCAGTGCCCGAGCATCGGCGCGAGCAGCCGGGCGGCGAGCGAGCCGCGCTTCGTGAGCCGCTCCTCGCCGTCCGCCAGGCTCATCGTGCGCAGCCCGGCGTTGACCTCGAGCCAGCGCAGCGGCTCCGGCTCCCAGCGCGGCGAGCGGTGCCCGACCCACGGCAGCCGGGTGAGCTCCGTGGTCCGCCCGGTGAGCAGGTCGGCGAGCGTGCGCCCGGCGAGGTTCGCCGTCCCGACGCCGTCGCCGACGTAGCCGCCGGCCCAGGCGACGCCGGAGAGCCGGTCGAGCCCGACGCTCGCGTGCCAGTCGCGGGCGATTGCGAGCGGCCCGCCCCAGGCGTGGGTGAAGGCGTGCCCCCGGATCGCGGGGAACAGGTCGGCGACGGCGGCGCGCAGGCCGGCGAACACCTCCGGCTCTCGGTCGAACTCCGGCTCGATCCGGGAGCCGCGGTGGTACGGCGCCCCGCGACCGCCGAAGACGAGCCGGTCGTCGGCGGTGCGCTGGCCGTAGACGATGAGGTGCCGGTGGTCGGAGAACGTCTCGCCCTTGGCCAGACCCGCACCGGCCCAGAACGACGCGGGCAGCGGCTCGGTCGCGACGACGAGCGAGTAGACCGGGATGACGTCGCGGGCGGAGCCGGGCAGGGTCGCCGTCCAGGCCTCGGTGGCCCGGACCACGTGCCGTGCCCGGACGGTGCCGCGCGAGGTGACGACCCGGGGGCCGGAGGCGTTGTCCCGCAGCGGGTTCGCGCCGCTGCGGGCGGGCAGCGTGCCGGGTTCGATCCGCATCGCGCGGGTGCGTTCGACGATCCGGCCGCCGCGGCGCTCGACCGCACGGGCCAGACCCCGCACGAGCCGGGCGGGGTGGATCCGCGCGCAGTGCGGGGTGTAGGTGCCGCCGAGCACGCCGGTCGCCCCGACGTGGGCCAGGGCCTCCTCGCGGGTGAGCAGCTCGACGCCGTCGACGCCGTCGAACCGGGCGTCCTCGGCGAGCTCGGCGCGGGCCCGTCCGAGCTGGACCTCGGTACGCGCCAGCCGGACCGTGCCGCCCGGTGCCCAGTGGCAGTCGACGTCCTCGGCCTGCGCCGCCCGGCCGACCTCGGTGACGGTGTCGTTCATGGCCCGGCGCATCGCGAGCGCCGCCTCCCGGCCGTGCCGGCGGGCCAGCGACGAGGACGACGCGGGGAACAGCGCCGAGCACCAGCCGCCGTTGCGGCCGCTCGCGCCGAAGCCGGCCACCTCGGCCTCGACGACGAGCACCGAGAGCGAGGGGTCCGCGAGGAGCAGGTAGTACGCCGTCCACAGGCCCGTGTAGCCGCCGCCGACGATGCACACGTCGACGTCGGCGTCCCCGTCGAGCCCGGGCCGCGGGGTGAGGTCGTCGTCACCGGAGGCGGCGAGCGTGTCGTGCCACAGGGACAGCGCACGGTAGCCGGCGCTCGTCGGGGCGGTCATCGCAGAACCCTTCCAGGACAACGGTTCGGACAGCTGGTCGGACGGCGTGCCGGCGGCGCTCGGGTCAGGTACGGCCCTGCGGCCAGCCGGCGATCTGCTCGGGCACCGGGTACGGCGCGGCGAGGTCCGGGGCGTCGACGGGCTCGCCCCACGTGTGGTGCAGCGGCACGAGGCCCGCCCAGGCCTGCCGGTCGAGGTCGGCCGGGTCGTCCTCGGGGCCGTCCTTCGCCGAGACCTTGAGCGACCACTCCTCGAGCGGCAGCGCGAGCACCGACGTCGCCGCGCTCTCCTTTCGGGTCGGCGTCCGCTGAGCCGTCAGCCCCGGCAGGAGGTGCTCGGAGAGGACGGCGAGCGCCCGCTCCTTGTCCTCGCCGACGAGCTCCGTGCACCGGCCGAGGACCATCGCGCTGCGGTAGTTCATCGAGGACTCGAACTGGCTGCGCGCGACGACGACCCCGTCGAGGATCGTCACGGTCGCGCACGTCGGGGCCCCGGCGGCGAGCGCCCGGAAGGCCCGGGACGCCGTCGACCCGTGGACGAGCAGCCGGTCGCCGTCCCGCGCGACGCCGACGGGGACGACGTACGGCTGCACGACGCCGTCCGCCGTCGTCTCGACGACCGCGAGGTGCGCGACGAGCGCGCTGTCGAGCAGCGCGTCGAGCGCCGCCCGGTCGCGCACCTGCTTCTGCGGTGCGCGCCGGACGTCGGTGCGCGTGCGGCCGCGCCGGTCGGTCACAGCCGCGACCACGCCTCCGTCAGCACCGAGCGGAGGATGCCCTCGATGTCGTCGAACTCCTTCTGGCCGATGATGACCGGCGGCGCGAGCTGGATGACGGGGTCGCCGCGGTCGTCGGCCCGGCAGTAGAGGCCGGCGTCGAAGAGCGCCTTCGAGAGGAAGCCGCGCAGGAGCCGCTCGCTCTCGTCGTCGTCGAAGGTCTCGCGGGTCGCCTTGTCCTTGACGAGCTCGATCCCGTAGAAGAAGCCCTCGCCGCGGACGTCGCCGACGATCGGCAGGTCGGTGAGCTTCTCCAGCGTCGCGCGGAAGTTCGGACCCTCGGTGCGGACGTGGGTGTAGAGGTCCTCGCGGTCGAAGATGTCGAGGTTGGCCAGGGCGACCGCGGCCGAGACCGGGTGCCCGCCGAACGTGTAGCCGTGCGGGAAGTACGTCGTGCCGTGCTTGAACGGCTCGAAGACCCGCTCGCTCGCGATCATCGCGCCGATGGGGGAGTAGCCGCTCGTCATGCCCTTGGCGCAGGTGATCATGTCGGGGAGGATGCCGAGGTCCTCGGAGGCGAACATGCCGCCGATCCGGCCGAAGGCGCAGATCGTCTCGTCGGCGACGAGCAGGACGTCGTACTGGTCGCAGATCTCGCGCACCCGGTCGAAGTACCCGGGCGGCGGGGGGAAGCAGCCGCCGGAGTTCTGCACGGGCTCGAGGAAGACGGCCGCGACGGTGTCGGGACCCTCGAACTCGATCGCCTCGGCGATCCGGTTCGCGGCCCACAGGCCGAACGCCTTCGGGTCGTCGCGGTGGTGCTCCTCGGCCCGGTAGATGTTCGTGTTCGGCACCTTGAGGCCGCCCGGGACGAGCGGCTCGAACATCATCTTCGCCTCGGGGATGCCCGTGATGGACAGGGCCCCCTGCGGGGTGCCGTGGTAGGCGACCGACCGCGAGACGACCTTGTGCTTCAGCGGCTTGCCGACGAGCTTCCAGTACTGCTTCGCGAGCTTCCACGCGGTCTCGACGGCCTCGCCGCCACCGGTCGTGAAGAAGACCCGGTTGAGGTCGCCGGGCGCGGACGCCGCGAGCCGCTCCGCGAGCTCGATGGCCCGCGGGTGGGCGTAGGACCACAGCGGGAAGAAGGCGAGCTCGCGCGCCTGCATCGCGGCGGCGTCCGCGAGCTCCTGGCGGCCGTGGCCGACCTGCACGGTGAACAGGCCGGCGAGGCCGTCGAGGTAGCGCCGTCCCTGGTCGTCCCAGATGTAGGCGCCCTCGCCACGGACGATGACCGGCACGTGCCCGGCACCGCTCTCGTACGTCGAGTGCCGGGTGAAGTGCATCCAGAGGTGGTCCCGGGCCTTGTCGGCAAGGCTGTCCTTGCCGGGCTCGGAGAACGCCTGCGGGCTGATGGTCATCGGGTACCCCAGTTGTAGAGCTGTTTGCGCAGCTTCAGGTAGACGAACGTCTCGGTGGACTCGACCCCGGGAAGGGTCCGGATCTTCTGCGTGAGGAGCTCGAGCAGGTGGTCGTCGTCCTCGCAGACGACCTCGACCATGACGTCGAACGAGCCCGCCGTGACGACGACGTACTCGATCTCCGGCAGCTCGGCGAGCCGGTCGGCGACGGCGACCATGTCGCCCGACACCTTGAGGCCGATCATCGCCTGGCGGGCGAAGCCGACCTGGAGAGGGTCGGTGACGGCGACGATCTGCATGACCCCGCTGTCGAGCAGCCGCTGGACGCGCTGCCGGACGGCGGCCTCGGACAGGCCGACGGCCTTGCCGATCGTCGCGTAGGCGCGGCGGCCGTCCTCCTGCAGCTGCTCGATGATCCGCTTGGACGTCTCGTCGAGGAGGGCATGGAGGGTTCGGGGCCGCGAAGGGCGGTTCACCACGCCCCGATCCTGACGGGTCGAACGTCCCTGGTGCAAGTGATTCCGTCGTCGCGATGGTTTCTGGACACTGAATCTTCAGTTTGACGGCCCCGGGGCTGTCGAAACCGGTGCCTGCTGGTTAGAGTCGCCCTCAGGCGGTCCTGCCCCTGCGGAGCCGCGCGAACCCCCAGCGACCTCCTTCGGAAGGGAAGTCCCGTGAGCGAGTCCGTCAAGCGCGTGGTGCGCAACGTCATCAACGGCGAGTCCGTCGACGCGGTCGACGGCCGGACGACCGACCTCGTCGACCCGTCGACGGGCGAGGTCTTCGGCACCGCGCCGCTGAGCGGCGCCGAGGACGTCGACCGCGCCTACCGGGCGGCCGCGGCGGCCTTCGAGACGTGGCGGGACAGCACCCCGTCGGAGCGCCAGCGCGCCCTGCTGAAGATCGCGGACGTCATCGAGGCGAACGCCGAGGAGCTCGTCGCGCTCGAGTCGCAGAACACCGGCAAGCCGATCGCGGTGACCACGGCGGAGGAGATCCCGCCGATGGTCGACCAGATCCGCTTCTTCGCGGGCGCCGCGCGCGTCCTCGAGGGCCGGTCCGCGGGCGAGTACATGAGCGGCTTCACGTCGATGATCCGCCGCGAGCCGATCGGCGTCGTCGGCCAGGTCGCCCCGTGGAACTACCCGATGATGATGGCGGTCTGGAAGTTCGCGCCGGCGATCGCGGCCGGCAACGCCGTCGTCCTCAAGCCGTCGGACACGACCCCGGTCTCCACGACCCGGATCGCCGAGCTCGTCGCCGAGGCGGACATCCTCCCGCCGGGCGTCTTCAACGTCATCGCCGGCGACCGCGACACCGGCCGGGCGCTCGTCGAGCACCCCACGCCGTCCATGGTCGCGATCACCGGCTCGGTCCGGGCCGGCATGCAGGTCGCCGAGTCGGCGTCCAAGGACCTCAAGCGCGTGCACCTCGAGCTCGGCGGCAAGGCGCCCGTCGTCGTCTTCGACGACGCGGACGTCGAGGCCGCGGCCGAGTGGCTCGCCGTCGCCGGCTACTTCAACGCGGGCCAGGACTGCACCGCGGCCACCCGGGTGCTCGTCGGCCCGAAGGTCTACGACAGCTTCGTCGCCGCGCTCGCCGAGCAGGCCAAGGGCACGAAGACGACGTTCGAGGGTGGCCCGACCGACGAGGACGCGCTCGTCCCGCCGGTCAACAACGTCAACCAGATGAACCAGGTGCTCGGCTTCCTGGACCGGGTGCCCGGTCACGCCGAGGTCGTCGCGGGCGGTGCCCGGCAGGGCGACCGCGGCTTCTACGTCGCCCCGACCGTCGTCGCGAACCTGCTCCAGGACGACGAGATGGTGCAGAACGAGATCTTCGGCCCGGTCATGACGATCCAGCGGTTCACGGACGAGGACGAGGCCCTGAAGTGGGCCAACGGCGTCAAGTACGGCCTCGCGTCCTCGGTGTGGACCAAGGACATCGGCCGCGCGATGCGGATGGCCCGCCGCCTCGACTTCGGCTGCGTCTGGATCAACACCCACATCCCGCTCGTCGCCGAGATGCCGCACGGCGGCTTCAAGCACTCCGGCTACGGCAAGGACCTGTCGATGTACGGCTTCGAGGACTACACCCGCGTCAAGCACGTGATGGTCGCCCTCGACTGACACCCGCCCCGCTGTTCATGCTCGCGCCCCGTACCGGGAACCGCGCCCACGTCGGGCCGGAACGGTACGGGGCGCGAGCATGAACGGGGTCGGTCAGCGGGTGTCGTGGGCCAGCAGGGCGACGTGCAGGGAGGTGCAGGTCTCGACGTCGTCCAGGTCGGCGCCGAGCACCTGCTCGACCTTCGCCAGACGGTCGTAGAACGCCGGGCGTGACAGGTGCGCATGCTGCGCCGCGACGGACTTGTTGCGGCCCGCCGCGAGGTAGGTCCGCAGGGTGCCGGTGAGGTCGTCGCCGGTCGACGCGTCGTGGGCGAGCAGGGCGCCGATCTCGCGCTCGGTGAAGGTGTGTACGCGCGGGTCGTCGCGCAGCAGCTGGAGCAGGCCGCGCAGCCGCAGGTCCGGCAGCCGCAGGAACGGCGCGGTCGTCGACAGGTGCGCGGCGGCGTCCGCGACCTGCCCGGCCTCGACGAGCGAGCGGCGGGCGTCCCGCGGGCCGCCGACGACCGAGCCCGCGGCGACGACGAGCCGGTCGGCGTCGACGTGCGGCAGCCGGCCCTTGACGCTGCGCCGTACCTCCTCGGCGAGCAGCGGCAGCACGTCGACGTCGCGCTGGCGCGGCGACAGGGCCGCGAGGACGCCGATCCCGCGGTCGTCGAGGGCCCCCACGAGGGCCGCGACGCCGGCCGCGCGGGCCGCGTGCGCCACGCACTCGCCGAGGTCGCGCAGCCGGGCCTGGCCCTCGAGGCCGCCGGTGGGGGAGCCGGGCGGGCTCCACGGCCGGACGACGACCCCGAGCAGCCGCCGGCCCTCGAGCGGGACGCCCAGCGCGCGGGCCCGCAGGACGACGTCCGCGTCCGGCTCGGTGTGCGCCAGGAGCGCGGCGAGCAGGCTGCGGTGGGTCTGCCGCTCGAGGCCCTCGAGGTCGCGGGCGAGCAGCCTGTTCAGGGCGAGCGTCGCCGCCGCGCGCTCGACGAGGAGGACGGCGAGCGGCTCGGGCGGCTCCGCCCGCACGAGGAGCAGCCGCCCCCAGTCGTGGCCGCGGGCGCCGACGGTCGTCACGAGCAGCCCGGCGTCGGCGTCCCAGCCGGTCCGGCCCTCCGGCCGGGCCTGCCGCGAGCGCGACTCCCAGCGGTCGAGCAGCCTGCCGGGATCGCCGCCCGCGGCGTCGTGGGCGAGCACCTGGTGGGCGAGGTTCTCCAGGACGACGGGCGTGCGGGCGAGCCGCGCGACGAGCCGCAGCACGTGCTCGGGCTCGGCGCCCTCGACGGACATCTCCGTGAACGCCTCGTGGACCGCCTGGGTCGCGCGCATGAGGGCGATCTGGGCGTCCAGGACGAGGGCGTGCACCGCCTCGGTCACCTCGACGAAGGCAACCTCCCGGGGCAGCTCGACGAGGACGAGCCCGAGCTGCTCGGCCTGGGTGACCATCGCCGCCGGCAACCGGCCGACGAAGGCGCGGCCCAGCTCGACGACGAGACCGGCGACCGGCACGTCGGCGAGCGCCCGGAGGAACGCCGCCCGGCCCGCCGGGTCGGTCGGCAGCCCGATGCCGGTCGTCAGGACGAGCTCGCCGCCGCGCAGCAGGGTGGGGATCTCCGGGATCTCCGCGACGTGCGCCCACCGGACCGGGGTATCGAGCCGGCCCGCCCCGGCGACCACCCGCGGGCCGCCGGCGGCGAGGGCCTGCAGGGCCAGGACATCGGCCATGGTCGGCGCCACAGCACCTCCGGACGACGGGTGGGCGAGGGGTTGGTAACGCTACGCCATCACCGATGAGCATTGAGTCAACACATCGGTCATGGTGGCCGGATTCTGCTGTCCACGCTACTGGACAACGGTCCCATGTAACGGATTCGTTGCGTCGCACCGCTACCACGACGAAAAGCGCGAACGGCGGTTGAGGCGGCGCTCGCTCCCGTGCGAGTATCCGAACGTGACAGGTCTTCCCGAAAGGTCACTCAGCGTCAGAACCGGACCGCAGCATGATCACCACCTGTCACGTATCAGCACCGGCACCAGGCAATGCCCCAGCACGGCAAACCTTCGGCGTCGCCCGGGCGACTGAGTCCGGACGAGTCGACCGCGGGCGACGCCGCCCCCGCGCGTGGACGTCTTCCCGGAAGGACCCCGAGATGTCGCAGTCCCACCGCAGGCCTCCGCTGTCGCCCGAGGCGGCCCAGATCGTCCGCGCCATGCAGGCCGGCCGGCTGTCCCGCCGTTCGATGCTCACCGGTGCCGGAGCCCTCGGGATGGGCGCCTTCCTGGCGGCCTGCTCGACGTCCGCCCCCGGTGCGACCGGCTCGGCCACGGGTGGGGCCGGCACCGGCACCGCCCCCGCCGGCAAGCCGAGCCCCGCCGTCGACACGTCCGACACCGACAAGGTCGTCAACTGGGCGAACTGGACGCTGTACCTGGACTTCGACGACAAGTCCAAGACGTACCCGACCCTCGAGGCCTTCCAGAAGAAGACCGGGATCAAGGCCACGTACTCCGAGGACATCGAGGACAACGACAGCTACTACGGCAAGGTGCAGGCCCAGCTCAAGGCCGGCCAGGACATCGGCAAGGACATCATCGTCCTCACCGACTACATGGCCGCGCGGGTCATCCGGCAGGGGCTCGTGCAGCCGCTCGTCGAGTCGGTCATGCCGAACAAGACGAGGATCCTCCCCAACCTTGCGGAGGTCTCGTACGACCAGGGCCGCAAGCAGTCGCTCACCTGGCAGTCCGGCTACGCCGGCCTGGCGTGGAACAAGGCCAAGGTGCCCGGCGGCCTGAAGAACGTCAGCGACCTGTGGAAGCCCGAGCTCAAGGGCCGCGTCGAGGTGCTCTCGGAGTGGCGCGACACGCTCGGGCTGATCATGATGGAGCAGGGCAAGCGGATCGACGGCAAGTTCGCGGACGCCGACTTCGAGAACGCGCTCGCGGTGCTGGAGAAGCAGCTCAACGACGGTCAGATCCGCCAGGTGAAGGGCAACTCCTACAAGGAGGACCTCATCTCCGAGGACGCCCTGGCGGTCATCGGCTGGTCCGGCGACATCTTCCAGCTCGTCGCGGAGAACGGCGACAAGTGGGACTTCGCCATCCCCGAGGCCGGCGGCACCCTGTGGAGCGACAACATGCTCATCCCTGTGGGCTCGCCGCACGCGAAGAACGCCTCGACGCTCATGAACTACTACTACGACCCGAAGGTCGCCGCCGAGGTCGCCGCGTACGTGAACTACATCTGCCCGGTCCAGGGCGCCCAGGCCGAGATGGAGAAGCTCGACGCCGAGCTGGCGAAGAGCAAGCTGATCTTCCCGACGGCGGAAGACCTGAGCAACGTCCAGGTCTTCTACTCGCTCGACCCCGAGACCGAGACCAAGTACACGGAGCAGTTCCAGAAGGTGCTGGGCAACTGATGGCCGACGACACGGGTGGCGACCTGCACCTGCGGGACGTCACGAAGAGCTTCGGCACCTTCACGGCCGTCGACGACCTCACCCTGACGATCCCGCAGGGCTCGTTCTTCGCACTGCTCGGCCCGTCGGGCTGCGGCAAGACGACGACGCTGCGGATGATCGCGGGCCTGGAGGAGCCGACCGCCGGGTCGATCACGCTCGGCGAGCGGGACATCACCCACGCCAAGCCGTACAAGCGCCCCGTGAACACGGTCTTCCAGAACTACGCGCTCTTCCCGCACCTGGACATCTACGAGAACGTCGCGTTCGGCCTGCGCCGGCGCCGCGCCAAGGACGTCGACAAGCAGGTGATGGAGGCGCTCGCCCTCGTCGAGCTGCCGCACCTGGCCCGGCGCAAGCCGGGGCAGCTGTCCGGCGGCCAGCAGCAGCGCATCGCGCTGGCCCGGGCGGTCGTCAACCGGCCGCACGTGCTGCTGCTCGACGAGCCGCTCGGCGCGCTCGACCTCAAGCTCCGCCGGCAGATGCAGATCGAGCTCAAGCGGATCCAGACCGAGGTCGGCCTGACGTTCGTCCACGTGACCCACGACCAGGAGGAGGCCATGACCATGGCCGACACCGTCGCGGTCATGAACAACGGCCGGATCGAGCAGATGGGTGCGCCGAGCGAGCTGTACGAGGCGCCGTCCACGACCTTCGTGGCGAACTTCCTCGGCCAGTCCAACCTCGTCACCGGCCGCCGGATCGCCGCCGACGCCGAGGCCGTCACGGTGCTCTGCCACGGTCAGACGCTGCACGTGCCGGTGAGCCGCTGCGGCACCGAGGACGTCGACGTGCTCCTCGGCGTCCGCCCGGAGAAGATCCACCTCGGCGGCGAGGCGCAGGAGGTCGCCGCGGGGCTCAACAGCTTCGCGGGCGGGATCGTCAGCGACGCGAGCTTCATGGGCGTCTCGACCCAGTACCTCGTCCGCCTGCCGTGGGGGCAGGACCTCACGGTCTTCGCCCAGAACCGCGGCATCGGCGAGCAGTACCCCGTCGGCTCGCGGGTGACGCTCTCGTGGGAGCCCGCGCACACGTTCGCCCTCGCCGGCGACGCGACCGCGGGCGTCGAGAGCGACGTCGCGGTCCCGGTGGGCTGACATGGCCATCGCCTCCGTCGCGCACACCGGTCCGGCGGCGCCGCCGCCGGTCCCCCCGGGCCGCCGCCGCTCGCTGACGCCGTACCTGCTGCTCCTGCCCGGCATCGCCTGGCTGACGATCTTCTTCGTCGTCCCGATCGTCACGCTCTTCGGCACCTCGCTGCAGGTCCCCGCCGAGGGCGGCGAGACCGGCGTCTTCGTCCAGGCGTTCCGCTTCGCCAACTACGTCGACGCCGTCACGGAGTACTGGGCGCAGTTCTCCCGGTCCTTCGTCTACGCGGGGATCGCGACCGTGCTCGCGCTCGCGATCGGCTACCCGCTCGCGTACATGATCGCGTTCAAGGCCGGCAAGCTGCGCAACCTGCTCCTCGTGCTCGTCGTGGCGCCGTTCTTCGCGAGCTTCATCCTGCGGACGATCGCGTGGCGGCAGATCCTCGCCGACGAGGGGTTCGTCGTCTCCTCGCTCAAGTGGCTGCACGTCATCCCGCAGACGGCGACGGTCACCGCGAGCGCGGTCGCCGTCGTCGCCGGCATCACGTACAACTTCCTGCCCTTCATGACGCTGCCGCTCTACGCGAGCCTGGAGCGGATCGACCCGCGTCTGCTCGAGGCCGGGTCGGACCTCTACGGCAACGGCTTCACGGTCTTCCGGAAGGTGACGTTCCCGCTGTCGCTGCCCGGTGTCGTGGCCGGCACGCTGCTCACGTTCATCCCGGCGGCCGGCGACTACGTCAACGCGGCGCTGCTCGGCCGCCAGCCGGGGACGGCGATGATCGGCAACGTCGTCGAGAGCCGGTTCTTCCGGATCGTCGACTACCCGACGGCGGCGTCGCTGTCGTTCGTCCTCATGGCGGCGATCCTCGTGCTCGTCTTCCTCTACATCCGCAAGGCCGGCACCGAGGAGCTCGTGTGACGACCACGGTCACCACCCCGGGCGGGACGGCGGGCCCGCGCGCCGCCCGGCCAGCGCCGTCCGCCCCCGCGCTGCTGCGCGCCCGGCGCTGGCTGGGCCGCAACGCGCTGCGCATCTACGGCGCGGTCGCGTTCGCCTACCTCTTCACGCCGATCGCCTACATCACCGTCTTCTCGTTCAACGACGGCGGCCGGTCCAACCTCGTCTGGCGCGGGTTCACGCTGAAGAACTGGGCGAACCCGTGCGGCGCGCCGGAGGTGTGCTCGGCCGTCGGGAACAGCCTGAAGATCGGGATCACGGCGACGCTCATCGCGACCGTGCTCGGCACGATGGTCGCGTTCGCCCTCGGCCGGCACCGGTTCCGCGGCCGGACGGCGACCAACCTCGTGCTCTTCCTGCCGATGGCCACGCCCGAGGTCGTCCTCGCGGCGTCGCTGCTCACGCTCTTCCTCCAGCTGGCCCCGATCGGCATCCAGCTCGGCGTGACGACGATCGTCATCGCGCACGTGATGTTCTGCCTGAGCTTCGTCGTCGTGACCGTCAAGGCCCGGATCGCAGGCCTCGACCCGCGGCTCGAGCAGGCGGCGGCCGACCTCTACGCGACCGAGTGGCAGGCGTTCCGGCGGATCACCCTGCCGCTCGTCGCGCCGGGCATCGCCGGTGGCGCGCTGCTCGCGTTCAGCCTGTCGTTCGACGACTTCATCATCACGAACTTCGTCTCGGGCAACGTCAACACGTTCCCGAAGTTCGTGTACGTCTCGGCGCAGCGCGGCATCCCCGCGCAGGCGTACGTCATCGGCGCGTTCATGTTCTTCCTCGCGCTGACGATCGTCCTGGTCGCCGATATCGTGCGGCGTCGTCGCGCACCGAAGTAGAGGCGGAGCAGGACCATGTCGGCACCCAGCACCCGGTTCGCGGACGCCGCCCGGGCGGCGCTCGAGGGCGTCCGCGACGTCCCGGTCTGGCTCGACACCCCGGACCGGCCGGCCCGGCGCGCGGCGCTCGACGGCGACCTCGTCGTCGACCTCGCGATCGTCGGTGGCGGGCTCACCGGCCTGTGGGGCGCCGTCCTCGCCGCCCAGGCCGCCCCGGCGCGGTCCGTGGCGCTCCTCGAGGGCGGGGACGTCGCCTGGGCCGCGAGCGGTCGCAACGGCGGGTTCTGCTCGTCGAGCCTGACCCACGGCCTCGCGAACGGCCTCTCCCGCTGGCCGGACGAGATGCCGACGCTGCTCGCGATGGGCGAGGAGAACCTCGACGCGATCGAGGCGACCGTCGCCGAGCACGGCATCGCGTGCGACTTCCGCCGCAGCGGCGAGCTCACGGTCGCGGTCGAGCCGTGGCAGGTCGCCGAGCTCGGGGCGCTCGCCGAGGCCGCCCGCGGGCTGGGCGAGAAGGTCGAGCTGCTCGGCGCGGAGGAGACCCGGGCGCTCGTCGACTCCCCGACCTACCTCGGGTCGCTGCACGACCCGCGCTCGACGGCGATCGTCGACCCGGCCCGGCTCGTGTGGGGCCTCGCCGACGTCGCGGAGCGGCTCGGCGTCACCCTCCACGAGCGCACCCGGGTCGTCGGGATGCACGACGAGGGGGACCGGGTACGGCTCGACACGACGTCGGGCCGCGTGCGGGCCCGGCAGGTGCTTCTCGGGACCAACACGTTCCCCTCGCCGCTGCACCGGCTGCGGCCGTACGTCGTCCCGGTCTGGGACCACGTCCTCGCGACCGAGCCGCTCACCGCCGACCGGCTCGCGGCGATCGGCTGGGCCGGGCGGCAGGGGATCGGCGACGCCGGCAACCAGTTCCACTACTACCGGCTCACCGCCGACGACCGGCTCGTCTTCGGCGGGTACGACGCGCTGTACTACTTCGGCAGCGACCTCGCGTCGCGCCGCCGTCGCAGCCCGGCGACCGAGCAGCTGCTCACGGAGCACCTCCTGGAGACCTTCCCCCAGCTCGAGGGCGTGCGGATCGGGCACACCTGGGGCGGCGCGATCGACACGTGCACCCGGTTCACCGCGTTCTGGGCCCAGGCCATGGGGGAGAAGGTCGCCGCCGTCCAGGGCTACACCGGGCTCGGCGTCGGGGCGTCCCGGTTCGGCGCCCAGGTCGCCCTCGACCTGCTCGACGGCGCGGACACCCCGCGGACCCGGCTCGAGATGGTCCGCCGCAAGCCCGTGCCGTTCCCGCCGGAGCCGTTCCGCTGGGCCGGCATCCAGCTGACGCGGCGCAGCATCGCCCGCGCCGACGCCACCCAGGGCCGCCGCGACGTCTGGCTCCGCACCCTCGACCGGCTCGGCCTCGGCTTCGACTCCTGACCCGTCCTGTGGTGGGTCTCGCACCTCAAAACGTACGTTTGGGGTGCGTAGGGCGCCAGAGAACGGACGGCGGGCTTACAGAGTGTCGATCGAACGGGTGACATGGGAGCGACATGTCGGCGGGAGCCGGGACGTCGACCCGGCAGACTGAGGTCATGACCGACCTGAGGACCATCGCCCACTTCGTCGACGGCAAGCCGTACAGCGGCGCCGGCGACCGCACCGCCCCCGTCTACGACCCCGCGACCGGCGCCCAGCAGGCGCAGGTGCTGCTCGCGTCGTCCGCCGACGTCGACGACGTCGTCGCCTCCGCCGTCACGGCCGCGGCCGCGTGGCGCAACTCCTCCCTCGCGGCCCGGCAGAAGGTGCTCTTCGCCGCCCGTGAGCTCATCGCGGCGCGCGCCCCGAAGATCGCCGAGGCGATCACCGCCGAGCACGGCAAGGTGCTCTCCGACGCCGCCGGCGAGGTGCAGCGCGGCCTCGAGGTCGTCGAGTTCGCCTGCGGCATCCCGCACCTGCTCAAGGGCGGCTTCAGCGAGGGCGTCTCGACCGGGGTCGACGTCTACTCGATCCGCCAGCCGCTCGGCGTCGTCGCCGTCATCTCGCCGTTCAACTTCCCGTCGATGGTCCCGCTGTGGTTCGTGCCCGTGGCGATCGCGGCGGGCAACGCCGTCGTCCTCAAGCCGAGTGAGAAGGACCCGACCGCGGCGGTCCTCATCGCCGAGGCGTTCGCCGACGCCGGCCTGCCGCCGGGCGTGCTCAACGTCGTCCACGGCGACAAGGAGGCCGTCGACCGGCTCCTCGAGCACCCCGACATCAAGGCCGTCTCGTTCGTCGGGTCCACGCCGATCGCGCGCTACGTCTACGAGACCGGCACCCGCAACGGCAAGCGCGTGCAGGCGCTCGGCGGCGCGAAGAACCACATGCTCGTGCTGCCGGACGCCGACCTCGACCTCGCGGCGGACGCCGCGGTCAACGCCGGCTTCGGCTCCGCGGGCGAGCGCTGCATGGCGATCTCCGCGCTCGTCGCGGTCGACCCGATCGGCGACGAGCTCGTCGCGAAGATCAAGGAGCGGATCGCGACCCTGCGCACCGGTGACGGCCGGCGCGGCTGCGACATGGGCCCGCTCGTCACCGCCGCGCACCGCGACAAGGTCGCCTCCTACGTCGCGGCGGGCGCCGAGGCCGGCGCCGACGTCGTCGTCGACGGCCGCGACGTGACGCCGGACGCGGACGGCGAGGGCTTCTTCCTCGGCCCGACCCTCATCGACAACGTCACCCCGTCGATGAGCGTGTACACCGACGAGATCTTCGGCCCGGTGCTCTCCGTCGTCCGGGTGCCGTCCTACGAGGCGGGCCTGGACCTCATCAACTCCAACCCGTACGGCAACGGCACGGCGATCTTCACCAACGACGGCGGCGCCGCGCGGCGCTTCCAGTACGAGGTCGAGGTCGGCATGGTCGGCGTCAACGTGCCGATCCCGGTGCCGATGGCCTACTACTCCTTCGGCGGCTGGAAGGCCTCGCTCTTCGGCGACAGCCACGCCCACGGCGCCGAAGGCGTGCACTTCTTCACCCGCGGCAAGGTCGTCACGTCGCGCTGGCTCGACCCGAGCCACGGCGGCCTCAACCTGGGCTTCCCGCAGCACACCTGATCCACCCGCACGTCCACCGGAACATCGCACCGCTCATGCTCGCGCCCCGTACCGTTCCCGGCCCTCGAAGGGCGGGGAAACGGTACGGGGCGCGAGCACGAGCAGGGGGTCAGTCGCTCTTGCGGAACTCCTCGCCCGTCTCGGGGTCGACCGCGGTCATGCCCTCGGGCAGGTTCGACAGGTCGGGCGCGATGACGATGTCCGGCAGGCCGGAGTCCGGCAGGCGGGCGGCCGTGCCGCTCTCCTCCGTCGCCGCGGCCGTGAGGAGCACGAGGTCGTGGTGCCCGCGCCGGCCGAGCGGCTCGCCGGGGGTGAAGTAGTCCGGCGACATGACCCGCCACACGAGCATGAGCACCAGGCCGAGCAGCATCGCGAGGACGCCGACGACGGCCACCGCGCCGAAGCCGAAGATCGTCACGTTGTCACCGTTGTCGTCGGTGATCCAGTCCGGCGCGGCGTAGTTCTTCAGGGCGTAGACGAACGCCGCGAAGAGCATCGTGCCGCCAAGGAAGGGCAGGACGCCCCGCATGAACAGGTCGCGCGGGGTCTTGGTCAGCGTCTTGCGGTAGAACCACACGCACGCGAAGCCGGTGAGCCCGTAGTAGAACGCGATCATGAGGCCGACCGAGCCGATGAGCGCCCCGAGCAGGTTGCTGCTCACGAGGGTGAACAGGACGTAGAAGACCGTCGAGACGACACCCATCGCGACCGTCGCCGTGGTCGGCGTGAGGAAGCGCGGGTGGATCTTCGTGAAGGACATCGGCAGCGCCTTGTACGCGCCCATGGACAGCGCCGTGCGGGCCGTCGGCAGGATCGTCGTCTGGGTGGACGCGGAGGCCGAGGTGAGGATCGACGCCGAGAGCAGGAGCAGGCCGACCTTGCCGAGGAAGGAGTCCCCGAACAGGTCCGGGCCGATGGCCGCGAACACGTCGCTGGCGTTCTCCTCGTTGCCCAGGCCCACGCCCTCGGTGCCGACGCCGGCGAAGGCGACCGTCGCGACGGTGATGAGGGCGTAGGTGGCGAGCAGCAGGACGGTGGAGATGACCGCCGCGCGGCCCGGGGTGGTCGCCGGGTCGTCGGCCTCCTCGTTCGTCGTCACCGCGGTGTCCCAGCCCCAGTAGATGAAGACGGCGGTGAGGATCGCCGGTGCCACGACGTCGCCGAGGGAGAGCCCGCCGGGCCAGAACCACGACAGCGACGGCGTGAGCGAGTAGTCCTCGGCCGTCCCGGTGTAGACCTTGAAGAGTGCGACGACCGCGAAGATCACGAGGATGACGACCTCGATGCCGAGCAGGCCGTACTGCAGGCGGGCGGAGACCTCGATGCCGCGGTAGCAGATGTACGTCATGACGGCGATCCAGATGACGCCGGCCACGGTCGACCAGAACGTGCTGTCCGCCAGGGCGTCCGCACCGCTGATGCCGAGGTCGCCCGCGAACGTGTAGGAGTACGAGCCGGCGATCTGCGCGAGGTTCGCCATGACGATGACGTCCGCGGCGATGATGCCCCAGCCGCCCATCCAGCCGATCCACGAGCCGAACGCGCGGGCCGCCCAGGTGAAGGTCGTGCCGCAGTCCGGCTCCGCCTTGTTCAGCTCGGCGTACGCGACGGCGATGAAGTACATGGGGATGAACGCGAGCAGGATGATCGCCGGGGCTTTGACGCCCGCGAGGATCGCCCCGCCGCTCGCGACGATGAAGCCGAGGCTCGCCGCGAGGCTGTAGGCGGGGGCGGTCGAGGCCATCCCGACGACGACGCTCGAGACGAGGCCGAGGGCGCCGCCCTTGAGACCCTTGTCGGACGCCGTCTCCGGATACCCGATGGGTGCCGCACTGTTGTCGATGGCCAACTGACCCTCCTGGCTGCTGTTTCCGTCGCGTTACGTCGCGATGGCGACGGATCCGGCGCTCGAATGCCTGATCCGGTGCGCGAACCGTAGCGGGCGTGATCGGCTCCGGGGAACCCTTTCGGGGGAAGTCGGGGTTCGCGAGCCGTCAGCGAGCGGTCAGCGCGTCGAGCACCGGGCCGAGCACGGTGGCGACGAGCCGGGCGCCGGAGATCTGCCGGCGGGTCCACGGGGCCGGGGCGTCGAGGGCGCAGACGAGCACGCCCACCGTGGTGCCCCGGCTGCGCACCGGGACCAGGAGTGCGGCGCCGGGGGCTGCCCCGGCGGCGGGCGGCGTGCGGCGGCCGTCGTACACCGGCACGGACGCCCCGGCGCGGAGCCGTTCGCGGACCTCGGGCCGCTCGGCGATGCGCAGCACCGACGTGGTGCCCGGGTCGGTGTCCGACACCGGGGTCAGCCGCTCGAGGTCCGGGCCGCAGGCCCCGAGCACGACCCCCGAGCAGCGCAGGACGGCGGCCGACGACGCGGCGACCGCGCCGAGGTCCGCGAGCGACCGGACGTCGGTGAGCCGGGCGACGAGGTCGGGCACCGTCGCGACCGAGTCCTGCGGCGGGGGACCGGTGAAGAGCCGGTCCAGGCTCGCCCGGCAGGCCTCGACCGCGGCGGCGTCGACCTCGCCGGGCCGGGCCGCGGGCCGGCCGACGAAGAACCCCTGCGCCGTCGCGACGTCGAGCTCGGCGAGGGTGACGAGGTCGGCGGCGCTCTCGACGCCCTCCGCGCACACCCGGGCGCCGATGTGGTCGGCCAGGTGGACGACGGCCCGCACGAGCGCGGCCCGGGCGTCGTTCGTCGCGACGCCGTCCACGAGGTGCTTGTCGATCTTCACGGTGTCGGGTGCGAGGTCGACGACGCGCCGCAGGCCCGCGTAGCCGGCACCGACGTCGTCGACGGCGACGAGCGCGCCGCGCTCGCGCAGCGCCGCGATCCGGCGGCGCAGGCCGACGACGTCGTCCACGGACTCGTTCTCGGTGAGCTCGATCTCCAGCCCGGACAGGTCCGCGGGCAGCGCCGCCTGGACCTCGGGCGTCCCGAGCGAGCTGGGGGAGAGGTTGACCGACAGCACGGTCCCTGCCGGCCGCCCCGCGCCGAGCGCGATCGCCCGCCCGAGCGCGGCGGCCTCGACCTGCGGACCCAGCCCCACGGCCCGGCCGGCCGCGATCCACTCCTCGGGGCCGCCGGGGCGGGCCTCCCGGCGCCGCTCGCCCGGGGCCGGGTCGGGGAACCGGGCGAGCGCCTCGTAGCCCGCGACCTCGAGCCGGGTCAGCGACAGCAGCGGCTGGAACTCCACGTGCGGGCCGCCGGCGTCGAGCACGTCCGAGACGACGACGAGGCGGGTGTCGCGGCGGCGGCGGTCGAGGCGGCGGCGGTCGCCCGCGCGCTGCTCGCCACCGGCCGCGGTCCGCCNCGCCGGACCGCGGCCGCGGCAGGTCTGCGCGCGCGGTCCGCCACCCGGCAAGGATCGCAGGTCACGGCCGTCCGCGGGGCCGCTCCGCGGCACCTCGACGGCGGCCGTGGCCAGGGCCGCCGTCCGGCGCCCGGCCCGCGCGCGGACGGCGACCGGCGACCAGCCGAGGGTGACCGACCACCCGGGCGGCGTCACCGCACGGGCGATGCGGCGCCGTCCGACTCGCCGTGACGGCGACTCGCGGCCGGGCCGTGAGGTGGCAGCATGGCGCCCTGGCGCGGGACCGCGCCGCGACGCGAGCCGTACCCGAGGAGGACCGCACGCATGAGCACGACGACAGGTCTGAGCAGCCGCGAGAGCGCGGTGCTCGCCGGCGTCCGTACCGGCCTGTTCATCGGCGGCGAGTGGCGCCCCGGCAGCAACGGTGTCGTCGCGGTCGACGACCCCTCGACCGGTGAGGTCATCGCCGAGGTCGCCGACGCGAGCGTCGAGGACGCGCAGGCCGCGCTCGCGGCCGCGGTCGCCGTCCAGGACTCGTGGGCCGCGACCGCCCCGCGCGAGCGCGGCGAGATCCTGCGCCGTGCCTTCGAGCTCATCACCGAGCGCAGCGAGGACCTCGCGCTGCTCATGACGCTCGAGATGGGCAAGCCGCTCAAGGAGTCCCGCGGCGAGATCGCGTACGCCGCCGAGTTCTTCCGCTGGTTCTCCGAGGAGGCCGTGCGGATCTCCGGCCGGTACTCGGTCGCCCCGAACGGCGCGACCCGGCTGCTGACGATGAAGCAGCCGGTCGGTCCGTGCCTGTTCATCACGCCGTGGAACTTCCCGCTCGCGATGGGCACCCGCAAGATCGGGCCCGCCGTCGCGGCCGGCTGCACGATCGTCGTCAAGCCGGCGACCCAGACCCCGCTGTCGATGCTCGCGCTCGCCGGGATCATGACCGAGGCGGGGCTGCCCGAGGGCGTCCTCAACGTCGTCACGACGTCGCACACCGGCCAGGTCATGGGCGAGCTCATCAAGGACTCCCGGCTGCGCAAGCTGTCCTTCACCGGCTCCACCGAGGTCGGCAAGAAGCTCGTCGCGCAGTCCGCCGAGCAGCTCCTGCGGATCTCCATGGAGCTCGGCGGCAACGCCCCGTTCCTCGTCTTCGGCGACGCCGACCTCGACGCCGCCGTGGACGGCGCGATGCTCGCGAAGATGCGCAACATGGGCGAGGCGTGCACGGCCGCGAACCGCTTCATCGTCCACGAGTCCGTCGCCGACGAGTTCTCCCGCCGGCTGGCCGACCGGATGGGCGCGCTGACCGTCGGCCGGGGCACCCAGGACGGCATCGACGTCGGCCCGCTCGTGGACCGGCCGTCGCAGGTCAAGGTCGGCGAGCTCGTCCAGGACGCCGTCGACAAGGGCGCCGCGGTGCTCACCGGCGGCGGGGCCGTCGGCGAGCAGGGCTACTTCTTCGCCCCGACCGTGCTCAAGGACGTCGCGCCCGGCACCCGTCTGCTCGCCGAGGAGATCTTCGGCCCGGTCGCCCCGGTGACGACGTTCACCTCGGACGACGAGGCCGTCCGGCTCGCGAACGACACCGAGTACGGGCTCGTCGCCTACTTCTTCAGCAAGGACCTCACCCGGGCGCTCACGGTCGCCGAGGGCCTGGACACCGGCATGGTCGGCATCAACCAGGGCATCGTCTCGAACCCGGCCGCGCCGTTCGGCGGCGTCAAGCACTCCGGGTTCGGGCGTGAGGGCGGTGCCGAGGGCATCGAGGAGTACCTCGACGTCAAGTACGTCGGGATCGCGCTGTAGGCACTGCCGCCTGCGGCAGACCCTGCCGCGGCGACCGGGGCCCGCTCAGGCCCCGGTCGTCGCGGCGACCGAGTCGTAGAGGTTCTCCGCCGTCGTCCCGAGGTACGTGCCCCACAGGTACCCGTCGATCCCGACGTAGCTGAAGCTCGTCAGGGAGACGAGGGTGCCGCGGCCGGTCACCGGGTCGAGGCCGGCGACCCACGGGCCGCCGCTCGACCCGGGCGTCATGTCGCACCGCAGGCCCTGGTCCGCCGAGCCGCCGTACGTGTCCTGGCGCAGGTAGCCGCGGCAGTACGTGAGGTGCTCGCCGTCGAACGGGTCCGCCGCGGGGTAGCCGAGCGCGGTGACCCACTCGCCGCGCGCCCGCCCGAAGTCGATCGCCTGCCCGCCGACGGCCTGGGCGAGCGTCTGGTTCGAGGCGTTGCGGCCGACGTTCGCGAAGCCGACGTCGTTGTCGAAGTCCTCGGCCAGCGTGCGCCAGCCGGTCGTCGTCGCGAGATGGGTCGCGGCGAACTGGCCGTACGGCGCTGTCCCGTTGGTCCGGTAGCCCGGCACGAACAGCCAGCCCGTGGCGTAGGCGCCGGGCGTGGTCCCGTCGCCGCCCTCGTTGACGCAGTGCCCGGCGGTGAGCACCGTCGAGGCGTCCGGCGAGCTGACGGCGCTGCCGGAGCAGACGTAGTCGCCGCCGTCCATGTGGAAGAAGACCTTGCCCGTCGTCCGGGCGAGCCGGTGCGTCGAGGGGGTCGGCCAGGACCTGCCGGTCACGGTCGCGCCGCGGGTGCGCCACACCCGGTCGAGGCGGCCCGTGACGGCGGGCGGCCGGGTGGCGCGGCCCCCGGCGGCCACCCGGACGGCGCTCGCGGGCACGCGGGTCGCCGAGACGACGTACGGCCGGGCGGCGCGCATCCGGGCCGGCGTCCAGTACGCCCGGACCGCGCGCTGCGCGGCGACGGTCGTGGCCGCAGCCCGGACCCGGCCGACCGGGGTGCCGTCGGCGCCGCGGACCACCCGGTCGACGCGGTCGGACGCGAGCGGGCGGACGGCGCGCAGGGAGCGGCCGTCGGGAGCGGCGACGGCGTGCGCCGGGCCGGCCGCGGTGAGCGGTGCTGCGAGCGCCAGCAGCGCCGCGAGGACCGCGCCGCGCGCCGTCCGGCTGTGCCCCGCGCCGTCCGCCATCCGATTCCTCCTCGTGCCACCTGCGCTGATTACACAAAGTTCGTTGCTGTCATCGGAAAGTTACTGCACCGACCTGTGCGGGCCGTCGGGAGACCGCCCGAACGCAGCACTCGCACGTCTGTGACAATCCCTGCGTGTCGAACGTGCGTGAGGTCGTCGTCCTCGGGTCCACCGGTTCCATCGGCCGGCAGGCGGTCGAGGTGGTCCTCGACCGGCCCGGCCGCTGGCGGGTGGGGGCGCTCGCCGCGGAGGGGACCCGGGTCGAGGCGCTCGCCGACCAGGCGGCCGCGCTCGGCGTCCGGACCGTCGCCGTCGCCCGCCCCGAGGCCGAGGAGCCGCTGCGGCAGGCGCTCGCGGACCGTGGCGCCGGCCGGGTCGAGGTGCTCGCCGGCCCGGACGCCGCGGCGACCGTCGCGGGGTCGGGCGCGGACGTCGTGCTCAACGGGATGACCGGTGCCATCGGGCTGCGGCCCACGCTCGCCGCCCTGCGGGCGGGCAGCCTGCTGGCGCTCGCGAACAAGGAGTCGCTCATCATCGGCGGCCCGCTCGTCGCGGCCGCGGCCAAGCCGGGCCAGATCCTCCCCGTGGACTCCGAGCACAGCGCCGTCGCGCAGTGCCTGCGGGCCGGCCGGGCCGACGAGGTCGCCCGGCTCGTGCTCACCGCGAGCGGCGGCCCGTTCCGCGGCCGGACCCGGGAGGACCTCCTCGACGTCACCCCGGAGCAGGCGCTCGCGCACCCGACATGGGCGATGGGCCCGGTCATCACGACGAACTCGGCGACCCTGGTCAACAAGGGCCTGGAGGTCATCGAGGCGCACCTGCTCTTCGGGATCGACTACGACCGGATCGACGTCGTCGTCCACCCGCAGTCCGTCGTCCACTCGATGGTCGAGTTCACCGACGGCTCGACCGTCGCGCAGTGCTCGCCGCCCGACATGCGGCTGCCGATCGCGCTGGCCCTCGGCTGGCCCGAACGGGTCAAGGGCGCCGCGGCCGGCTGCGACTGGACGCGGGCCGCGACCTGGACGTTCGAGCCGCTCGACGACGACGCCTTCCCCGCCGTCCGGCTGGCGCGCAAGGTCGGCGCGCTCGGCGGGACGTATCCTGCGGTGTACAACGCGGCGAACGAGGTGTGCGTCGACGCCTTCCTGAAGGGCCGGATCCGCTTCGTCGAGATCGTCGACACCGTCTCCGCGGTCGTCGACGACCACGACGGGGCCACCGGGCCGCTCGGGCTGGACGACGTCCTCGGCGCCGACGCCTGGGCCCGGGACCGGGCCCGGGACGTGCTGTCCGTCGCTGCGGCGGGCGGGGGAGAGGTGGACCGGTAGTGGAGTCCGTCGGCATCTACGCCCTCGGCGTGGCGTTCTACGCGGTGTGCGTCGCCGCGTCGATCGCCCTGCACGAGGTCGGCCACCTGGTGCCCGCCAAGCGCTTCGGGATCAAGTGCAGCCAGTACATGGTCGGGTTCGGCCCGACCGTGTGGTCGCGGCAGCGCGGCGAGACCGAGTACGGCGTCAAGGCGATCCCGCTGGGCGGCTACGTGCGGATGCTCGGGATGTTCCCGCCCAAGCCGGGCCAGCCCGCGCGGGTCGACTCCACCGGCCGGCTCGGGATGCTCGTCGACCAGGCCCGCAACGACGCCCAGCGCGACATCGGGCCCGAGGACGCCGACCGGCTCTTCTACCAGCGCTCGGTGCCGAAGCGGGTCGTCGTCATGCTCGGCGGCCCGACGATGAACCTCCTCATCGCCGCCGTCCTCTTCACCCTGCTGTGGACGACGTACGGCCTGTCCCGGGAGACGCCGGTCGTCGACACGGTGTCGAAGTGCGTCGTGCCGGTGGCCGCGTCGAAGAAGGAGCAGGCCGCCGCGGCGCCGCAGTGCACCGCGACGAGCGCGCCCACGCCCGCGGTGGCGGCCGGCATCCAGCCCGGCGACCGGATCGTCGCGTTCGCGGGCACCCGGATCGAGGAGTGGTCGACCCTCCAGGGCCTCATCCGAGCCAACCCCGGCCGCACGCTGCCGCTCGTCGTCGAGCGGGCCGGTGCGCAGGTGCCGCTCCAGGTCACGCTCATCAAGGACAACCGGTACAAGCTCGACGGCAACGGGCTGCCCGTCGTCGACGACCAGGGCCGGTACGTGCTCGTCCCCGTCGGGTTCCTCGGCGTCTCCCCGACGACGGTCCGCGAGACGCTCGCGCTCACCGAGGTCCCCGGCCAGTTCGGCACCTTCATCGCGCAGACCGCCGCCGCGATCGTCAACATCCCCTCGAAGATGGTCGGCGTCGTCAAGGCCGCGACCTTCCAGGGCGAGCGGGACCCGAACGGCCCGATCAGCGTCGTCGGCGCGGGCCGGATCGTCGGCGAGATCGCGAGCGTCCAGGGCACGCCGGAGAACCCGATCAACTTCTCCGACAAGGTCGCGGGCGCCGTCCAGATCGTGGCCGGCATCAACCTCGCGCTCTTCCTCTTCAACCTCGTCCCGCTGCTGCCGCTGGACGGCGGGCACGTCGCCGGCGCGCTCTGGGAGGCCGTCCGCCGCCGGGTCAACCGGGCGCTGCGCCGCCCGGACCCGGGGCCCGTCGACATCGCACGGCTGCTGCCGCTCACGTACGTCGTCGCCTCGCTGCTGCTCGGGATGTCCGTCCTGCTCATCTACGCGGACATCGTCAACCCGATCCGGATCACCGGCTGACGGAGGCTCTGCCTCGGCGCGGTTTCGCTGTGGGGCGGCGTCCTCTGGCGGGATAC
Source organism: Kineosporia sp. A_224 (assembly GCF_002198655.1). Lineage (GTDB taxonomy): Bacteria > Actinomycetota > Actinomycetes > Actinomycetales > Kineosporiaceae > R-H-3. The sequence continues at coordinate 26,381 of NZ_MWLN01000195.1, forward strand.
GCACCTCTCGCTGCGTCCTCTGGTGGGTTGCGCACCTCGCGCCGGGCGTTCTGTGGCGGGTTACGCACGTTGTGCTGGCGTCCTCTGGTGCGAAACGCACGCTTCGTCGTCCTCTGGTGAAAGAAGCACGCCAAAACTCACTTTTGGAGTGCTTCCTTCACCAGAGGACGAGGTTGCGTGCGTTCGACACCAGAGGACGGGGCCGGGTTCGGTGCGTGATCCGCCAGAGGACGACGACGTCGGGTTCGTATCCCGCCAGAGGACGCAGCCCCTGCGGTGCGCGACGCACCAGAGGACGACGGCCGCCGGGGCGGGGCGCAGCGGCGGCGTGATCCGGCACTCGGCGGGTGGCGCGCGCCCCGCCGGGAGATACTGGGACCCGTGCGCGCGCCGTCCGACGCCCGCACGACCACCCGTGAGAGGCGAAGTCACCCCATGTCCGTGAACCTCGGTCTGCCCGCCCTGCCGCCGCCGGTGCTGAGCCCGCGCAGGAAGTCCCGGCAGATCTCGGTCGGCAAGGTCCTCGTCGGCGGGGACGCCCCGGTGTCGGTGCAGTCGATGACGACGACGCTCACGTCGGACGTCAACTCGACGCTCCAGCAGATCGCCGAGCTCACGGCCGCCGGGTGCGACATCGTCCGGGTCGCCTGCCCGAGCCAGGACGACGCCGAGGCGCTGCCCGCGATCGCCCGCAAGTCCCAGATCCCGGTCATCGCGGACATCCACTTCCAGCCGAAGTACGTCTTCGCGGCGATCGACGCCGGCTGCGCGGCGGTCCGGGTGAACCCGGGCAACATCCGTCAGTTCGACGACCAGGTCAAGGAGATCGCCAAGGCCGCCGGTGACGCCGGGGTCTCGATCCGGATCGGGGTCAACGCGGGGTCGCTCGACAAGCGGCTCCTCGAGAAGTACGGCAAGGCCACCCCCGAGGCGCTCGTGGAGTCCGCCGTCTGGGAGGCCTCGCTCTTCGAGGAGCACGGCTTCCACGACTTCAAGATCTCCGTCAAGCACAACGACCCCGTCGTCATGGTCAAGGCGTACCAGCTGCTCGCCGAGGCCGGCGACTGGCCGCTGCACCTCGGCGTCACCGAGGCCGGCCCGGCGTTCCAGGGCACGATCAAGTCCTCCGTCGCCTTCGGCGCGCTGCTCAGCCAGGGCATCGGCGACACGATCCGGGTGTCGCTCTCGGCCCCGCCGGTCGAGGAGGTCAAGGTCGGCATCCAGATCCTGCAGTCGCTCAACCTGCGCCCCCGCAAGCTCGAGATCGTCTCCTGCCCCTCCTGCGGCCGGGCCCAGGTCGACGTCTACAAGCTCGCGGACGCCGTGACCGCCGGTCTCGACGGCCTCGAGGTGCCGCTGCGGGTCGCCGTCATGGGCTGCGTCGTCAACGGCCCGGGCGAGGCCCGCGAGGCCGACCTCGGGGTCGCGTCCGGCAACGGCAAGGGCCAGATCTTCGTCCGCGGCGAGGTCGTCAAGACGGTCCCCGAGGCGCAGATCGTGGAGACCCTCATCGAGGAGGCCATGCGCCTGGCCGAGGAGATGGGCGAGACCGCCGGCGAGGGCGCGCCGTCCGTCACGGTCGGCTGAACCGCCCGCAGACCCTGCCGCCGACGAGCCGACGGGACGTCCGCGCGACGGCTGTCAGAATGGTCGGGCGAGGGTGGTCCGGACGACGGTGACGGGGCAGGCATGACGGGACGGCTGAGCCGATCGGGGCGAGGCCTCTCGCTCTGGGGCGGGGGCGCGGTGGAGGATGCGAGGGTGCTCCGCTCCTCCCTGCGGCTCCTGGACCGCCACGACGTCGCCGAGGCGCTCGCCGTGTGCGACCGGGACGTCGCGGCGAACCTCTTCGTCTCGGCGCGGCTGAGCGGCCCGGGGTTCGGCAACCGGGCGGGCGGCGGCGAGCTCTGGGGCTACCACGACAGCCACGGCCTGGCGTCGCTGTGCTGGTCCGGGGCGAACCTCGTGCCGGTCCAGGCCGACGAGGAGGCCGTCGACGCGTTCGCCGACCGGGCCCGCCGGCAGGGCCGCAACTGCTCCTCGATCGTCGGCCCGGCTGACGCCGTCCTCGCGTTGTGGCGCCGCCTCGAGCGGTACTGGGGCCCGGCCCGTGAGGTCCGCGCCGAGCAGCCGCTCATGGCGCTCGAGGGCCCGCCGGTCGTGGCGCCCGACCCGCGGGTGCGGCGCAGCCGGCTCGACGAGCTCGACCTCGTCGTCCCCGCGTGCGTCGCGATGTTCACCGAGGAGGTCGGCTACTCGCCGGTCGCCCAGGACGGCGGCGCGCTCTACCACGCACAGGTCACCTCGCTCGTCGCCGGCGGCCGCTCCCTCGTGCGGATCGACGACGTGCCCGGGGCGCCCGGCGTGCTCGGCGCCGGCGGGCGCCGCGAAGTCGTCTTCAAGGCCGAGCTCGGCTCGGTGACGCAGCGCGCCGTCCAGGTGCAGGGGGTCTGGGTCAACCCGCGGCACCGCGGCCGCGGCCTCGCCGCCCCGGGGATGGCCGCCGTCGCGCGCGTCGTCCAGGCCGAGGTGGCGCCGCTCGTGACGCTCTACGTCAACGGGTACAACGTGCGCGCCGTGCGGACGTACGAGCGGGTCGGCTTCCGCCGCGTGGGGACGTTCGCGACCGTCCTGTTCTGAGCCGCCGCAGGTCTCGTGCGTCCGCGCCACGGCGCAGGTTCCGCCCACGGCACAAGCCCCCGCAGTCACGCACCCATCGCTGCACGGCGCCGACCTGCTCGGCCGTGCAGCCGTGGGTGCATGGGAACGGGTGTGTGCACCCCCTCCGCGATGCACCGACACGTGCGCGCCTCACAGGTCGGCCGAGGGCTCGGGTGTCACTGCCGGGCCGCGTAGAGGTCACGCAGCAGCGCGACCTCCGCCCCGTGGTGGATCAGCTCGCGGTGGATGTGCAGCACGAGCCCGGCCATCGAGAGGTCGGCGTACGGACCCTCGGCCGGCCCGCACGGGCGCAGCAGCCCGTCGCCGGGGGTGTCGGCCCCGCCGAGCGACCGGACGCCGGCGACCCACTGCCCGTACTGGTCGTCGAGCCGGGCCAGCGCCTCGTCCGCCGTGGCCGGGTAGTCGTAGGTCAGGTAGTCGCACGCCTCGCCGCCGAAGTGCGAGGCGTTGCGCGCGCCGAGGACGCCCACGAGCACGTGCCCGAGCCGCCACGCGATCGTCGTCACCGGCGCCGGCTCCGGCGCGGGGAACGCGAACTCGATGACCATCGCGCCCGAGCCGCCCTGCACGGGCGCGGTCGACGTGCCGCGCGGGCGGACGTTCCAGCACCCGGGCACCGGCTCCCAGAGGTACTCCTCGTCGGTGAGGCCGGCCAGGCGCGGCCGGAGCTGGCTCTCCCAGTGGACGGTCAGCTGGTCGAGCAGGGCGGCGTTCCAGTCAAGGCCGGTCGCGGTACGGGCGCTCGTCGTCTCTGTCATGCGGACGACGGTAGGGCCCCAGGCGGACAGGTGCGGTCCGCCTGGGCGGACATACTGGCCGGGTGCTCGAGACCTCGGCCCGGCTGCTCCGGCTCCTGTCGCTCCTCCAGGAGCACCGGGAGTGGAGCGGCCCCGCGCTCGCGGCCCGGCTCGACGTGACGACCCGCACCGTCCGCCGCGACGTCGACCGGCTGCGCAGCCTCGGCTACCCCGTGGACGCGACCGCGCAGAGCGGGTACCGGCTCGGCCGGGGCGCCGCTCTGCCGCCGCTGCTCCTCGACGACGACGAGGCGGTCGCCGTCGCCGCGGCGCTGAGCACCGCGCCGGGGGAGGAGATGGCCGCGGCCGCGGCCCGGGCCCTCGCCAAGCTGGAGCCGGTGCTCCCCGCCCGGCTGCGGGACCGGCTGACCGCCGTCCAGACCGCGTCCGTCGCCCTGCCGAGCGGCGACGCGGCCGTCCCGCCCGACCGGATCGCGGCGCTCGCCGCCGCCTGCCGGGACGCCGTCCGGGTGCGCATGACCTACACCGACGGTGGCGGCGCGACGGGGGAGCGCGACGTCGAGCCGTACCGCCTCGTCCACGTCGGCCGGCGCTGGTACCTGCTCGGGTTCGACCCGGCCCGCGCGGACTGGCGCACCCTGCGCGTCGACCGGATCGCCGACCTCCACGTGACGACCTTCGGCTTCACCCGCCACGACCCGCCGGACGCCGCCGCCTTCGTCGGGCAGGCCGTCACGTCGTCCCCCTACCGGTGGCAGGCCCGGGTGCGGGTGCACGCCCCCGTCGCGGACGTCGCGGCGCGGGTCCCGGCGACCGTCGCGCGGCTCGAGGCCGACGGCGACCGCTGCCTCCTGACGACCGGCGCGCACGACCTCGGCCAGCTCGTCGGGCACCTCGCCGCCCTGCCCTGGGACCTCGACGTGCTCGACCCGCCCGAGCTGCGCGACGCCGTCCGCGCGGCCGCGCAGCGGCTCGCCCGGGCCGCCGCCGGATAACCGGTCAGGCGGGGGCCGCCGTCGCGGGTAGCCTTCTGGGGTCACTTCTCCAGGAGGTCCCAGTGCTGTTGCGGATGTCGTCGTTGTTCCTGCGCACCCTGCGTGAGGACCCGGCGGACGCAGAGGTCCCGAGCCACAAGCTGCTCGTCCGTGCCGGCTACGTCCGGCGGGCGGCGCCGGGCATCTACTCCTGGCTGCCGCTCGGCTACCTCGCCTACCGCAACGTCGAGCGCATCGTCCGGGAGGAGATGGACGCCGCGGGGTTCCAGGAGGTGCACTTCCCCGCGCTGCTGCCCCGCGAGCCCTACGAGGCGACGAACCGCTGGACCGAGTACGGCGACAACCTCTTCCGGCTCAAGGACCGCAAGGGCAACGACATGCTCCTCGGGCCCACGCACGAGGAGATGTTCACCCTGCTCGTCAAGGACCTGTACTCCTCGTACAAGGACCTGCCCCTGGCGATCTACCAGATCCAGCTGAAGTACCGCGACGAGGCCCGGCCCCGCGCCGGCATCCTGCGCGGGCGCGAGTTCGTCATGAAGGACTCCTACTCCTTCGACGTCGACGACGCCGGCCTCGAGCGGTCCTACCAGCGGCACCGCGACGCCTACATCAAGACGTTCGACAGGATCGGGCTCGACTACGTCATCGTCTCGGCGATGTCCGGGGCGATGGGCGGCAGCAAGAGCGAGGAGTTCCTCCAGCCGACGCCCGTCGGGGAGGACACCTTCGTCCGCTGCACGTCGTGCGACTACGCCGCGAACGTCGAGGCCGTGACGACGCCCGTGCCCCCGGCGCAGAACTGGGACGGTGTCCCCGCGGCGCACGTCGAGGACACCCCCGACACCCCGACGATCGAGACACTCGTCAACGTCGCGAACGACAAGCACCCCCGCGCCGACGGCCGGCCCTGGACCGCCGCGGACACCCTGAAGAACGTCGTCGTCATGCTCGTGCAGCCCGACGGCACCCGTGAGCCGCTGTGCGTCGGCCTGCCCGGCGACCGCGAGGTCGACCTCAAGCGCCTCGAGGCCGCCGTCTCGCCCGCCGAGGTCGAGCCCTTCGAGGCCGCCGACTTCGCGAAGCACCCGAGCCTCGTCAAGGGCTACATCGGGCCCGGAGTGCTCGGCGAGAAGCAGACCAGCGGCATCCGCTACCTGCTCGACCCCCGCGTCGTCCCCGGCACCGCCTGGGTCACCGGCGCCGACGAGCACGGCAAGCACGTGTTCGACCTCGTCGCCGGCCGCGACTTCGACGGCGACGGTACGGTCGAGGCGGCCGAGGTCCGCGCGGGCGACGCGTGCCCGAACTGCGGCCACGAGGTGACGATCGCGCGCGGCATCGAGATCGGCCACATCTTCCAGCTGGGCCGCAAGTACGCCGACGCCCTCGACCTCAAGGTCCTCGACGAGAACGGCAAGCTCGTCACCGTGACGATGGGCTCGTACGGCATCGGCGTCTCGCGCGCCGTCGCCGCCGTCGTCGAGGCCAACCACGACGAGTTCGGCATGGTCTGGCCCCGCGAGGTGGCGCCCGCCGACGTCCACGTCATGGCGACCGGCAAGGACGAGGCCGTCTTCGCCGAGGCCGACCGGGTCTGCGCCGAGCTCGAGGCGGCCGGCGTCCGGGTGCTCTACGACGACCGTCGCAAGGTCTCGCCCGGGGTCAAGTTCAAGGACGCCGAGCTCCTCGGCATGCCGACGATCGTCGTCGTCGGCAAGGGCCTCGAGCAGGGCACGATCGAGGTCAAGGACCGCCGCTCCGGCGAGCGCACCGAGGTCCCGGTCGCCGAGGTCGTGAACCACCTCGTCTCCGTCGTCCGTGGCTGACGCGCACGCCAGCAGCGGCGCCCTCCGCGCGGTCATCTTCGACTGGGGCGGCACGCTGACGCCCTGGCACACCGTCGACATCGCGTCGCAGTGGCGCTCGTTCGCCGAGCACTTCGGTGACGACGGCCTCGCGGACCGCATCCTCGCCGCCGAGAAGCGGGCCTGGCTGCGCCAGCGCGACGAGGGCGGCAGCGCCCGGATGGCCGAGATCCTCGCCGAGGCCGGGGTGCGGTCCGACCACCCGGGCCACAGCGCCGCGCACACGGCGTACGAGGAGTTCTGGGAGCCGCACACCTTCACCGACCCCGACGTCCCGCCGCTCTTCCACGGTCTCAAGGAGCGCGGGATCAAGGTCGGCGTGCTGTCGAACACGATCTGGACCCGGGAGTACCACGACGGGGTCTTCGCCCGGGACGGCGTCCTCGACCTCATCGACGGCTCGGTCTACAGCTCGGAGATCGAGCACGCCAAACCGCACCGCGAGGCGTTCGCCGCGGCGATGGCCGCGGTGGGGGAGAGCGACCCGGGCGCCTGCGTCTACGTCGGCGACCGGCCCTACGAGGACGTCCACGGCGCCCAGCGCGCCGGCCTGCGGGCGATCCTCGTGCCGCACTCGGACATCCCCGCCGACCAGCAGGTGCCGGTCGACGTGGAGCCGGACGCCGTCGTCCAGCGGCTCGTGGAGATCCTCGACGTCGTCGACGGCTGGGTCGCCCGCGTGCCGCAGGGCCCGCGCTGAGCCCTGACCTCTGGCTCCCGGTCGCCGCGCTCGCGGCGGGCTGGGTCGACGCGGTCGTCGGCGGCGGCGGGCTCATCCAGCTGCCGGCGCTGCTCATCGGGCTGCCCGGGGCCTCGCCGGCGCAGATCCTCGCGACGAACAAGCTCGCGAGCATCTGCGGCACGACGACGTCGTCGATCACGTACGCCCGCCGGATCCGGCCGAGCCTGCGGACCGTCCTGCCGCTCGCGGGCGCGGCGTTCGCCGGCTCGGCGGCCGGGGCCGCCTGCGCGAGCCTGCTACCGGCCGCCGTGTTCCGGCCGCTCGTCCTCGTCCTGCTCGTCGCGGTCGGGCTGTACACGTGGCGCCGCCCCGACCTCGGTGCCGTCACCGCGCTGCGGCACAGCGGGCACCGGCACACCCTGGCGGCGGCCGGGGTCGGGGTCGGGCTCGGGTTCTACGACGGGATCTTCGGGCCGGGCACCGGGGCCTTTCTCGTGCTCGCCCTGGTCGCCGTCCTCGGCTACGCGTTCCTCGAGGCGAGCGGGACGGCGAAGATCGCCAACGTCGCGACGAACCTGGGGGCGCTCGTCGTCTTCGTCCCGCAGGGGGCGCCGCTGTGGCGCACCGGGCTGCTCATGGGGGCCGCGAACGTGCTCGGCGGCTACCTCGGGGCGCGGACGGCGGTCGCGCGCGGGTCGCGGTTCGTCCGGACGGTGCTGCTCGTCGTCGTCGCGGCGCTCGTCGTCCGGCTCGGCTGGGACGTGCTCGTCCGCCGCTGACGCGCCGCCGCGCGGGTCACTCGGTGAAGGCGGGGACCGTTCCCGACCACTCGACCCGGCGCCGGGTCGCGGTCACCGCGAGGTTCGCCGCCCGGACCCGGACGTCGCTGCCGCCGCGGCCGGTGGCCCACACCGCGACCCGGGCCACCCCGGCCTCCAGGGACGCCGCGAGGTCCCCGGCGCCGGTAGCGCTCGACGGGACGTCGACGGTGTACGCGGGCAGCGCGGCCGGCGGCTCGGCGCCGCCGGCCACGACCTGCGCCTCGAGGACGTCGCGGCTCGTGCGGTGCGCGGCCCAGAGGGCCTGCGCGCGCTTGCGGCGGCCGTCGCGGACCCGGGGCACGACGACGGCGTAGCCGAAGACCGCGGCGTGCTCCGCCTCGACGAGCCGGGCGAGCGCGTCGAGGTCGGCGGCCGGCCGGCTCGGGCGCGGTGCCGGGGTGAGCGTCGGCAGTGCGGTCCCGCTCGGCTGGTCGGTCGGCTGGTCGGTCGGCTC
>NZ_MWLN01000196.1 GCF_002198655.1 Kineosporia sp. A_224
CCCCGCACCCACCGCCCGTCGTCCCGGCGCGGCCGGCCTCGGGCTGGCAGCCCTGACCGCACTCGTCGTGGGCTCGATGATCGGCAGCGGCATCTTCGCCCTGCCCTCCCAGATGGCCGGCAGCGCCGCGCCCGGGCCGCTGCTGCTCGGCTGGCTCGTCACGGGGGTCGGCATGCTCATGCTGGCCTTCGTCTTCCAGTCGCTCGCGCAGCGCAAGCCCGAGGTCGACGGCGGTGTGTACGGGTACGCCCGCGCCGGCTTCGGCAACTACATCGGCTTCAGCTCGGCGTGGGGGTACTGGGTGTCGGCCTGGGTCGGCAACGTCGCCTACCTCGTGCTGCTCTTCTCCACCCTGGGCTACTTCTTCCCGACGTTCGACGGCGGCACCACCGTGCCGGCGATCATCGGGGCGTCGACGGTGCTGTGGGTCGTCCACGCGATGGTGCTGCGCGGCGTCCGCACCGCGGCGTTCGTCAACACCGTCGTCACGATCGCCAAGATCGTCCCGATCCTGACGTTCATCGCCGTCGCGGCCGTCGGCTTCAAGGCCGGCATCTTCAGCGCCGACGTCTGGGGCCGGACCACCGAGATCGACGGCGCCTCGCTCGGCAGCACCCTCGACCAGGTCAAGAACATGATGCTCGTGACCGTCTGGGTGTTCATCGGCATCGAGGGCGCGGCGGTCTACTCGCAGCGTGCCGTAGACCGCAAGGACGTCGGCCGGGCGACCGTGCTCGGCTTCGCGGGCGTGCTGGTCCTGCTGCTCGCGGTGAACCTGCTCTCCTACGGGCTCATGGCGCAGGCCTCCGTGGCCGGGCTCGACGACCCGTCCATGGCGGGGCTGCTCGAGAACGAGGTGGGCAGCTGGGGCGCCGGCTTCATCTCCGTCGGCCTCGTCGTCTCCCTCCTGGGCGCCCTCATCGCCTGGGTGATGCTGTGCGTCGAGATCCTCCGGCTGCCGGCCCTGGAGCACGTGATGCCCGGGGCGCTGGCCCACGAGAACGCCCACGGGGCGCCGTCCTACGCCCTGTGGCTCACCAACGGCTGCGTGCAGCTGCTGCTCGTCTGGACGCTCTTCAACCAGAGCACCTACACCAACCTCGTCTACCTCGCGACGTCGCTCATCCTGCTGCCGTACCTGTGGTCCGCGGGCTACCAGGTCCTGCTGGCGGCCCGGGGCGAGACCTACGAGCACGGCGGCGGCCGGGCGCGTGACCTGACGACAGGCCTCGTCGCCCTGGTGTACGCCGGCTGGCTCGTCTACGCCGGTGGCTGGCAGTACCTGCTCGTCGCCGCGCTCTTCTACCTCGTCGGCACCGCGGGCTTCGTCTGGGCCCGCCGCGAGAGCGGCCTGCCCGTCTTCACCAGGCCGGAGCTCGGCGCGGTGGCCGTCGTGGTGCTGGCCTCGGTGGTCGCCGTCGCGATGCTCGCCACCGGCAACCTGTCCGTGCTCTGAGCGACGGGAGCCGCCACCATGAACGACACCATCACCGCCACCGTCCCCGGCACCATCACCGCCACCATCCCTGCCGGTGACCGTCCGGACCTCGTCCGGGAGCCCCAGGTCGGGGTGTGGTCCGAGGCGGGCCGGCTGCGCCGGGTGCTCGTCTGCGCGCCGGGCCTGGCCCACCAGCGGCTGACCCCGGAGAACTGCGACGAGCTGCTCTTCGACGACGTGATCTGGGTGCACCAGGCCCGGACCGACCACTTCGACTTCGTGGCGAAGATGGAGGAACGCGGCGTCGAGGTGCTCGACCTCAGCGACCTGCTGGCCGACGTCCTCGACCAGCCCGAGGCACGCACCTGGGTGCTGGACCGAAAGATCACCGACGGGCTCATCGGCGTCGGTCTCACCGCCGAGGTGCGGGCCTGGCTCGACGAGCTGCCGAGCGCCCGGCTCGCCGAGCTGCTCATCGGCGGGGTGGCCTACCAGGACGTCCCCGAGGAGGTCGGCGGCGCCTTCCTCGCGGCGTTCAGCGAGCTGGACCCCGCCGGGTTCGTCATCCGCCCGCTGCCGAACACCCAGTTCATGCGGGACAACACCTCGTGGATCTTCCGGGGCGTCACCTTGAACCCCATGTACTGGCCGGCCCGCCGCCAGGAGACGCTGCTGTCGACCGCCGTCTACCGCTTCCACCCGGCGTTCGCCGGCGAGGAGTACGCCGTCTGGCTCGGCGACCTCGACGGCCGCCCCGGGGACCAGGGCATGGCCACCCTCGAAGGCGGCGACGTCATGCCGGTAGGCCGAGGGGTCGTCGTCATCGGCATGGGCGAGCGCTCCTCGCACCAGGCCATCACCCAGGTGGCGCGCAACCTGTTCGCCGCCGGGGCGGCGGAGCGGGTGATCGTCGCGAGCCTGCCCCGGGTGCGGGCGGCGATGCACCTGGACACCGTGTTCACGTTCGCCGACCACGACCTCGTGACGGCGTACCCGCCCGTCGTCGACGGCATCGTGCCGTTCAGCCTGCGCCCGGGGGACGGCCCGTCGGGCCTGGACGTCCGACGTGAGCCGAAGGGGCTCGTCGAGACGATCGGGGAGGCCGTCGGGGTGGACCTGCGGGTCGTCACGACCGCCGGGGACATCTACGGCATCCGGCGCGAGCAGTGGGACGACGGCAACAACGTCGTCGCGCTGGGGCCGGGGGTCGTCATCGGCTACGACCGCAACATCCTCACGAACACCGCGCTGCGCAAGGCCGGCGTCGAGGTCGTCACCATCACCGCCAGCGAGCTCGGCCGCGGCCGGGGCGGCGGCCGGTGCATGACCTGCCCGATCCTGCGCGACCCGCTCTACGTCTGAGGCGTCACCGACAACCAGAGGAACCGTCGTGCCGTTCAACAACCGCAACCGAAACCTGCTCTCGCTGGTCCACCACTCCGAGCGCGACCTGCACTACCTGCTGGACCTCGCGCGTGACCTCAAGCGCGCGAAGTACTCCGGTACCGAGCGTCGCAGCCTCGCGGGCAAGAACATCGCCCTGATCTTCGAGAAGACCTCCACCCGCACGCGCTGCGCGTTCGAGGTGGCGGCCTTCGACGAGGGCGCCCACGTCACGTACATCGACCCGACGTCCTCGCAGATCGGGCACAAGGAGTCGATGAAGGACACCGCGCGGGTGCTCGGGCGGATGTACGACGCCATCGAGTACCGCGGCGCCGGCCAGGAGATCGTCGAGGTCCTCGCGGAGTACGCCGGTGTGCCGGTCTTCAACGGGCTCACCGACGAGTTCCACCCGACGCAGATGCTCGCCGACGTCCTCACCATGACCGAGCACACGAGCAAGCCGCTGCACGAGATCGCCTACGCCTTCGTCGGGGACGGCCGCAACAACGTCGCGAACTCGCTGCTCCTCGTCGGCGCCAAGCTCGGCATGGATGTGCGGATCGGGGCGCCGAAGGCGTTGTGGCCCAGCGAGGAGCACATGGCCATGTGCCGCGAGTTCGCCGCCGAGTCGGGAGCCCGGATGCTCGTCACCGAGGACCCGGTCGAGGCCGTGCGCGGCGTGGACTTCATCCACACCGACGTCTGGGTGTCGATGGGCGAGCCGATCGAGACGTGGGGCGAGCGGATCGACCTGCTGCTGCCGTACCAGGTCGACAAGGCGCTCATGGCCGCCGCCGGGAACCCGCGTGTGCGGTTCATGCACTGCCTGCCGGCCTTCCACAACGCCGAGACCACGGTGGGCGCCCGGATCGCGGCGCAGTACCCGCACCTGGCCGGCGGCGTCGAGGTCACCGAGGAGGTCTTCGAGAGCCCGGCGAACATCGCCTTCGAACAGGCCGAGAACCGGATGCACACGATCAAGGCGGTCCTCGTGGCCGCGCTGGCGTAGGCCGCCGTGCGCATCGTCGTCGCGCTCGGCGGGAACGCGCTGCTGCGGCGCGGCCAGCCGCTGTCCGCGGAGAACCAGCGGACGAACATCCGGGTGGCGGCGGAGAAGATCGCCCTCGTCGCACCGGGCAACGAGCTCGTCGTGGCGCACGGCAACGGCCCGCAGGTGGGGCTCCTGGCGCTGCAGGCGGCGGCGTACGCCGACGTCGCGCCCTACCCGCTGGACGTCCTCGGCGCCCAGACCGAGGCGATGATCGGCTACGTCATCGAGCAGGAGCTGGGCAACCTGCTGCCCGTCGAGCAGCCCTTCGCGACCCTGCTCACGATGATCGAGGTCGACCGGGACGACCCGGCGTTCCTGCATCCCACCAAGCCGATCGGCCCGGTCTACGACCGCGCGACGGCCGAGCGGCTCGCGGCGGACAAGGGCTGGACCGTCGCCGCGGACGGCGACATGTTCCGTCGTGTCGTCGCGAGCCCGAAGCCGCGGCGGATCTTCGAGATCCGCCCGATCCGCAGCCTCCTGGAGCAGGGCACGATCGTCATCTGTGCCGGCGGTGGGGGCATCCCCACGATGTACGACGAGAACCGCAAGCTCCACGGCGTCGAGGCGGTCATCGACAAGGACCTGGCCTCGGCGCTCCTCGCCCAGGAGCTCGAGGCCGACCTGCTGGTCATCGCCACCGACGTCGACGGCGTGTACACCGGCTGGGGGACACCGGAGCAGCAACGGCTCGGCCGGGTGACGCCCGACGAGCTGGAGCGCCTCGACCTGCCATCCGGCTCGATGGGCCCCAAGGTCGAGGCGGCCTGCGGCTTCGTGCGCGCGACCGGGCACGACGCCGTGATCGGCGCGCTCGCCGACATCGCGGACATCATCGACGGGACGGCGGGGACGCGCGTCACGAGCGGGTGAGGTCGTCCGCTCCGGGGGAGCGGCTACTTCTTCCGGAGCTCGCGCCGTGCGACGGCACGGTCGAGCCCCACGGCGACGATCTTGCCCTCCCAGAGGGCGACCTCGACCGGCAGACCGATCAGGCCGGGGTCGGCGGAGAAGACGCGGCCGCCGCCGTCGAACGAGACGTGGACCGTGCGCTCGTCGACGCGCCGGCCGACCAGCCGGCCCCGCGCCATCGTCACCGGACGTCCGACCCGGCGCCGGTACCACATGAGGATCGCGGCACCGACCCCGACCGGGATGCCGACGAGGGCGACCGTCAGGGCCAGCAGACCCGGTGAACCGTTCAGGCCGCCGGCCGCCGCGACGGCGCCGAGGTCGGCCACGCCGATCCCCACGAAGATCCCGCCGGCGACCCGCCCCTCGAGCAGCATGCGCCGCCGCTGCACCGGGTGCAGCCGGCCCTCGCGGTTCTCATCGAGGACGGCCTCCGTCGTTCCCGGGACGAGCGCGAGCAGCGCGGCGTGCGCGGCCGGGACGGACAGCGGCATCTCAGCTGCCCTCGGTGCTCACGGGCCTGGCCTTCTGCGGATGGATCGTCTCGTGCCGCGCCAGCATCGCGACGAGCTCGCGGATCTTCCGCTCGCGCGTCTCGGGCCGCTTCGGGGCGTTGACCCGGTAGATGAGAGAGAACCGGTTGGTGCTGGTGAGCACCTCGAACATGGCCTGGGCAGCGGGGTCGGCGGCGATCGCGGCAGCGAGGTCCGCCGGGACCTCGGCCTCCGACGGGGGAGCGTAGGCGAGCGCCCACCGGCCGTCCGCCTTCGCGGCGTCCACGGCGGCGCGGCCCGCGGGCAGCATGCGCCCCGCCGCCTCCAGCCGGGCCACGTGGGCGACGTTGCGCTGCGACCAGCCGCTCCGTGCGGTGCGCGGGGTGAACCGTCTCCACGAGATGTCCTGGTCCCCGGCGCGGCCCTGCCCGTCGATCCACCCGAAGCACAGGCCCTCGTCGACCGCCTGCTGCCAGGTCAGCGTCGTGACGCTGCCGCCCTTCCTGCCCAGGGCCAGCCAGACCCCCGGCGACGTGGAGTGGTTGCTCAGCAGCCACTCTCGCAGCGCCTCGGCGTCCGAGACGATCAGCTTGTCCAGGTCTCCGGCCACAGCAGGACACTAGTCGGCCGCACCTCGGGCCGGCCCGCCCCGGGGCGGGCCGACCCGGGCGCGCGACGTCAGGCGATGTCGACTCCGCAGGTCTCCTTGACGGTGCCGACGAGCCGCGACGCAGCGGCCTCGGCCCCCGCCTTGGCGTCGTCGAGCTTCGCCATCGCCTCGTCGACGCCGGTCCCGTCGGCCTTGTGGCTCTCGACCATCTCGTCGAGCACGAGCCGGGCGACGACGACGTCGATGTCCGCCATCAGCTCGGGGGTGGCGGCGTCGGGCTTGAGCGCCTTCACCTTCTGCCCGAGGGCCGCGAAGTCCTTGGCCGCCCCGGCGGGGTCCATGGCCATGGCGTCTCCCGACGCCTTGGACAGCGACCCCAGTGCTGTCGCCGAGGCGCAGAACTTGTCCTTGTGGTCGGCGGCCATCGCGGCAGCGTCGTCGGCCGACGCGGACGCCACGGACGACGTCGGGGCGGCCGGCTGGGCGGTGTCGGAGGTGCCGCCGCAGGCGGTGAGGACGGTCGCGAGCGCCGCCGCAGCGGTGAGGGACAGGGCTGCCTTCATGGTTCTGGTGGTCCTTTCGGTCGTGGTACGTCGTGCGGCGGCGGAGCGAGCTGCTCCGCCGTCATCCGCCCACCGGTGCGAGGCCGGCCCATCCGGGGCGGCCGTCGGCGAGCAGGAGTCCGAGGAGGACGAGCAGCCCGCCCGCGACGCGCTGCGCCACGAGGGCGCCGCGTGCGAGTCGGCGGGCGAGGCCCGGCAGGGTGCCGACGAGCGGGCCTGCGGCCAGGCAGAGCACGAGGAAGGGGACCGACAGCCCGGCGCTGTAGACCGCGAGCAGCCCGGCGCCGGCGAGCGGGTCCCCTCCGGCGCCGGCGGTGACCAGGGCCGCGCCGAGCAGCGGGCCCACGCAGGGCGTCCAGGTACCCGCGAACGCCGTCCCCAGTGCGAACGGCCGCAACCACCCGCCGCGGCCGGCACCGGTCCAGGGCAGGAGGCGGACCGTCGGCCACCAGGACAGGCCCCGGGGGCGCAGGACGACAGCCAGCCCGACGGCGACGAGGACGGCGGCCGCGACCCGGGTCAGCACGACCTGGGAGCCGGGGATCGCGCCGAGCGCACCGGCCGCGGTGCCGAGCGCGACGAACACCAGGGAGAAGCCGCCCACGAACGCCAGCCCGGCGCCGAGCACGGCTGCGCGCCCGCCGCGGGCCCCGGCGTCCAGGACGACGGTGACGTACGCCGGGAGCAGGGGCAGGACGCACGGGGCCACGACGGTCGACACGCCGGCACCGAACAGCGCCACGTAGGCGTACCCGCTCATGACGTCACGGCGCGCGGGGCGTCGGCGCCGACCCCGAGCAGGGCGCGGATCGCGTCCTCCGTCGTGTCGTAGCCGCCCTCACCGATCTTCACGACGCGGCGCCTGCCGTCCCGGTCGTGGAGGTAGAACTGCGGCCAGTACCGGTTGCCGAAGTCCCGCCAGACGTTCCCTTCCGGGTCGAGCGCGACCGGGTACCGCAGGCCGTTCTCCTCGACGTAGGCGCGGACGGCGTCGGGGTCCGCCTCGTAGCCGAACTCGGGGGTGTGCACGGCCACGACGACCAGCCCGTCCGCCGCGTAGCGCGCGTGCCACGCCTTGACGTAGGGCTGGACGTTGCGGCAGTTGACGCACCCGAACGTCCAGAACTCGTAGAGCACGACCCGGCCACGCAGGTCGGCCGGAGCGAGGGGAGCGGTGTTGAGCCATCCCTGCGCCCGGACCACGGGAGCGGGCCCGCCCACCGGCAGGGTGCGCGCGAGGTCGGCGGGGTCGGACGCCGCGCCGGGCGCCGCCGGCCGCGCGCCGTCCGTGCCGGTCAGCGTGCTGACCGCGTCCGCTCCCGACCGCTGCGCCACCACCACCGAGCCGCCCCCGGCGACGACGAGCAGGAGCGCCAGGACGAGGGTCCGCCGGGCGGTCACGAGGCTGTCCGGATCGTGACCTCGCGGCGGTGCAGCCCGGTGGCGCCGTTCGGTGCCGGCTCGTGCGGGGCGGCGACCTGAGGCTCGCCCGTGCCGTCGACCGCGCGGACGGCGAGGGTGTGGGTGCCGGGTGCGGCGTCCCACGTCCAGCGCCACTGCGCCCAGGTGTTCGCAGAGGCCACGGCGCCGACGTCCGCCCGCTCCCACGGGCCGGCGTCCACCTGCACCTCGACGGCCCTGATGCCGCGCGTCGGTGCCCAGGCGACGCCGGCGACGACGACCCGGCCGGGCGCCAGGACATCTCCCGCGCGGGGCACGTCGATCCTCGACTGGGTCTTGATCGGCCCTTCCTTGGACCAGCCGCGCGGGATCCAGTAGCCGTCCGCGTCGTCCCAGCCGGTCAGCTCGATCCGGCTCAGCCACTTGACCGCGGACACGTAGCCGTAGAGCCCGGCGACGACGATCCGGGCCGGGTAGCCGTGCTCGGCGGGCAGCGGCTCGCCGTTCATGCCGACCGCCACCATCGCCGGGCGGCCGTCGAGGGCGAGCGCGGTCGGGAACCCTGCGGTGAAACCGTCGAGGGAGTGGCCGAGGACCTGGTCGCCGCCCGGCCGGACGCCGGCGCGCTCCAGCAGCGTGGAGAGCGGCACGCCCTGCCACAGCGCGTTGCCGACGAGGTCACCGCCGACCTCGTTCGAGACGCATGACAGCGTGACCGGCTCGGCCGCCGTGGCCAGCTCGAGCAGGTCGCCGTAGGTCAGCGTGACGGGCCGCTCCACCGCGCCGTCGACGGTCAGGCGCCACTGCCGCACGTCCGGGCGGGGGACCAGCAGCGCGGTGTCGATCCGGTAGAACCGGTCGACCGGCGTGACATACGGGGACAGGCCAGGGACGGCGAGCGGCTCGCTCGGCGCGACGGCGGTGCCGGAGGTCGTCGCCGGCAGGTCCACGGCGAGCGGCGCCGGGGTCCGGGTGCGCCGCACGAGGACGGCGGAACCGGCCGCGGCCGCACCGAGCGCCGCCGCGGCGGTGGCCACGACGACCGAGCGCCGTCCCGGGCCGGCCGCCTGCGCCGGGCCGCGGCCGTTCGCCCCACGGCCGCGACCCGGCAGCGCCAGCAGCCCGTGCAGCGTGCCGGCACCGGTGACCGCGGCCACCGCCGCGGCGGCGCACAGCGCCCCGGCCCGCGCCGGGTCCGCCGACGTCGCGGTGACCGCGGCCACGACCGAGAAGGCGACGAAGCCGGCCGCTCCGGCCCAACGCCGCGTCGAGGCGAGCAGCCCCACCCCCGCGCCGAGCCCGAGGGTCGTCAGCACGACGCCGACGACGAGCGCGGCCTTGTCGTGCCGACCGAAGACGGCGACCGCGACGTCCTTGAGGGAGCCTGCGGCGAGGTCGATGAACCAGGAGCCGACGTCACCGACCAGCGAGCCGCCGACGGTCAGCGCGGCGGTGGTCAGCTCGCCGGCGCCCAGAGCCGTGCACGCCGCGGCGAGGCCGGCGACCGCGGGGTACCACCGGGCCGCGGTCGCAGTGCTGTCGCGGACCGGCTGCGTGGCCGGGGCTGCGGTCGAGGTCATGGCCTCACACTCGGCCGTCGTGGAACGCCGATCCATCGTTCCGGTGGTTCGGTAAGGCTTCCGTAACGGCCGGCAGCACAGCCGGGTCAGCGGGCGGCGGGCAGCGCGAGCTCGAAGCGGCAGCCGGCGCCGCAGCGCGGGGTCACGTCGACCTCACCGCCGTTCGCCCGGGCCAGCCCACGGGCGATCGCCAGCCCCAGCCCGCCGCCGACGTCCGACGCAGGGGTGCGGGAGCGGTTCGCCCGCCACCCCGGTTCGAACAGCCGCGCCACGTCCTCGGCCGGGATCCCGCCGCAGCAGTCCTCGACCCCGACCACGACCCGGCCGTCGCACGCGGCGACGTCCACGAGGACGCGCCCGCCCGCCGGGGAGTAGTGGACGGCGTTGGCCACGAGGTTGGAGAGCACCCGGGTGACCGTCCGCGGGTCGACCCGGACGGGGGACATGCCGTGCAGCGGGGCGAGCTCGACGCGGACCCCGCGCCGTCGCGCGGCGGGTGCCACGACGTCCACCGCGTCGTGGGCGAGCTCGGCGAGATCGACCGTCAGCGGGTCGAGGGTGAGTGCGCCGGCCTGGATGCGGGACAGCTCGAAGAGGTCGTCGACGAGCAGCCCGACCCGGTCCACCTCGTGCAGGATCCGGCGCAGGTAGACGTCGGGGTGGGCAGCGACGCCGTCCTCGAGGGCCTCGGCCATCGCGCGGATGCCCGCCAGCGGCGTCCGCAGGTCGTGACTGACCCACGCGACGAGCTCGCGCCGTGACCGCTCCAGCGCATCGCGTTGGATGCGCCCGCGGGTGAGGCGGTCGGCGGCCTCGGTGAGGTCGTCGTCGATGGCGGCGAGCTCGGCGAGCCGGGGGCGGCCGCGGCCGGCACCGGACGCCGTCGACGCGTCGAGGTGCGCGAGCGCGGCGGCGCGCGTGCGAAGGCCGGCAACGTCCCGGACGACGGTCCGCCCGGCGGCGACCGCGACCCCGAGCGCGATCGGGGTCACCACGACGGCGATCTGCGCGACCACCGTGAGGTCGTGGTCCGACAGGAACATCGCCTGCGCGGCACCGACCAGCCCGGCGACCAGGGACCCCACCGCCACCGCTGCCACCCCGGCGAGGTCGGTCCGCACGGAACGGCGCGGCAGGAACCGCAGCGCGAGCAGCCCGGCGAGACCGACCGCACCCGACCACCCCAGGCCGAACAGCGCCACCTGGACGGCCGGTGGCAGCGTCACAGCCCCGCCCACCGGTAGCCGACACCCCACACCGTGACGAGCAGGGCCGGGGCAGCAGGGTCCGTCTCGACCTTCTCGCGCAGCCGTCGGACGTGGACCGTGACGGTTCCCGTGTCGCCGAAGTCCCAGCCCCACACCTCGCGGAGCAGCTGCTCACGACCGAACGTCTGGTTGGGGTGCGCCATGAGCTGGACCAGCAGGTCGAACTCCCGCGTCGCCAGCGGAACGGGCTCGCCGGCGCGTTCCACCGTCCGCGCCGACAGGTCCACCACCAGTCCGCCGCTGACGATCCGCCGCACGCCGACGGCCCGCACCGGATCCCCGGCCCGTCGTTCCGGCACCCGCGGCGCGGACCGCCGCAGCACGGCGTTCACCCGCAGCACCAGCTCGCGCGGGCTGAACGGCTTGACGACGTAGTCGTCCGCGCCGGACTCGAGCCCGGCCAGCCGGTCGACCTCGTCCCCGAGCGCGGTGAGCAGCACCACCGGAAGGTCGGGCCGGGCCTCACGCAACCGCACGCACACCTCGAGCCCGCCCAGACCCGGGAGCATGACGTCGAGCACCACGAGGTCGGGGGGAAGCCGGCGCGCCATCTGCAGCGCCGTCACGCCGTCCGCAGCACGGCGGACCGTGTGCCCGGCGCGGGTCAGGTACCCGGCGACCACCTCGGAGATCGTCGGGTCGTCCTCGACGACGAGGACGACGGACCCGCCGTCCGCAGGAGCGGACCGGGCGTGGGCGTCCACGCCCCCGCGCCGCGCCTGTGGACCTGACACCTCAGCCGCCCTCGGGCGGAAGGAAACCGGAGTCCAGGTCCCACGGCCGGACCGGTGAGTGCTCCACCAGCCAGGTCTGGACGGCGTGGTCCGCGCCGGTCAGGACGAGCAGCCCGACACCGACCAGGACGAGGCCGAAGACCCGCCGGAGGCGGCCGTGCGGGTCAGCCGCCCAGCGCAGCCGCAGCACGGCACGGCGGCCGAACACGCCGATGGCGAGGAGGACGGCGCACAGTCCCGCCGTGTAGGCGAGCAGCAGCACGAGTCCCTTCCCGAAGGACGCCGGCAGCACGGTGACGACGACGTAGGCGTAGAGCGGACTGCACGACGAGAACACCGGCCCCAGGGCCGCGCCGGTCAGCACGTCCCCGAGCAGGCCCCGTTGCCGCTGAGCCGCGACCAGGGCGCCCGTGGACCGTTCGTCCAGGCCCAGCCGGCCCGACAGGTGCTCCCACAGGCCCGGCCACGTCTGGGTCGCGCCGATCGCGACGAGCAGGCCGCCGCTGAGGACCTGCCACACCTCGCGGGGCACGCCGATGAAGGTGGTGGTGCCCTTGAGCAGCAGCGTGAACGCGATGACGGACGCTCCGAGTCCGGCCGTCACCGCGAGGGCGCGTGGCAGGCCGCGGTCGGGCCGGTCGGCGTCCGGGGGGCGACCGGCGCCCAGGGCCGCCGGCACCGCCTGGACCGGCGACACCTGCGGCACGGCGGTCCGGCCGATGATCACGGGAAGCAGCGGCAGGACGCACGGGGCGAGCGTGGTGAGCATGCCGGCGACGACGGCCCCGAGGACGAGCAGCACCTCAGACGGCCCGCTTCGAGATCTCTGCGGCGCTGTGGGTGCCGGTCCACTTCGCCCGCTCGGCGCCGTCCGGGCCGACGGCGACGAAGGTGTGCTGCTGCGTGATCCCGTACTTCGCCCGCAGGTCGGTCTCGGTGTCGAAGTCGACCTTGACGACCGTCAGGTCCGCCGGGATCGACGCAGGGTCCTCGGTGAGGTTCTTGTCCGTGAGGCGGCAGTTCGGGCACCAGGACGCGTGGAAGAACAGCACGACGCGGCCGTCGGCGTAGGCGGCCGGGTTCTTCACATAGGTCGCGTAGTCCACGTAGCTGCCCGCGCCTGCGGGGTCGCCGGCAGCGGCTTGCGACGCCTGGGAGGTCACGGCCGCGGGAGCCGGGGCGGCTGCACCGGCACCTCCGCAGGCCGTCAGGGCCAGCAGGGTGATCCCGCATGC
Source organism: Kineosporia sp. A_224 (assembly GCF_002198655.1). Classification (GTDB taxonomy): domain Bacteria; phylum Actinomycetota; class Actinomycetes; order Actinomycetales; family Kineosporiaceae; genus R-H-3. The sequence goes on from NZ_MWLN01000196.1 coordinate 12,673, forward strand.
GGCCGTCCACGAGGTGCGCCAGGGGCTCATGGCGCCAGCCTGGTGGGTCGGACGCCGGGAAGTCCTTACGGATCCCTGACGCCTGCCCGCGCCGCCCCACCTCAGGCGGCGGGGGCAACCGGTCCGGTGCGCTGCAGGTCGCGGACGGAGCGTGACCCGAGAACAGCCAGGCAGATGACGACGTAGACGGCCCCGGCGACCAAGATGGTGTGCTGCGTCCCGAGGACGAGTGCCGCCGGCCCGGCAGCGAGCTGGCCGATCGGGATCGCGACGAAAGAACCGAGGGCGTCGTACGAGTAGACCCGGGACAGCATGTCTTCGGGTACGTGCTCCTGGACCGCGAGGTTCCAGGCGAGGCCGAACAGCTCGGCACCGGCGCCGGCGACGAAGAAGATCACCATGATCGGCGCGAGGTGCGCCGTGAGGCCGAGAGCGAGCATGGGGACGCCGAAGAGCGCGCAGCCGATCATGCCCCACAGCAGCGGCCGCTCGAGGCGCACGCGGAGCATCACCACGGTGAAGCAGAGCAACCCGGCGGCCTCGGCGGACAGGGCCAGGCCCCAGCCGGACGCCCCGAGGTCGCCGACTGTCGCAAGGACGGGACCCAGGGTCTGGATCGCGCCGCTGTGCAGAGCGTTGAGCACCCCGAAGGCGAGGACGACGACCCACAGCCAGGTCGTCCCGGTGAAGTAGCGCCAGCCCTGCCGCAGGTCCGCCACCATCGACGTGCGCTCCGCCTTGGGTGGTGGCGGTGGGATCCTGACCAGCACCAGGGTGGCCGCGGCCAGCAGGTAGGTGACGCCGTCCACCGCGACCGCCCACCCCGGTCCGGTGGCGACGACAAGGATGCCGCCGACGGTGGGGCCGAGAACCGAGACCACGCCACGCTGCATCGACATCAGCACGTTGGCGGGCTGGAGCTGTTCGGGAGGAACGAGCTGCGGCATGATCCCGGCCAGGGCGGGGAAGCTGATCGCGGCCACCACGCCGTTCAACGCGCTGAGGACGACGAGCTGCCACAGCTCGGCGGTCCCGCTGACCACCACCGCGGCGATCGCGAGCTGGGTGATGCCTGCGGTGACGTTGCAGAGCTGGATGACCCGCTTGCGCCCGAACCTGTCCGCGATGACGCCCCCGGCGAGCAGGAAGGCCACCTCGGGGATGCTGTGCGCGGCCAGCACGATGCCCAGCGCGGTCGGGGACCGGCTCACCTCGAGGACCGCGAAGGCGAGGGCGATCCCGCCCATCGTCGACCCGGCGCCGTTGATGAGGCGGGACAGGAAGTAGAGACGGAAGTTGGGCTCTCGCAAGACTTCCCGCGCCGAGACGCCGCCCCTCATGCGCGTCCTGACGGGACCGACCCGCCACCGCGGCACCGACCCGCGCACATCAGGACGTTCCCGGGACTCGCTCGGGTGTCATCGACCCGCTCGGGAGCTCGTCGATGCTCACCGTGGACCAGCTCCGGGCACCGTTCCCCCTCCGCCATGACAACTGAGCGTAGGTGTCACGACGAGTTCCGCGTCACGAACATGCATCGCGGTGTTCGCGCGGCACCTTCCCGCAGATCAGACCGCGGGTCTCATGGACCTCGATCCCCGGCGGACCTGCCCGGGCCCGGGTTCTGACAGCACGACAATGGTGTCGTGGACTTCTTCTGCTACCACCGGGACCGCGTGGGGTCGACACCGCTACGGCAGCAGCTGGTGGAGAGCCACTGGTCGTACATGGACGACTTCCAGGACCGCATGATCGCCCGTGGCCCGACGTTCGACGACGAGACGCTGACCGGGAGCGTGCACGTCCTCTCCCTGCCGGACCCGGCGGCAGCGCGTGCGTTCGCCTTCGCGGAGCCCTGCTACCAAGCCGGTGCGTACCGCGACGTCATGATCCGTCGCTGGGCCAGCCTGTCCGACCGGACGATGCCCGACCCCTCGGTCGGAGCCGACGACTCTGAGCGGTTCCTCGTTCTCGGGTTCACGGATGCCCCGACCACCCAGCGCGTCGACGCTCCGGACCGGCCAGGCGTCATCGTCTGCGGCGAGCTGCTGTCGGATGACGGCGTCCACGTCCTCGGCACGGCGGCGCTCGTCCAGCCCGCCGTCGCGGGCGACGTCCGAGGGGTCCTTCCCGAGCGGCGCTATGCAGCGGTGGAGGTCCATCGCTGGGACTTCGGCGGGCGGCGTTGAGCGCACCGGGCGAGGGCTGCAGCGCCTGCCGCAGCCCTCGCCCACGCTGGGATCGGTCAGCGGTAAGTCACGGCCATCCGGTCGCCAGACACCGTGAAGGTGGACGCTGCGGTTCCGCGGATGCGCAACCGCATGGCGCCGTTGCCTGAGGTGCCAGAGACGAACCGGCCGAGGGTCCCGCCGGCTGATGCGGTCACCGTCACCCCGAGGGTGCCCACCGACCGGCTGTCGAGCTGGACCCAGGCTGCGGCGTCGTAATCCCACAGGTCGACGGTCTGGGTGACTGTCGTGGAGTCCTTGCCGGTGTACGAGACCGAGATCGCAGCGACCGCGTTCGGCACGTTGGAGAAGCCGCCGTACCAGGACGCGGTCCGGGTGCCGCTCGTCGTCGAGGCTGCCGTGAGGAAAGCGCCGTCGGTGGCAGCAAGGCTGTTAGCCGTGCCGCCGGTGATGGTGCCGTTCCCCGCAGAGACAGCCACCGACGTGGGGTAGGCAGTGACGCTCGTCGAGCCGAGGAACCGGACGGCCGCGACGTTGCCGCTCGAGGTCGCGCCGACGACAGGGTTCGCGTCTGGCTGCACGGCCACCGCGGCGCCGACGGGCGTACCGACCAGCGCGACGCCGTCGCCGCTGAACGTCGTGTCGAGGGTTCCGGACGCCGTGAAGCGGGCGACCCAGGTCTGGCCGACGACGACGATCCGGCCGTCCGGCATCACCGATGCGCCCGTGGCGGCCACGCCCTTGGCGCCGGTCGGCCAGGCGCCCGTGTCGACGACCTTGGCGCCGGCGGTGCCGAACGTGCTGTCGTGGTGGCCGTCGGCGAGGTAGCGCTCGAGCACGACCCCGGGGCTCCGGGTGCACTCGCTGGACTGCCAGCCGTCCGAGACGACGGCGACCTTGTCCCCCGCGAGCACCGACAGGCCGACAGCGCGGACACCGACGAAGGCGCCCGTGTTCGCCGCGAAACCGAGGTCGAAGGCTCCGGCGGCGGTGATCCTGGAGACGACCGCCGAGTTGCAGTCGCTGGACCCGGCGATGACGTAGTCACCTGTCGACAGCCGTGCGATGCGACGGTAGCCCTCGCCACCGTCGAAGTTCTGCCCCGAGGGAAGAAGTGCGGACGGGGCACCGGTCGACGTCCACCGTGAGACGTGGAACGGACCGACCGCGGCGATGCTGCCGTCGGCCTGGACGAGGACGTCCTCTGCCGAGTTGTCGACGATGACGCCGGCCGACGGCGTCTCGACCGCCCACCCGTCACCGCTGAACGTGGTGTCGAGGACACCCGCAGCGGTGTACCGGGCGACGACGGCCTGGCTGCCGGTCGTACCGGCCGTGACGAGCTTCCCGTCGGGCTGCTGGACGACGGCCTTGATGGCGTCGGTGGAGCCGCCGAAGTTCGTCTTCTGCTTGCCGTCACCGCTGAACGTCGTGTCGAGCGCGCCGTTGGGCAGGTAGCGGACGAGCGCAGCATCCGCGCCGCTCGACCCGACGACGACGATCTTGCCGTCCGCCTGGACGAGCACGTCCAGTGCGGTCTCCACCCCTCCGAGGTCCGTCGTCGTAGAACCGGCCGAACCGAACTGAGGGTCCCTGTCCCCGGCCGTGGCTGCCGTTGCCGGGACGGCCACCGCCATCGTCAGGCCGATCGCGAGGAATCCGACGACCGCCGACCGCGCCTTTCGGGAAAGCCTCGATCGCTGAGCGACGTCGGTCGAGCGATGTGTTCCGTGCATGGTTGAAACCACCCCATCGTGCAGAGCCTTGGCCCCGCATCGTCATATGTCAGGCCTCGCCCCCCGAAGCCTCGAAGTCACCCTATTCATCGGCGGGGTGTGCGGTCGGGACCTCTGACGAACAGGTGCGAGATACGTGAGTGAAGGAAGGCCGAATGCGCCTGGCGTTGACGCGCCGACGTGATGCCGCACCGAGTTCTCATCATCTGAGATCCGGGCCTGACATTTTCTTGACAGGAATTCCGAACTCGTTCCGAAACCCGGACAGGGGCCGCTCATTCCACGAAAGCAGGTCCCCTGGTGTACGCCTCGTCCAGCAGTCACTGCCCCGCTCGTCGTGCATCACCCCGGCGTCCCGGCGCTGCTCCGATGCGGTATGCGCCGGGCCTGCCGGGCGGCCGCGGCGCTCTGCGCCAAGAAAGCTCAACCCGTCCGACCGAACTGTCAGCCAGTGGACTCTGCGCGGTCCCGGCGGTTGTCCTGCGTCACCGGGTCCTCGTGGGTCTGCACGACCCAGAACGCGGTGAACATCAGCGCGACCCCTACCTCCAGCCAGAACAGGGAAAATGCGCCCAGGGCCCACAGGGTGCCGCCGGCGATGAGGACCAGGAGCAGCCCGACTGCAACGAGCGTGTACCTGTCTGGGACGGCCGGGCCGGCGTTCGTGGCAGCGTCGGGCGTGACATCGGTGCGCGTCGCGGTTGTCGCGGCGACGACTGCGGACGGCGCATGCGCTACCAGCGGGTCGGAGCAGGTTCGCACATCTGGACTGGTTGCGAGGGGGGCGTGTCCCGCGCTGTGCCTGCGTGCGTTGGCCAGCGCGATGACGAGGATGCAGACGGCGAGCCCGATCGCCGACAGGTAGTGGGCGTTGTCCGTGAACCAGCCTCGCGCGAAGGAGAACGTCACTGCGACCGCCGTCCACAGGCCCGCGACCAGCGCGAACCCCAGCGTGAACGGCGACCTGACCGGAGTGCTGCTGCCCCTTCTCGCATGGAGGACGAGAGCGGCACCCAGCGAGAGGAAGCCGACCGTGAGGAAGGCACCGACACTGGTCTTGATGTCGGCCTGCGCGGCCTTCTCCAACGATCTGACGGTCGGGCAGTCGAGCGGTTTCGTGGACAGCGCCACGGCGACATCCCGGCACGAGCGCACTGCTGCCCTGTAGTCCTCGCCGCGAGACGTCGGAACGATGCCGACCAGCACCGCGAACATGCCGGCGAGGTTGAGGGTGACGTCCTCGACCGTCCGAGTACCCCTCAGAGCGATCATGCAGGCCGCGAAGCCGACGAGGGTGCTGACGAAGAGTGCCTGCGCGGATGTGTAGTAGTACGCGCTCACCGACGCAAGGGGATGCCATCCCTGCTGCCAGGTCTGGATCACAATCGCTGCACCGAGTGCCAGGAGGAGCATGACGATGGCTAGTCGGAGGTACGTGTACGTCCGAGTCAGGCACTCGTCCCTCGGAAGTTCCTTGGTCGTGGTTGACGGGGTGCTCATGACGGCCTCCCCTGCCGTGCGCGAACGAACCCAGATCAGAGTGCAACGCTCGCCCGACGGAGCGCCTGGGACGTAGGCCGCGCGTCACAATCGGCAGCCCCTGTCAGAGACAACGAGCCTCGCCTGGTGCTCCTGGACAAGAGGGCGCAGCCTCGGCCCCACAGCACGGAAGGACGAGGGGGGACCGTGACCAGCAGGTCAACAGAATCTTGATCTTGTGCCCCCGAGAGGACTCGAACCTCCGACACACGGTTAGCAATCAGCCGAATCCGGCCTCTCGCCGCTTCCAGCAGCGGCTTTGTTCTTCCTGGGTGTCAGCCGAGACGCCGCCGGTTGCTGCTGTAGACGGCAGTCTGCGTCACGTCTGATGTCACGTGGCACCTCTCTCTGTCAACGGCGGTCGAAAAGTGACCCCTTTCCGACGGTTGAATGTTGACCCCCTGGTTTGGTCATGACGGTCATTTCTGCTCTGTGTGGTCGTTGGTGAGGGCTGCGGGGACGCGGCCGAGGTCGCGGTTGCGCAGCCGGTAGGAGTCGCCCTTGAGGGCGATGACCTCGGCGTGGTGGACGAGCCGGTCGATCATCGCGGCGGCGACGACGTCGTCGCCGAAGACTTCGCCCCAGCGGCCGAACGGCTTGTTGCTGGTGACGATCAGGGAGGCGCGTTCGTAGCGGGCCGAGACGAGCTGGAAGAACAGGTTCGCGGCCTCGGGTTCGAAGGGGATGTAGCCGACCTCGTCGATGACCAGCAGCGGGTAGCGACCCAGCTTGGCGAGCTCGCCCTGCAGGCGGCCGCCGGTGTGGGCCTCGGCGAGCCGGTTCACCCACTCCGACGCGGTGGCGAACAGGACCCGGTGGCCGGCCTGGCATGCCCGGATCGCCAGCCCGGTGGCCAGGTGGGTCTTGCCGGTTCCGGGCGGGCCGAGGAACATCACGTTCTCTTTCGCGGTGACGAAGTCCAGGGTGCCCAGGTGGGCGATGACGTCGCGTTTGAGGCCGCGGGCGTGGTCGAAGTCGAACTCCTCCAGGCTCTTGCGGGCGGGGAACCGGGCGGCTCGGATCCGGCCCTCGCCGCCGTGGGACTCCCGGGCGGAGACCTCGCGTTGCAGGCAGGCGACCAGGTACTCCTCGTGGGACCAGCCCTCGCTGCGGGCGCGGTCCGCGAGCCGGCCGGCGGCTTCACGCAGGGTCGGCGCCTTGAGCGCCCGGGTCAGGTAGGCGACTTCGCTGCTGACGTTCGGGCGCCCCGCGCCGGAGTCGGTGCCGGTGTCCCGGGCTGCGGCGCTGGTTCGGGTCGTCATCAGGCCACGCCCCCTTCAACGCCGCTCTCAGCGCTCTCGCTGCCGAGCGGTGATCGCAGCGGCTGCCCGGTCGGCTCGACGAGGCCGAACAGTTCGTCGTAGTCGGTCAGCCGGCGCTCCTCGACCTGCACCTTCTCGAGCCCCTCCTCGGCCGCGGCGCCGGCCCGCATGGAGGCCAGAGCCCGATGCTGGCGGCGCAGGGTCCGGGCGGCGTCGGCATGGAGCGGGTCGGTGAAGGTCTGGTGCCGCATCCACGAGCGGGCGTGGTCGGCGACCAGCCGCCCCTCGCTGAACGCCTGGACGCGGTCCAGGTCGGTGACGACCTCGATCCGGCGCCCGACGCTCCCGGGGTGGACGGAGTAGTCGTTGCCGTCGACGCGCACGTAATGGTCCCGCGGCAGCCGCAGCGAGGACCGCCACCCGGTCACCGGGGCGACCGGCGGCAGCGGCAGCATCGCGGCCCGGTCCGCGCCGATCCGGTCGGTCGGCGCGCACCCGAGAGCCCGCCGGTGCCGGCGGTTCGCGGTCGCGCAGAAGTCCTCGAGCTGGGTGTTGAAGTCGGCCGGCCCGGTGAACGACCGGCCCGGCAGGAACGAGGTCTCCAGGTAGCCGTTGACGCGTTCGACGATGCCCTTGGTCTCGGGGTCGGCCGGGTCGCACAAGAAGATCCCCGCGCCCAGGACCCCGCGGAACGCGTGCGCGTCCTCGGTCAGCACCGTCTGCCCACGCCGGCGTTTCCCGACGGCGCCTTCCTGGTCCCACACCAGGGTCCGCGGGACCGCCCCGAGCCGCTGCAGCAGCAGCCACCAGCCCGCGAACAAGTCCTCCGCCGTGCGGGTCGGGACCAGGACCGCGGTCAGCCACCGCGAGTACGCCGAGATCATGACCAGGACCGGCAGCGCCGTCGGCGGCCGCTCCTGGCCCGGGCCGACGGGCAGCCGGATGTCGGGGAACCAGAAGTCGCACTGGGCGATCTCACCGGGCTCGTAGCTGGTGCGCGAGGCCGGGTCCGGTGGCAGGTAGGCCGGCCGCAGCTCGGCGACCCGCTGCTTGAAGACCGTCATCCCGCGGGTCCAGCCGACCCGCTCGGCGATCACCGTCGCGGGCATCCGCGGGAACGCCCGCAGGACCTCCCGGATCGCCGGCTCGAACGTGTCGACGGACGACCCCGCCGATGTCCGCTCGTACTTCGGCGGCCCGGCGGAGGCCAGCGCGGCCCGGACGGTGTTCCGCGACACCCCCATCACCCGCACGATCCCCTTGATGGTCATCCCCTGAACCGCCCCGGCATGTCCGGAGACTGCCTGGTGTGAGTCCTCAGCCGACGGCTTGAGG
>NZ_MWLN01000197.1 GCF_002198655.1 Kineosporia sp. A_224
GGGAGGGGGCGGACGAGGCGGAGCCTGAGGGTGCTGGTGCCGGCCCGGGGTCGTCGACGATCCGGCCGTCCTTCATCCGGACGACGCGGCTCGCCTCGTCGGCGACCGTCGGGTCGTGGGTCGAGGCGACGACGGTGACGCCGAGGGTGGAGCACAGGTCCCGGAGCATGCCCACGACGACCTTCCCGGTGCGGGCGTCGAGGTTGGCGGTCGGCTCGTCGGCGAGGATCAGCCGCGGGTTGCCGACGAGGGCGCGGGCGATCGCGGTGCGCTGCTGCTCGCCGCCGGACATCTTCGTGGGGTGGTGGTGCATCCGGTGCCCGAGGCCGACCATCTCGAGCAGGTCGACGGCGCGGCGCCGCAGCGATGCCCGGTCGTACGGCTCGAACATGAGCGGGAGCTCGACGTTCTCCACGGCCGACAGGAAGGGGATGAGGTTGTAGCTCTGGAAGATGAAGCCGATCGTGTCGTGCCGCAGGGACGCGAACTGGCTCTCCGTCAGGGCCCCGGTGTCCTGGCCCTCGATGCTCACGGTGCCCTTCGTCGGCCGGTCGAGGCCGCCGATGATGTTGAGCAGCGTGGACTTCCCGCTGCCGCTCGGGCCCATGAGGCAGGCGAACTCGCCCGGGGTCACCGTGAGGTCGGCCGCGACGAGCGCCTTGACGACCTCGTCGCCGAGCTTGTGCAGCTTCCACACGTCGCGGACCTCGAGCACCGGCCCGTCGGGTGTCGTCGGGGCGGGTGCGCCGGTGCGGTCCGGTGCGATCGTCATCTCAGCCTCCACTGGTCAGGGACAGGGCAGGGGGTCGGGACGCGGCCCGGTACGCCGGTCCGGCGCTCGTGACGAGGGCCGCGACGGCGGACGTGCCGACGGCCAGCGCGAGCGCCGCCAGGGCCGGGCCGGGGCGCACGTCCGCGGAGACGAGCCCGGCGAGGTTCGCCGCACCGGTACCGACGACGGCGACGACCCCACCGGCCGCCGCGCCGGCGACCGCCGCGACGAGCGGCTCGACGAGCAGCGCGCCGACGACCGGGCCGCGCGGGACGCCGGTCGCGCCGAGGACGCCGATCTCGCGCGTCCGGTGGACGACCGTGCGGGTCGTGGAGACGGCCATCTCGACGACACCGACGAGCAGGACGACGACGGCGATGAGCGTCGTGGCCCGCACGAGCTGCTCGGTGTCGCCGAGCGCCGCCGACTGCCGGCGCACGCTGTCGGTGAGCGTGAGGACCTGGACGAGCAGGAACGCGCCCGTCGCCGTCGTGACGACCGGGAGCACGAGCTGCCCGGCCCGCCGCCGGGTCGAGAGCCAGCCGTAGGCGAGCCCCTTGCGCAGGGCCGGCGACAGCGGGCCGGTCACGCGTCGTCCCGGAGCAGGTCGACCGGGCGCTGCTGGAGCAGCCGGTGCACGGGGACGAGCGCCCCGACGATGGCCATCGCCGGCAGGTAGGCCGCGACGATGCCCGCGGCCTGGGCCCAGCCCGCCAGGGTCGTCACGTCGGGCACGACGAGCGTCGTCGCGGCGAGGGCCGCGAGCGCTCCGGCGGCGTAGGCCGCGACGAAGACGAGCGCGGACTCGACGAGGAAGAAGTAGAGGACCTCGTCGGCCAGGCCGATGCTCGACATGATGCCGAACTCGCGCCGGCGCTCCTGGACCGCGGCGAGGAAGCTCGAGACGGCGATGACGAAGCCGAGGACGAGGCCGACGACGGAGACCAGCCCGAGCGTCGAGCTCGTGACCTTGCTCGCGAAGATCGCCGAGTACGCCTGCTGGAAGGTCGCCAGGCTCGTCCCGCCGCCCACGGTGTCGTAGGCGAGCGGGCGGCCGGACGGCGTCCGCGACGCGTCGGTCGTCGAGGGGATGCCGGAGGCCCGCGACAGCAGGGCGCCGAGGTCGCGCCGCCCGGTGTCCGCGGCGGACGGCGTGACCGTCCACCACCCGCGGTCGCCGACGACGGTGCGTGCGACGTCGACCGGGACGGTGACGCTCGTGCCGGTGCCGCCCGTGGCGACGGTGAGGTCGGCGGCACCGACGCGCAGCCGGGCGCCGGGAGCGACGCCGAGCAGGTCGGCCGCCGCCGGGCTGACCACGGCAGCGCCCGGCGCGACGTCGTCGCGACCGACGAGCGCCACGTCACCGCCCGGCGCGGCCCACACGCCGACGGCCTGGCGGTGCGCCGTCCAGCCCTCGGGGACCGTGAGGGCCGGCGTGGAACCGTTGGGCAGCAGCACGTCGAGGTCGGGGTCGAAGCGGACGCCCTCGGCGCCGACGACCCACACCGGGTCGCTGCCGAGCACCTCGCTCAAGGAGTCGGACCCGACCGTCGCGTAGCCGGCGGCGATCGTCCGGACGACGATCACAGCCATCACGGCGAGGGCGATCCCGGCGGTGGACAGGACGAACCGCTCCGGTCGGCGGCGGACGTTGGCGAGCGCGAAGCGCAGGAGCCGGCTGCCGCCGCCCCGCGTCCCGCCGCTCGCGTCGACGACGCTCGCCGCGGTCGGTGCTGGGTGATCCAACACGGTGGCCATGCAGTCGATGGTTCGCCGCGGACGTTTCGCCAGAAGGGCGACGGGTGTGAAGTCCGCGTATCGGGACGTACGTCCCAGGTTTCCAAGATCTCACATGCGCTAGGCGCTGATCCGGTCGCGCCCTTCCGCCTTGGCCCGGTAGAGATGCTCGTCGGCGCCCCGCATCAGGGTGTCGACGGTGGCCGCCTCGCCGACGGCCTGGCCGGCGCTCACGGTGACCCGCAGGCCGGGGGCCAGCCGCTCCCAGTCGTGCGCGCGGATCTCCTCGACCAGCCGCTCGACCCGGGTGCCGAGGCGGCGGTCGCCGTCCGAGACGAGGAACAGGGCGAACTCGTCGCCGCCGAGCCGGACGGCCAGGTCGGTCGGCCGGATCGCGTCGCCGAGCAGCCGGCCGAGGACGCGCAGCACCTCGTCCCCGACCGCGTGCCCGTGGACGTCGTTGACGGCCTTGAACTCGTCGACGTCGAGCAGGACGACCCCGAGCCGCCGGCCCGGACCGAGGGTGCGCAGGCCGGGCAGCCGCTGGGTGAACGCGTGCCGGTTCGCCAGCCCGGTGAGCTCGTCGACGAGCGCCTGCCGGCGCAGCCGGTCGCCGTGCCGGACGACCCGCTCGGCGGCGAGCCGGGCGCGGGCCGCGGCGAGCACCTGGAGCCGGGACTCCCACCGCAGGTCGCTGAGGTGCGCGGCCCAGCGGGCGGCCGGGGACTCGCCGGACCCGAGCGAGGCGAGGTGGTAGGCGAGGGTGCGGAACGATGGCTTGTAGACGTCGAAGTACTCGATCGACCGCTCGGCGTACGCGGCCGCCTCGGTGTCGTCCCCGGCGAGGTGCGCGCTCACCGCCGCGGCGAGCAGGAGGCAGCCGCGGTAGCCCTGCCAGGTGGTCGTGACGAGGGCGTCCCACAGCTCCTCGGGCACGCCGCGCAGCGCGGGGTCGCCGCTCCCGGCCAAGGCGTCGAGAAGGCGCTCGACGGCCTGCAGGTCGGTCCGCCAGGTCGGCTGCAGGTCGGCGATCTCCTCGGCGCTCGGTCGGTAGCGCGCCGCCGCGACCTCGCGGGCCTGCTCGGCCCGCCCGACGTCCAGCAGGCCGCAGGCCATCGCCGCGGCCGCCTCGACGCGGTTGACGACGACGACCCGGCGGGTGAAGGCGAGCACCGGGCGGATCGCCTCGTCCCGCACGAGGTCGAACGACTGCACGGCCCGGGAGTACATCTCGTCCTCGAGCTCCCACAGCGCGAGGCAGTGGTACGACTGGCCGCACTCGTTGTAGCTCGCAGCGAGCTCCGCGGCCCGCCAGCCGAGCTCGTCCGGGTCGCTCTCGGCGATGTCGTCGAGCATCGCGACCGCCCGGGCGAGGTCGCTCGGCCGGTCCTCGCCGAGCGAGTCGGGGTCGGAGATGCCGAGGTAGGCGAGCCGGCCGCTGAGTGCGCGGGCGACGAAGACCTCGTCGCCGGTGTCGAAGGCGGCCGAGAGCAGGGCGTCGGCGCGGGTCCGCAGCGCCTCGTGCGGGGCGCCGGCGAGCATGTCGTTGACCAGCAGGTTGTGCAGCACCTGCACCCGGACGTCGGGCCAGCCCGCGTCGCCTGCCTGCCGGGCCCAGCGCTCGAACCGGCGGACGTGCTCGGCCGGGTCGGGCAGCGTCTGGACGTGCTCGAGGGCCGCGTACACGGCGATCCGCGCTGCGAGGTGGTCCGCGGGCAGGTCGTCCGACAGCAGCGTCATGCCTCGACCGCCCTCCGTCCCTCCGACGGGACCGGCCCCGCCCTCTGGATGTCGACACTGCGGCGGGCAGGGTTGAGCGGGTCGGTCCGTGCCCAGAGCCTACGCGGCGCTCCCTGGCTGCCGGGAAGAGCCGAATCCTGCTACAGATCGTTGACGGCGGGACGTCGAACCGTAGACTGACGCCCCGTCCCGGCCCGTCCACCGTCGAGAGGGACCGTCGTGCGTACTGTCGAGAGCTGGACCCAGGGCCGCTGGTGGTCCTCGTCGGACGGCGCGCGCGTCGTCGTCGACGCCGTGACCGGCGAACCGTTCGCGAGCGTGTCGAGCGCAGGGCTCGACGCCCCCGGTGTCGTCGCTTTCGCCCGCGGGACGGGTGGCCCGGCGTTGCGTGCGAGCGGGTTCCGGGCCCGCGGCACGCTCGTCAAGGAGCTCGCCCTGGCGCTGAAGGCCCGCCGCGACGAGCTCGTCGAGCTGTCCGCCCGCACCGGCGCGACGGCGGCCGACGCGGCCGTCGACGTCGACGGCGCGATCGGCACCGCGCTCGTCTTCGCCGCCAAGGCCAAGGCGCTGCCCGAGGGCAACGTCTGGGCCGAGGGTGACGTCGAGCCGCTGGGCCGCGGCGGCTCCTTCGCCGGACGGCACCTGCTCACCCCGCTGACCGGGGTCGCGTTCCAGGTCAACGCCTTCAACTTCCCGGTCTGGGGGATGGTCGAGAAGCTCGCGCCGGCCCTGGTCGCCGGTGTCCCGACGATCGTCAAGCCGGCGACGCCGACGGCGTACGTCGCGGAGCACGCCGTCCGGATCCTCGTCGAGTCCGGGCTGCTGCCGGACGGGGCGCTCCAGCTCGTCTGCGGCTCCGTCTCGGGCGTGCTCGACGAGCTCGGCGGCCAGGACCTCGTCTCGTTCACCGGCTCCGCGCAGACCGCCGCCCTGCTGCGGGCCCATCCCGCCGTGACCCACCGGTCGGCACGGTTCAACGCCGAGGCGGACTCGCTCAACGCGAGCGTGCTCGGCCCGGACGTCGCTCCCGGCTCGCCGGAGCTCGACCTCTACGCCGACGCGGTCGTCGCGGAGCTCACGTGCAAGGCCGGTCAGCGCTGCACGGCGATCCGCCGGGTGCTCGTGCCGGACGCCCTCGTCGGTCCGGTCTGCGACGCGCTCGTGGGCCGGCTCGAGCGGGTCGTCGTCGGGGCGCCCGGAGCCGACGGCGTGACGATGGGCGCGCTCGCCGGTCCCGACCAGCGGGCCGCCGTCCTCGACGGCATCGAGCGGCTCCGGGCCGCCGGGCCGGTGCTCACCGGCGGCGGGCCGCCGGAGCGTGCCGTCGGGGCCGACCCGGTGCGCGGTGCGTTCGTCGCCCCGACGCTGCTCCGGGCGGACGACGCGCAGGTCGTGGCGCCGCACGAGGTCGAGGCCTTCGGGCCGGTCGCGACCGTCGTCGGCTACCGGGACGTGCCGCACGCCGTCGACCTGCTCGCCCGCGGCGGCGGGTCGCTCGTCGCGTCGCTCGTCAGTGCGGACGACGCCGTCGTGCGGGCCGTCGTCCTCGGCGCCGCCGCGCACCACGGCCGGGTGCTCGTGCTCGACGCGGACTGCGCCGCGGAGAGCACCGGGCACGGCACCCCGATGCCGCAGCTCGTCCACGGCGGCCCCGGCCGGGCCGGCGGTGGCGAGGAGGAGGGCGGTCTGCGGGCGGTGGCCCACCACCTGCAGCGGACGGCGGTCCAGGGCTCGCCGCGGGTGCTCGCGCTGCTCGCGGACGGATGAGGTCTTGCGCCGACCCAGGACGTGCTACAGACTCATGACGTAAGGCATCTTGTATGTAGAACGAAATCATGGAACGCGGCACGACCCACGGTCCACCCGAGGAGGAACCACCGCCATGACGACGACCGACGACCGGCTCGGCAGCGCCCCCGAGCCCACCGGCCCGGTGAGCCGCATCGACTACAGCGAGCGGATCCCGAACAACGTCCAGCTCTCCACCGACCGGCGGCTCCAGCGCGCGCTCGAGAGCTGGCAGCCGAAGTTCCTCGACTGGTGGAAGAACCTCGGCCCGGCGCTGCCGACGAAGGACGTCTACCTGCGGACGGCGGTCGCGGTCGGTCGGGACGGCTGGGCGGTCTACGACTTCGTCCCCATGCACGAGTACCGCTGGGGGATCTTCCTCGCCGAGGGCGACCCGGACCGCACCGTGAACTTCGGCAAGCACAAGGGCGAGAAGGCGTGGCAGACCGTGCCCGGCGAGTACCGCGCCGAGCTCCAGCGGCTCATCGTCGTCCAGGGCGACACCGAGCCGGCGTCCGTCGAGCAGCAGCGCCACCTCGGGGCCACCGCGCCGAGCCTGTACGACCTGCGCAACCTCTTCCAGGTCAACGTCGAGGAGGGCCGTCACCTCTGGGCGATGGTCTACCTCCTCCAGGCGCACTTCGGCCGGGAGGGCCGCGAGGAGGCCGAGGAGCTGCTCAAGCGCAACAGCGGTGACTTCGACAACCCGCGGATCCTCGGCGCCTTCAACGAGGACACGACGGACTGGCTGCAGTTCTTCATGTTCACGTACTTCACCGACCGGGACGGCAAGTACCAGCTCGGCACCCTCAAGGAGAGCGGCTTCGACCCGCTGGCGCGCACCTGTGAGTTCATGCTCAAGGAGGAGGCGCACCACATGTTCGTCGGCACGACGGGCGTGCAGCGCACCGTCGAGCGGACGGCGCAGCTCATGGTCGAGCACGACACCGAGGACGTGCTCCCGCACGGCGCGATCCCGCTGTCGACGATCCAGAAGTACCTGAACTTCCAGTTCTCGGTCTCGATGGACCTCTTCGGCTCCGAGCTGTCGAGCAATGCGGCCACGTACTACACCTCGGGGATCAAGGGCCGCTGGGCGGAGACCCGGCGCAAGGACGACCACGTCCTGCTCGGCGCCACCCGGGAGATGACGAAGGTCGTCGACGGCGCCTTCGTCACCGAGACCGTCCCGCTGCTCAACGCGCTCAACCTCGACCTGCGCGACGAGTACCGCGCGGACTGCGAGAACGGCGTCCGGCGCTGGAACCAGGCGCTCGAGGAGGCCGGCCTGCCGCACCGGCTCACGCTGCCGCACGAGGGCTTCAACCGGAAGGTCGGCGCCTACTCGGGCGTCCACGTCTCGCCGGAGGGTGAGATCCTCGACGACGCGGCCTGGGCCGCGCAGGTCGACTCCTGGCTGCCGAGCGCGCAGGACCGCGCCGACGTCGCCGCGCTCATGCAGCCGACGTACGAGCAGGGCGCGTTCGCGGGCTGGATCGCCCCGCCGTCGCAGGGCATCAACGAGATGGGCGTCGAGTTCGACTACGTCCGCTTCTGGAAGCAGGACAACGCGTCCTGAGCCGACGGCCCGCCGACGACCGGTGTCATCCGTCCGCGCCCAGCGTCTCCCAGTGCGCCTGGGCTCGGCGGTGCCACCGCTCGTGGCAGCGGTGGAACACCGTCGCCGCGCGCACGCCTGGCCAGTCGTGGTCGAGCAGCTCCATCGGCAGGGCCGGGTCGAGGAACGGGAAACGGCGCCACGCCTGGACGAGCCCGACCTGGGCGACGAAGGCCGCCTCCGCGCCGTCCGCCCGGCGGTTCTCGAAGCCGTCGACGAAGTCGCCGTACGCGGCCTCGATCTCGCCGAGCGACGTCCAGGCGGCGGCGACGACGTCCTCGGGCCGGCCGATCGCACCGGACTCGCCGACCCACGACATCGCGCTCGACGCGATGCCCAGGTCCTCGACGATCCGGGCCACCTCGCCGGCCCGGTCGGCGTACGGCACGACCCACAGGCCCGGTGCCGGCGAGCCCATCCCGGCCCAGGTGAGCCGGGTGCGGAGCTTGTGCCGCAGGGCGCGCTGGGTCTCCGGCACGGTGACGGCGAGCACGAGCCAGCGGCCGTCCCAGCGGCGCTGCTCGCGGAGGAACCCGTAGATCCGGCGGGCGCCCTCCTCGAGCAGGTCGCGGCCGTCGGGGGTGAGGTCCCAGCGGGTGCGCCGGCCGACGCGGGACGGCGTGACGAGCCCCTCGGCCGCCGTCCGGGCGAGCGC
The DNA here is from genome assembly GCF_002198655.1 of Kineosporia sp. A_224. Classification (GTDB taxonomy): domain Bacteria; phylum Actinomycetota; class Actinomycetes; order Actinomycetales; family Kineosporiaceae; genus R-H-3. The sequence goes on from NZ_MWLN01000197.1 coordinate 8,314, forward strand.
CTGGCGGGCGGCCTTCTCCTCGACGCCGACCGCCGCGAGGGCCTCGACGAACGCCGCCGTCCAGACCGGCTCGGCGCGCGGCAGCACGAACTCGCCGAGGATCGTCAGGAGCAGGCCGCGGGCGCTCGGGCCGCCGAGGCTCCGGCGCCGCGCGGAGGGGACCTCGTCCCAGCCTGCGTCGGGCTCCAGGGGCGCCGCGGCGGACATCGTGCTCCTTGCGGACGGGTGCGCGCGGGGCGCACGGGGTGGTGCGGCTCAGGGACGGGACCACTGTAGGACGCGCCCCCGGCGCCCCGCCCGCGACGTGCCGCCCGCCGGTCCGGCCCAGGTCCGCATCGAAATGCTACAAACTCTTGACGTTACTCAGTTTCAGCGTAGAACCTAGGGACGTTCGTCCCACGGCCGGAAGGGCAGCCATGACCGCCGTCGCAGAGCACGCCGTCGCCGACAACGGCGTCGAGGTCTCGTTCGACACCTCGCCCGAGCAGTACCGGCACTGGCGCCTGTCCGTCGAGGGCCGGGTCGCGACCCTGACCCTGGCCGTCGACGCCGACGGCGGACTCGTCCCGGGCTACGAGCTGAAGATGAACTCCTACGACCTCGGCGTCGACATCGAGCTCTACGACGCGGTGCAGCGGCTGCGCTTCGAGCACCCCCAGGTCGCGGCCGTGGTCGTCACGGGCGGGCTGGAGCGGATGTTCTGCGCCGGTGCCAACATCAAGATGCTCGCGCAGTCCTCGCACGCGTGGAAGGTGAACTTCTGCAAGTTCACCAACGAGACCCGCAACGGCATGGAGGACGCCACGGCGAGCTCCGGCCAGACGTACATCGCGGCGCTCAACGGGACGGCGGCCGGCGGCGGCTACGAGCTCGCGCTGGCCTGCGACGAGATCGTCCTCGTCGACGACGGGTCGTCCGCGGTGTCGCTGCCCGAGGTGCCGCTGCTCGGCGTCCTGCCCGGCACCGGCGGCCTGACCCGGGTCGTCGACAAGCGGCACGTCCGGCGGGACCGGGCCGACGTCTTCGCGACGAAGAGCGACGGCATCAAGGGCCGCACCGCGGTCGAGTGGGGCCTCGTCGACGCGAGCGTGCCGCGGGCCCGGTTCGCCGAGGAGGTCGGCGCGCGGGCGCTGGCGGCGGTCGCCCGCTCGCGGCGGCCGCACGACGCGACCGGGGTGCCGCTCACCCCGCTGGCCCGTGTCGTCGACGGCGACGAGATCCGCTACCCGTTCGTGGCCGCCGCCCTCGACCGGGCCGGGCGCAGGGTCGAGATCACCGTGCAGGCCCCGGAGCAGGCGCCGCCCGCGGACGCCGCGGGCGTCCACGCGCAGGGCGTCGACTACTGGCCGCTGGCCGTCGCGCGGGCCCTCGACGACCTCGTCCTGCGGCTGCGCACCAACGAGCCCGGGCTCGGCACCTGGGTCCTGCGGACCACCGGGGACGCCGACCTCGTGCTCGCCCACGACGACCAACTGGTCGCCCTGGCCGACGACTGGTTCGTCAACGAGGTCCGGCACTACCTCAAGCGCACCTTCAAGCGGCTCGACGTGACGAGCCGCAGCCTCGTCGCGCTCGTCGAGCCGGGCAGCGCCTTCGCCGGCAGCCTGCTCGAGCTCGCGCTCGCCGCCGACCGGCAGTACATGCTCGACGGGGTCTTCGAGGACGTCGACCCGGACGCCGCCCCCGCCGTCCTCGTCGTCGGCGCGGCCAACGCGGGCCTGTTCCCCATGGGCAACGGGCTGACCCGGCTGCAGTCCCGGTTCTACGGCGACGACGCCTCGCTGGCGGCGGCGCTCGCCCGCAGCGGGGAGCGGCTCGACGCTGCGGCGGCCACAGGGCTCGGGCTCGCGACGATGACCCCGGACGACATCGACTGGGAGGACGAGATCCGGATCGCGCTCGAGGAGCGCGCCGCGCTGAGCCCCGACGCCCTCACGGGCATGGAGGCCAACCACCGGTTCGTCGGCCCGGAGACCGTCGAGACGAAGATCTTCGGCCGGCTCACCGCCTGGCAGAACTGGATCTTCCTGCGGCCCAACGCCTCCGGCCCCGAGGGGGCGCTGCGGCGGTACGGTTCCGGCCTGCGCGCCGAGTTCGACCAGTTCCGCGTCTGACCCACCCATCCCCTTCAGCGCGAGAGGCGGACCACCATGGCCGGGACGACGACGTCCACCCCCCGACCTCCGTTCGACGCAGGCCCTTCCTTCAACGCGTCGGCGTACCTCGTCGACCGGCACGTCGAGGCCGGGGACGGCGCCCGCGTCGCCCTGCGCTGCGACGGCGCGGACACGACGTACGCCGCGCTCGCGGCGCTCACGGCGCGGGCGGCGGCGGCGTTCACCGCGCTCGGCGTGCGCCGCGAGGAGCGGGTGCTCTTCCTCATGGCGGACACCCTCGAGCTCGCCGCGGGCATCCTCGGCGCGATGCGGGCGGGGATGGTCGCCGTCCCGGTGAGCACGATGCTCACCGCCGCCGACCTCGGCCCGCTGCTCGCCGACTGCCGGGCCCGGGTCGTCGTCGCCTCCGCCGACTTCGCCGCGGCGCTGGCCGCCGCGCTCCCGGCGAGCGACGCCGTGACCCACCTCGTCGTCAGCGGCGGCGCCCGGCCGCAGGTGCCCGCCGGGGTGGTCCTCGTCGACTGGGACGACGCCCTCGCCGCCGGCGACGAGGCCGCCCCGGGCGGCGCGCCGGTCGTGGCCGCCGGGGACGACGCCGGTGCGCTGTGGCTCTACACGTCGGGGACGACGGGCGTCCCGAAGGCGGCGATGCACCGGCACGCGAACATCCGGCACGTCTGCGAGACCTACGGCACGCAGGTCCTCGGGATCCGGCGCGACGACCGGTGCCTGTCGGTGGCGAAGCTGTTCTTCGCCTACGGGATCGGCAACTCGCTCTTCTTCCCGCTGTCGGTCGGCGCCATGGCGATCCTCGAGCCGCGGCGCCCGACGCCGGCGACCGTCGCCGAGCGCGCCCGGGCAGACCGGCCGACCGTCTTCTACGCCGTCCCCGCGTTCTTCGCCGGGATGCTCGCCGCCGACCTGCCCGCGGACACGCTCGAGGGCGTCCGGATCGCGACCTCGGCCGGCGAGGCGCTGCCCGCCGCCCTCCAGCAGCGCTGGACGGCCCGCTTCGGGGTGGACATCCTCGACGGCCTCGGGTCGACCGAGGCGCTGCACATCTTCCTGTCCAACGCCCCCGGCGACATCGGGCCGGGCACGAGCGGGCGGCCCGTGCCGGGGTACGAGGTCGAGGTCCGCACCGAGGACGGCTCGCGCGCCCCGGCCGGCACCCCCGGGATGCTCTTCGTCGGCGGGGAGTCGATCGCCACCGGCTACTGGTGCCGGACGGCGACCACCCGGTCGGTCTTCCAGGGACGCTGGCTCGCGACGGGCGACACGTACGTCGAGGACGCGGACGGCCGGTTCACCTGCCTCGGCCGCTCCAACGACATGATCAAGGCCGGCGGGATCTGGGTCTCCCCGGGCGAGGTCGAGGCCCGGCTGCTCGAGCACCCGGACGTCGTCGAGGCCGCCGTCGTCGGGGGTGTCGACCACGACGGGCTCGAGCGGCCCGTCGCGGCCGTCGTCCTGCGGGACGGCGGCACCGTGACCGGCGACGACCTCGTCGCCTTCTGCCGGGAGGGGCTCGCGCACTTCAAGGCCCCGCGCGCCGTCCTCGTCCGGGACACCCTGCCCCGCACCGCGACCGGCAAGCTCCAGCGGTTCAAGGTGCGGGCCCTCGTCGTCGAGCAGGACCCGCTGCACGCCCGTGAGGCTGCGCCGACCGGGGCGCCGGTCCCGTGAGCACCGCCCGCGGCCTCGAGGTCGACCTGCTCCTGGTCGGGGCCGGCCCGGTCGGCCTGTACGGGGCGTACTACGCGGGGGTCCGCGGGCTCCGTGTCGCCGTCGTCGACAGCCTGCCCGAGCCCGGCGGCCAGGTCACGGCGATGTACCCGGAGAAGCCGATCTACGACGTCGGCGGCTTCCCGCGGGTGCTCGGCCGGGACCTCGTCGCCGGGCTCGTCGAGCAGGCCGGGCAGTACGACCCGACGTACCTGCTCGGCGAGGAGGCGCAGGGCCTCGCGCCGGACCCCGGCGCGCCGGGCCGGTTCGTCGTCACGACCTCGGCGGGGACGACGGTCCGCACCGGCACGGTCGTCGTCACCGGTGGCATCGGGACCTTCTCGCCCCGGCCGCTGCCGGCGGGGGAGGACCTCCTCGGCCGCGGCCTGGCCTACTTCGTGCCGTCCTTCGCGGACTACGCGGGCGCGGACGTCGTTGTCGTCGGCGGCGGTGACAGCGCGTGCGACTGGGCGCTCGCACTGCTGCCGGTGGCCCGCTCGGTGACGCTCGTCCACCGCCGCAAGGCGTTCCGGGCGCACGCGGCGACCGTCGAGGCGGTCCACGCGAGCGGCGCGACCGTGCTCGTCGACGCCCAGGTGACGGCGCTGCGCGCCGGACCCGACGGCCGGGTCGCGGCCGCGGAGGTGACGACCCGGGACGGCGTCCTCACCCTGCCCGCGCAGCGTGTCGTTGCCGCTCTCGGCTTCGTCGCCGACCTCGGGCCGCTGCGCGGCTGGGGGCTGGACCTGCACGACAACCGGCACGTCGTCGTCGACACCCGGATGGGCACGAACGTGCCCGGGGTCTACGCCGCGGGCGACATCACCGACTACCCCGGCAAGGTCAGGCTCATCTCGGTGGGCTTCGGCGAGGTGGCGACCGCGGTGAACAACGCCGCCGTCCACCTCGACCCCGAGGTCACGCTGTTCCCCGGCCACAGCAGCGACGCCGCGCCGGCGCCGGTGCCCGTCTGACCCGACCTGCACGACCCGGCCCCGCCGGTACGTTCGACGAGAACCCGCGTCTGAGAGGACCGCCGTGCCCTACGTCATCACCTCGAAGTGCATCGACGTCAGCGACCAGTCGTGCGTCGAGGAGTGCCCGGTGGACTGCATCTACGTCGGGGACCGCAAGCTCTACATCAACCCCAAGGAGTGCATCGACTGCGGGGCCTGCGAGCCGGTCTGCCCGGTCGAGGCGATCTCGCAGGACCGCCGGGTCCCCGACGAGGACAAGGAGTTCGTCGAGGACAACCGACGCTTCTTCACCGAGGTGCTCCCCGGCCGGGACGCCCCGCTCGGTGCCCCGGGCGGGGCCCGCAAGGTCGGCGAGATCGGTGTCGACACCCCGCTCGTCGCCGACCACCCCGGGAGCTGAGGCGTGCTCGACGGTCGCGTCCTCGTCGACGCCCACGTCCACGTTCCGGTGCTCGGCTCGCTGGCCCCGGCCTGGAAGGACTGGGCGCGCGACTTCGGCCGCCCCGGCGTCGTCGAGGAGGTCTGGGACGCCGACGGCCGGCCGCGCCCCGCGGCGCTCGACGCGCACTTCGCCGCCGAGGGGGTCGACGTCGCGCTCCTGTTCTGCGAGTACAGCCCGAAGGCCACCGGGTACCAGGAGTTCGACGACCTGCTGCCGCTCGTCGAGGCCAATCCGCGCCGCTTCCGCCCGGTCGCGAACGTCAACCCGCACCTGCACTTCCCGATCGCCGACGAGATCACCCGCCAGCTCGACCACGGGGCCGCAGCGCTCAAGCTGCACCCGGTGCACGGCGGCTTCCGCCTCGACGACCCGGCGCTGTTCCCCGCGTACGCCGTCCTCGCGGAGCGCGGGGTCCCGCTCGTCGTGCACTGCGGGACGTCCTCGTTCCCCGGCTCGATGAACGAGCTCGCCGACCCGGCGCACCTCTACCCGGTCCTGCGCCAGTTCCCCACGCTCGACGTCGTCCTCGCGCACGGCGGCCGCGGCTGGTGGTACGACGCCGCGGCCTTCCTGGCGCTCTCCCACGAGACGGTGTGGATCGAGCTGTCCGGCCTGCCGCCCAAGCGGTTGCCGACCTACTACGCGCGGCACGACCTCGCCCGGCTGGCCCGCCGCTTCGTCTTCGGTACCGACTGGCCGGGGGTGCCGGGTGTCGCCGCGAACGCCCGCACCGTCGCCGGGCTCGGGCTCGCGGAGGACACCGTCGCGCTCGCGCTCGGCGGCAACGCGCTGCGCCTGTACCACGGCCTCGACCCGGAGGTCGACACCGGAACCGTTGCAGGAGAGGGAGTCTGATGCCGGTCTACGCCTACGACGGGGCGACGCCGCGGATCTCGCGGACCGCCTACGTGCACCCGGACGCCGTCCTCATCGGCAACGTGACGCTCGGCCCCGAGGCGTCCGTCTGGCCCGGCACCGTGCTGCGCGGCGACCACGGCCGCATCGAGATCGGCGCCCGGACGTCGGTGCAGGACGGCACGGTCGTGCACACGACGGAAGAGTGGCCGACGGTCGTCGGGGCGGACTGCGTCGTCGGCCACAACGCCCATCTCGAGGGCTGCGTCGTCGAGCCGCGCTGTCTCGTCGGCTCGATGTCGACGGTGCTCAACCGGTCCCGGATCGGGGCCGGCTCCGTCGTCGGAGCCGGTGCCGTCGTCCCCGAGGGCCTGCAGGCGCCGCCGGGCTCGATGCTCCTCGGGGTGCCGGCCCGGATCCGCCCGCTGACCGGCGAGGACCACGACCGCTGGGTGGACTACGCGGTCGGGGTCTACGTCGAGAACGCCCGGCACTACCCGAAGGCGCAGCGCGCCGTCCGGCTCGAGGACTGCCTCACCGACGACCCGACCGACTGACCGAGCGACCCGTCCGACCCACCGACCCACCCGGACCACCGAGGAGAAGGAGCGGCGATGGAGCCCACCGGGGTCCCGGCCCGAGAGCTGAGCGACGAGGAGCTCGAACGTCAGGGCACGCACGCGCACGCGACCCGGAACTGGGTCTTCCTCCACGGCACCGCCGAGCAGTTCGCGCACCACACCGAGCGGATGCTCGAGCTCGAGAAGGAGTACCTGCGCCGGCACCCCAAGCGCACCTGGCAGGGCAGTGCCGAGGCCGGCGGCGAGGTCGACGAGGCGACCCGGCTGCGGACGGCGCTGCGCGGTCTCGTCACGCAGATCGAGTCCGTGCTCGCCGAGGCGGACCCATTGCCGGACAAAGGGTCCGCGGCCGGCGGCGGCGGGGCGACCGGCGCCCGTGGCAGCTCGGCCGGCGTCGCGGCCCTGCTCCGCGAGGTCGCGGACGCGCCCGGCGGCAGGCTGCACCGGCTCGAGCTCCACCAGGCCGCCCGCCGCGCGGGGCTGCCCCGGGCGGACGTCGCGCAGCTCTACCGCAGCGACCCGCCGCTGCTCGCCGCCGACGGCGCCGACCGGGTGCTCACCGACGCCGGCAAGGAGTGGCTCGCGCACAGGTCATGACCCACGCATGCACCGTCCTCTGGAGGGTTGCGCACCCCAAGAAGCAGTTTTTGGGGTCGTTCACCCGCCAGAGGACGGGTCGGCGGGGGCGGGGACGAGGTGGTGGCCCGACGCGATCGCCTCCAGGAGGCGCGTCGCAAGCTCCTCGGCGGGTGCGGCGGCGTCCTCGACGACGTACCGCTCCAGGCCCTCGGCGGCGAAGTCGGCGTGCATCGCGCGCGTCGCCTCCTCGCTCGTGAAGCCGTGGCCGCTGCGGCGGACGACCCGTTCGACGCAGACGTCGACCGACGGCAGCAGGACGACGTAGTGGGCCACGGGGTCACCGGCGGTCGTCAGCCAGCGCGGCAGCTCCTTCGGCCTCACGACCCCGTCGTAGACGACCGTGCAGTCGGCCCGGGCGAACGTCCCGACGGTGCGGGCCGCGGCCGCGGTGCCGATCTCGTTCTGCGCGGCGGCCTCGGGCAGCCACGGCGGGACGGCGCCGCGCCGCCACAGGCTGAAGAACCAGTCCCCGGGGACGAGCACCGACGGGTTGAGACGCTCCGCGAGGTGCGGGGCCAGCGTCGACTTGCCCGCCCCCGGCGGCCCCGTCACGACGATCAGCTCACCCATGCCGCCCAATCTGTCAGGTCAGCGGTCCCGCCGTCCCGCCGATGCTTGCGCTCGGTACCGGTTCCGGGGTCCGGCCGCCCGGGTTCCGGTACGCACCGTGAGCATGAGCGGTCAGGTGGTGGGTGAGGACGAGGTGCAGCTCGAAGCGGGCCGTGGGGTCGTCGAGGTCGTCGCCGAGCAGGTCCCGCAGGGTCCGCAGCCGGTAGCTGACGGTCTGGGCGTGGACGAACAGCTCGGCGGAGACGTCCGCCCGTGAGCCCCAGTGCCGCAGCCAGCTGTGCAGGGTCGCGAGGAGCCGCTCGCGCTGGGTCTCGCGCAGCGTGGCGAGCGGGGCGAGCCGCCGGGCCGTGAGCACGGCGAGGGCCCCCTGCTCGCCACGCAGCGCGAGCAGGGCGAGGTGGTCGTCCGCGAAGACCGGGGCCGCGGCGTCCGGCGGCGCGGCGACCTCCCCGGCGAGGACGGCGAGCCGGACCCCCTCCGGCACCTGCGGCCAGGGCAGCGCCGGACCGACGAGCGCGCCCCGGCCGGCGAGCGCGGTCGTGAGCGCCGCCCGGGTCGCCCGCGGGCCGGACCGCAGGAGCACGACGGTGTCGCGTTCGCGGTCGAGGACGACCCCGTCGGCGCCGTACCGGAACCGGGCGTCCCGGGCCTGCTCGGGCGGCAGGACGACGGGGACGACGACGTCCAGGCCGCGCCAGCCCGCCTCGGCGGCCGCGGTCCGGACGACCTCGTCCGGTGCGCTGCCGCGCACGAGCAGCTCGGCGAGCCGGCGCCGGGCCCGGTCGCCCTCGCCGGCCTGCTCGCGGAGCTGGAGGCCGAAGCCGTCGGTGGCCGCGGCCGCCAGGGCGTCGACGTAGGCCGTGATCGCGTCGGAGAGGTCGAGGAGCTCGTCGGTGCTCACCGGGCGGACCTGGCCGAGCGCCCGGGCCGCCGAGCGCAGCGTGAGGCCGGCCGCCGTCCGGAACGCGGCGAGGAGCGCCTCCGGACCACGGTCCTCCCGGGCCTCGGCGGCGCCGAGGGCGGTGAAGACGTCCCGGATGTCCGCCGGGACCGCCGGCTCCGCGGTGCCGACGAGGGCGAGGAACCGTGCCAGCGCGACCTCGACGGCCCGGCGGAGGTCGCGCTCGAGCTTGGTGCTGCGGGCCGCGGCGAACGCCGGCGTGGCCTGGGCGACCTCGCGGGCGACCTTCTCGACCGTCGCGGGCAGGTCGTGCCGCATGGCGGTGGCGAGGTCGGCGGGCAGGCGCTCCCACGGCGTCGGGGTCACGGCGCGGCTCATGCGCAGATATTGTCATGCGGTGACAAGGTGGCGCGAGAACTGTGGTGCTCGGGGTGCGCAGACTCTCACCGGGTGATGGGTCACGATGGACGGGCCGCCACCTGCCAGGAGGTCCGCCGTGGAGCACCGCACCTCGCGCCAGCACGTCGTCGACATGTGCCGCACCATGCTCGAACGGGGGTACCTCAAGGCCACCGAGGGCAACGTCTCGGTCCGGGTCCCCGGGCACCGGCTCTACGCCGTGACCCCGAGCAACTACGACTACGCCGCGATGCGCGTCGAGGACATCTGCATCGTCGACTTCGCCGGCACCCACGTGCCGGACCCCGGGGACGCCGGCCTTGCGCCGTCCATCGAGTGCGGGATGCACGCGAACATCTACCGCGAGCGCCCGGACGTCCATGCGGTCGTCCACACCCACCAGCCGTACGCCTCGGCGCTCGCCGTGCTGCGCCGTCCGATCCCGGCCCTCACCGACGAGCAGGTGCGCTTCCTCGGGCGCGAGGTCGCCATCATCGACTACGCCCCGGCGGGCACCGGGTTCCTCGCGAAGAACGTGCAGAAGAAGGTCGCGGGCGGCGACAACGCCTTCATCATCGCCAACCACGGCATCGTGGCGCTCGGCACCGACCCGGACCGTGCCGTCTTCAACATGGCGCTGCTGGAGAAGGTCTCCATCGCCTACCTGCTGGCCCTGACGACCGAGGCCGGCAAGGTCTACACGATCCCCGCCGCGATCCGGGAGATCGCGTTCACCAAGCTGCGCAGCGACGAGAAGCGGATCGCGGCGCAGGTCGAGCGGTCCGTGCCGCCGGTGCGCGTGCGTGACCAGGACCCGCTGCCGAGCGCCGACGCGACGGCCGCCGCCGTCGCCGCGGCGCCGGTGCCGGCCGCGCGGCTCGTCGAGGTGGTCGAGCCCGGGGCCGAGGCGGCCCGGCTCGGCTACGCGATCAGCGAGTACCCGGACGTCGACGACACGATGCGCCGGCTGAAGGCCCTTGTCTCCCAGCCGGTCCGCGGTCTGCGGCACGACGCGCTGCTCGACGTCCTGGAGTGGTTCGAGACGAAGTGCCGGGCGAGCAAGGAGCTCACCGACCGGGCCAAGGAGCGGATCCCCGGCGGCGTCCAGCACAACCTCGCCTTCAACTACCCGTTCCCGCTCGCGGTCGAGAAGGCCGAGGGGGCGCACCTCGTCGACCGGGACGGCAACGTCTACATCGACTTCCTCCAGGCCGGTGGCCCGACGATCCTCGGCAGCAACTACGCGCCGGTCAACGAGAAGGTCGCCGAGGTCGTCAAGGAGTCCGGGCCGGTGACCGGCCTGTTCCACGAGTACGAGCTGCGGCTCGCGGAGTCGATCAACCGGTACATGCCGCACATCGAGATGTACCGCTCGCTCGGGTCCGGCACCGAGGCCGTCATGGCCGCCGTCCGCGCCGCCCGCGCCTTCACCGGGAAGAAGACCGTCGTCAAGGTCGGCGGCGCCTACCACGGCTGGTCCGACACGATGGTCTACGGCCTTCGGGTGCCCGGCACGTACCGGATGAACGCCAAAGGCATCCCGTTCGGGGCGACGAGCCGCACCCGCGAGACGTTCCCGCACGACCTCGGCACGTTGCGCCGCAAGCTCGTCGAGAACCGGCTGCGCGGCGGGACGGCGGCGGTCGTCGTCGAGCCGGTGGGCCCGGAGTCCGGCACCCGGCCGGTGCCGCACGACTTCAACGCGAAGGTCCGCGAGCTGTGCGACGAGTTCGGCGCGCTGCTCGTCTTCGACGAGGTCGTCACGGGGTTCCGGCTCGGGCTCGGCGGGGCGGCCGGCTACTTCGGCGTCACCCCCGACCTCACCGTCCTCGGCAAGGCGGTCTCGGGCGGCTACCCGATGGCCGGCGGCGTCGGCGGCCGCTCCGACGTCATGGCCGTGTTCGGCTCCGGGCTCGACGGGAAGAGCGGCGCGCACATCCAGGTCGGCGGCACCCTGTCGGCGAACCCGCTGTCCTGCGCCGCCGGGTACTTCGCGATCGAGGAGATGGCCCGCACCAACGCCCCCGTCATCGCCGGCCGCGCCGGCGACCGGCTCACGAAGGGCCTGCAGCGGCTCGTCGACCGGTACGGGCTGCCGTACGTGGCCTACAACCAGGGCTCGATCGTCCACCTCGAGTGCAGCGGGGTCATGCTCCTCGACATGCACAACCCGCTCAAGCTCCTCAAGGAGAACAAGGCCCGCAAGCGGCTCATGGAGCAGATGGGTGCCGCGTACGCGGCGAACGGGATCATCACGCTCGCCGGGTCGCGGATGTACACCTCGATGGCCGACACGGACGCTGTGATCGACGACGCGCTCGACCGCTTCGACCGGGTCTTCGCGACGGTCGAAGGGGTCTGAGCCGGGTCGGTCTGCGTGATCTCGCGACCGGGTGCATCATCCGGCCGCCCACGGGTACACCCCGGGGATGGATGACCTCGTCGCACGCGCGCAGATCGACGTCGACGCCGACCGGCACACCGTCTGGCGGACGTTGACGGACCCCGAACGGATCAGGCAGTGGATGGGTGCCACCGTCACGAGCACCTGGGTGGAGGAGGCCGAGATCAGCTGGCACGGCGAGTGGGACGGCCGGTCCTTCGCCGACCACGGCCGGATCCTGCAGTACCTGCCGGAGAGCGCGCTGCGGATGTCGCACTCCGGCGGCACCGACGCCGACGGGGTGCCGCACACACTGACGTTCGACCTGTCGGACGTCGGGGACGGCGGCACCCGGGTCGCCGTGACCCAGGAGCACAACGTGGACGAGGCGACGGTCGCCCGTTCGGAGCACACCTGGGCCGCGCTGCTCGGTGCGCTCAAGGGCGTCGCGGAGTCCCACCGCCCCGCGCGCTCCGACGTCAGGGGTGCTCGGACAGACGGGTGACCTCCCGCCGGAACGGCACGACGTCGTTCGGCGGCAGGTCGGTGTCGAGCTCCTCGGCGTACCGGCGGCCGGACCACACCGCCATGGCGATGGTGCCGGGGGCCCAGGCGTCCCCGATGCCGCGCACCGAGCGGAGCCGGCCGTCCGCGACGGCGCTGTCGAAGCCGTCGAGAAGGTCCTGGCCGGTGGGAAGCCGCGCGGTGACGAGGACGACGGCGTCGGCGGCCAGGTCCTCGGTCGCGCCGGTCCACGCGCACGCCGTCTCGACGTACCCGGTGCGGACGGCGGTCACGGCCCGGTCGGTGCGCACGTGCACGCCCGCCGCTGCGACCCGGCGCCGGACCTTCGCGAGCTCGAGGGTGTTCGCCGTCCAGGCCGAGACCTGCGACGCCGGGGTGACGAGGTGCACCTCGTACCCCTCGCCGCCGAGCAGCTCGGCGAGCACGCCACCGAGGTAGTAGTGGTCGTCGTCGAAGAGGACGACGCGCCGCCCGGCCGGGCGGTGGCCGGCCATGAGGTCGTCCGGGGTGAGCACCTCGGCGCCGGGGTCGACCGGCATCGCGTGCGTGTGCCGGCGGCCGACGCCGTCCCGTCGCCACGTCGCCCCGGTCGCGACGGCCACGTGGTCGAAGCCGAACTCGAGGGCGTCCTCGACGGTCATCCGGCTCTCCCGGTAGACCTCGACGCACCCGAGGTCCGCCAGGGCCAGCTCGCGGTGGTCGCGGACCCGGCCCCAGGCGGCCAGCCCGGGCAGCCGGGACTCGGCCGTGACCCGGCCGCCGAGCTCGCGGGTCGCCTCGGCGAGCACGACGTCGTAGCCGCGCACGCCGAGCGCTCGGGCCGCCTCGAGCCCGGCCGGGCCTGCACCGACGACGAGCACCCGGCCCTCGGACCCCTTGGGCCGCACCCGCTCCGGGTGCCAGCCGCGCCGGTACTCCTCGCCCATGGTCGGGTTCTGCGTGCAGCGGATCGGGGTCATCGTGTGGTCCCCGGAGACGCACATGTTGCAGCCGATGCACTCGCGGATCGTGTGCAGCCGGTTCGTGCGGATCTTCTCCGGCAGGAACGGGTCGGCGATCGAGGGCCGGGCCGCGCCGACGAGGTCGAGGACGCCGTCCCGCACCTGCCGGACCATGAGGTCGGGCGAGGTGAACCGGCCGACGCCGACGACGGGCTTGGTCGTCAGCGCCTTGAGGCCGCGGACGGCGTCCTCGTGCTCGCCCTCCGGGCCGAACCGGGACGTGTTCGAGTCGTCCTCCCACGCACCGACGACGAAGTCCCAGAGGTCCGGCAGCTCACCGAGCGCGCCGACGACGTCCTCGATCTCCGCCCGCCCCAGCCCGCCCGGCCCGGCGAGCTCGTCGACGGTGAGCCGGCAGGCGACCGCAGCCCGGCCGGTCGCCTCCTCGACGCTGTCCTCGAGCACCTCGCGCAGCAGCCGCATCCGGTTCTCCGGGCTGCCGCCGTAGGCGTCGGTCCGCTGGTTGTACCGCGGTGACAGGAAGTGCTGCAGCCCCGCGAGGTCGTGGCCCGCGTAGACGTAGACGAGGTCGTAGCCCGCGGCGACCGCCCGGCGGACGGCGGTGCGGTGCCAGCGCCGCAGGTCCGCGACGTCCGCGAGGGACATCGCCCGGGCCTGGACCGGGTGGTACGACTGCACGGGCAGGTGCGCCGGGCCGAGCGGGGTCTCCCGGCTGTAGAGGTTCGCCGCGTGCATCCCGTTGTGCGCCAGCTCGATCCCGGCGAGCGCGCCGCCGGCGTGGATCTGCTCGGCGATCCGGGCCAGCGCGGGCACGTCATCGTCGTCCCACAGCCGCAGCTCGACGAACGGCGCGACGTCGGACGTCGGGTGGATCTCGACCTCCTCGGTGCACACGACGCCCCAGCCGCCCTCGGCCTTGACCCGGCGCATCGCCGCCTGGGCGCTCGGGTCCCGGTAGCCCATGCCGTTGCAGTGCGGCACCTGGAAGAACCGGTTCTTCGTGACGAGCGGCCCGATCCGGACGGGCTCGAAGAGCGCGGCGTACCGCGGGTCGGTCGGGGGCTCCGGCGTCGTCATGGGGCCATGCTCGCAGCGGCGCCGGTGACAGTGCGGGACCGGCGTGCGACGCTGGCCGGGTGACTGACGTGACGCCGACGATCGAGCAGGTCCGCGCCCGGCGGAGCACCGCCGAGGGCCTGCGGTACTTCGACTCGCTGCCCGCGGTCACCGTCGAGGAGATGCTCGGCCGCTGGCGCGGCGAAGGTGTCGAGACCGGTCACCCGATGGACGGCGTCCTCGAGCGGTTCGGCTGGTACGGCAAGCGGTTCGACGGCCCGGACGACGTGCACCCGCTCGTCTTCCGCACGTCGGGCGGCCTGCGCAGCGTCAACCCCGCGCTGATGCCGGTCGGGCTGCTCGCGGTCCGGCCGCGGACGGCGTTCCTGCCGGGGGTGGCGGGGGCGTTCCGGCTGCTGCTGCCGCTCGTCACGACGTCCCGGCCTGCGGCCCGGCTGCGGATGACCGAGTACCGCGGCGTCCTCACAGCGACCATGTGCTACGACGCGCACCCGATCCACGACGTGTTCCGCCGGGTCGACGACGACACCGTGATCGGGGTCATGGACCAGCGCGGGCTGCCGCAGCCGTTCGTCTTCCTGCTGCGCCGGGAGCGCTGACCCCGCCGGTCGGGTGCTAGAGCCTGATCTCGCTGATCTGCATCGTCGGCGTCGTCGCGGTGTAGTTCGGGATGTCGCCCATGATCTCGGCGGTGTGCGGCCCGAACGCCGTCTGGAAGGCCTCGACGGACTCGAAGACGAGGTGGCCCACGGCGGCGAAGGGCGGCGGCTGTCCCGGCCCGCCGCCGGCGACGCCCTGGTCGACCGACGAGCTCTTGAGCGCGTCACCGAGGCGGTCGGCGACCATCGGCATGTGGCTGCCGAGGTAGTAGTCCATGTCGAACGGCTGGTCCTCGGCGTACGGGTAGAGCACGCTCACCTTGATCATGCCGGTCCTCCTCGACCTCGTCGTCCCGTCCAGCATGCGGTGCGGATCAGCGCGGCGCCATGCGGAGCGCCCCGTCCATCCGGACGACCTCGCCGTTGAGGTAGTCGTTGTCGATGATCGCGAGCACGAGCCGGGCGTACTCCGACGGCAGGGCGAGCCGCTTCGGGAACGGCACGGACTCGGCGAGCGCGGCCCGGAACTCGTCGGAGACGGTCGCGAGCATCGGGGTCTCGACGATGCCGGGGGCGATGGTGCAGACCCGGATGCCGTACTGCGCGAGGTCGCGCGCGGCCGGCAGCGTGAGCCCGACGACGCCGCCCTTGGACGCCGCGTAGGCGACCTGGCCGATCTGGCCCTCGTAGGCCGCGATCGACGCGGTGTTGACGACGACGCCGCGCTGGCCGTGCTCGTCGGGCCCGGTCTCGGCGATCGCCTGCGCCGCGGTGGCGAGCACGGTGAACGTGCCGACGAGGTTGATCTGCACGACCTTCGCGAACAGGCCCACGTCGTGGACGTTGCCCCGGCTGAGGATCCGCTGCGACGGCCCGATCCCGGCGCAGTTGACGACGGTGCGCAGCGGGACGCCCGCCGACGCCGCGGTCGCGACCGCCGCGCCCACCTGCTCGGCCGACGTGACGTCGGTCGGCAGGTAGGTCACGCCGGTCACGTCAGGGGCCTTCCCGAGCGCGTCGGCGAGGTCGAGCGCGAAGACCCGCGCGCCCTGGGCGGCGAGGGCCGCCGCGGTCGCGGCGCCGAGGCCGGAGGCCCCGCCGGTGACGATGGCTGCGGTGTCGGTCAGCTGCACGGTCGGCTCCTGGGCGTCGTCGTCTGGTGGGTCTGTCGGTGGGCGGTCAGGCGTTCGGCAGCGTACGGATCGCCGTCGACGGGCCGGCCGCGAGGGCCCGGCCGACGACCATCCGCTGGATCTGGTTGGTCCCCTCGAAGATCTGCATGACCTTCGCCTCGCGCATGTAGCGCTCGACGGGGAAGTCCCTGGTGTAGCCCGCCCCGCCGAGCACCTGGACGGCGTCCGTCGTCACGCGCATCGCGTTGTCGGTCGCGACGAGCTTGGCCATGCTCGCCTCCGTCGCGAACGGAAGGCCGGCGTCGCGCAGCCGCGCGGCGGCCAGCGTCGTCGCCCGGGCCGACCAGACGGCGGCGGCCATGTCCGCGAGGAGGAACGCCAGGCCCTGGTGCTCGACGACGGGCCGGCCGAACGCCTCGCGTTCGCGGGCGTAGGCGAGCGAGACGTCGAGCGCGCCCTGGGCCAGTCCCGTGGCGACGGCGGCGATCCCGAGCCGGCCCGAGTCGAGCCCCGCCAGCGCGATCGACAGCCCGTCGCCCTCGGCGCCGATCCGACGGTCGGCCGGCACCCGGACGCCGTCGAACCGCATCGTGGCGGTCGTCGAGCCGGTGAGACCCATCTTGCGCTCGGGCGGGTCGGCGGACAGCCCGGGGGAACCGGCCGGCACGAGGAAGCAGCTGATGCCCCGGCGGCCCTCGTCGGTGCGGGCCATGACCGTGTAGAAGTCCGCGTGGCCGGCGTGCGTCGTCCAGGCCTTGGCGCCGGTGATGACGTAGTCGACGCCGTCCCGCACGGCACGGGTGCGCATCGCGGCCGGGTCGGAGCCGGCGTGCGCCTCGGAGAGGCAGTAGGCGCCGAGCAGGTCGCCGCCGAGCATGTCCGGCAGCCAGCGGTCCCGCTGCTCGTCGGTGCCGTACGCGAAGAGCGGGAAGCAGGCCAGGGCGTGCACCGAGACGCCGACCGCGACGCTCGACCACACGGTCGCGAGCTCCTCGAGGACCTGGAGGTAGGTCCCGTACGGCTGCCCGCCGCCGCCGTGCTCCTCGGGGTACGGCAGGCCCAGCAGGCCCGCCCGGCCGAGCGTGGCGAAGACGTCGCGCGGGAAGCGCTCGTCGGCCTCGTCCTGCGCGACCCGGGGGCGGAGCTCACGCTCGACGAGGGTGCGGACGAGCTGCAGCAGGTCGGCCTCCTCCGAGGTCCGGACGAGCGGGGAGCCGGGCATGAGGGCCTCTCGACGCGACGGGTACCGGGCGGTGGATGCTGGGCACTGGATACCGGAGTGAGTACCAACGTACCCGTTCTGGTACTCGACCGGTATCCTCCGGGGGTGCCCTCCTCGACGCGCCTCGACGTCCGTCGCGAGGAGCTGCTCGCCGAGCTGACCGACCTGTTCCTGCGGGAGGGGTTCGCCGGGCTCAGCACGGCGGACCTCGCCGAGCGGCTGCGCTGCTCGAAGACGACGCTGTACCTCGTCGCGTCGAGCAAGGAGCAGATCGTCGTGGCGACGGTCCGCAGCTTCTTCCGGCGGGCGGCCGAGCGGATCGAGGCCCGCGTCGCGGCCTCGGAGGACCCGGTGACCCGGATCCGGCTCTACCTCGACGGGGTCGCCGCCGAGCTCGACCCGGCGACGCAGGCCTTCCATCGCGACCTCGCTGCGTCCGCCCCGGCCGCGCAGGTGTACCGCGAGAACACCCTGCACGCCGCGCGCCGGGTGCAGGAGCTCGTCGCCGCGGGCGTCGCCGCCGGGGCGCTGCGACCGGCCCACACCGGGTTCGTCGGGGCCGCGGTCACCGAGGTCATGACGGCGATCCAGCGCGGCGACGTCGCGGCGGCGACGGGCCTCACGGACGCCGAGGCCTACCGCGAGCTCGTCGACCTCGTGCTCTCCGGCCTGGCCGTCTAGAGCTCCAGCACCTCGGCGCGGCCGCGGGCGGCGGGAGTCCCCTCGTCCACGGTGACCCCGCCGAGGTCGAGCGTCTGCACCTTCGCCAGCCGCGAGGCGTCCGTGAGCAGGGCCCGGTAGGCGTCCTGGACGACGTACGTCCGGAAGGCCCGGGCGAAGATCGAGCGGTCCTCGTCGAGCCGGACGAGCTCCTCGGAGAGCGCGGCGAGCCGGCGCTGGACGGCCTCCCGGGAGAGCAGCCCGCCGAGGTCCGGCGCCCGCGGCGGGGCCGGCTCCGGCGGGGTGCCGTGCGCGACGACGACCCGGGACCAGGCCGGGCGCGGCGGGATGAGCAGCTCGAAGAGGGCGAACAGCGCGACGAAGAGCAGCACCGACAGCAGCAGCGCCATGACCCACCTCGCCTTCGAGAGCTCCATGCTAGGCATGCCGGGGCGTCGGCGTCACGAGCTGCGGGCTCCGGGCCGCGGAGTCCGCGACGGCGCCACAACGCAACCAGAAGTGCCTCCCGGACGGCGTTCGTGCTGTCGGACGGCGGTTCCGGTTGCGTTGTGGCTCGCAGGTCAGACGGTCAGGTAGTGCCGGATCCCGTCGGGGTCGTCGGTCTTCGACGTCACGACCGCACGGTCGACGAGCAGCTCGAGGTGCGCCGAGGTCTCCAGGGTCGCGAGCATCTGGTTGAAGACGTCGAGGTCGTCGAAGGCCCGGCCGCGACGGGTCCACGTGAGGATCCGGGCGACCTCGTAGGCGGTGGTCGCCCCGCCGGCGAGCGCGGCGAGCGTCGCGTCGAGACGCTCCTCGTGGTGCGCGAGCAACGCGTCGACCCGCTCGTGGACCGGCCCGGCGACCGCGCCGTGCGCGGGCAGCAGGAGGGCGTCGGGCATGGCGTGGACCAGGGCGAGGGAGGCCATGTAGTCCGCCAGCGGCGAGCGCCCGGGCAGCGGCTCGAAGCCGATCGACGGGGTGATGTGCGGGAGCACGTGGTCGCCGGCGAAGAGCAGCCCGGCGGCCGCGTCGTGGAAGACGAGGTGGCCGCGGGTGTGGCCGGGAGTCGCGACGGCGCGCAGGGTGCGGCCCGTGAGCGCGACGTCCGTGGCGTCGTCGAGCCACGTGTCCGGGGGCTGCCAGTTCTCGAGGTCGACCGGGCCCGGGTCGTGCGCCGCGACCGCGTCGGCGACCGGGCCGGCACCCGCGCGGCGGAGCAGGGAGACCTGCTGCGAGAGCCGTTCCCCGCTGCGGCCGAGGATCGCCGAGATCGCCGGCCGCTCGCCGGTCCCCAGGCTCACCGCCGCCCCGACCCGGCGGCGCAGCGCGACGGCCTGCGTGTAGTGGTCGCGGTGGACGTGCGTCACGAGCACCCGGCGCACCTCACGGACGTCGCGGCCGATCCCGGCGAGGGCGGCCTCCAGGGCCTGCTCGCTCTCGGCGAGCGCCCAGCCGCCGTCGACGAGCGTCAGTGCGTCACCGTCCTCGACGGCGTAGACGTTGACGGCGCGCAGCCCGTCGTGCGGCAGCGGCAGCGGGATCCGGTGCACGCCGGGGGAGACGGGGTGCGCCCCGGGCGTCGTCCAGTCCTGCTGCGTGGTCCCGGGCATGCCGCGAGACTACGGTCCGTCGCCCGGGGCGCCGCCGGTGAGGGCCGTGACCGCGTCGGCGACGGCGTCCGGGTCGCTCACCGGCGTGAGGTGCCGGGCGTCCGGGATGATCCGCGGCGCCGGGGCGCCGATCCGGCGGGCCGTCTCCTGCGGCGTCCCCGCCGGGAAGACGTCGTCCTGCGCCCCGAACACGACCGCCTTGGGCACGTCGAGCCGCGCGACGAGCGACAGCCGCGCCGTCGGCACCCCGAGCACACCGGTGTCGAGCATCGCCCACAGCGCGTCCTCCGCGCCCGCCACCCGGAACGGCCGCCGCCACGCGTCGATCCCGGCCGCGTCGAGCCGGGGGCACCGCGGCCCGCACTGCCCGCCGTAGACGCCGCGGACGACGGCGTCGGAGCCGACGGCGAGCCGCAGGAGCGTCGTCCGGTAGGGCGGCAGGACGGCGTACCGCACCGGGCTGCGGGCGCCGGCCCCGGTCGCGAGCGCGTCGCCGTCGAGGAGCATGAGCCCGCCGACCCGTTGCGGCGCACGCAGTGCGGCCTCGACGACCACCGCCGCGCCGCTGGAGTGCCCCACGAGCACGGGCCGCTCGAGGCCGAGCGCGTCGAGCAGCCCGAGCAGCTGGCGGGTCGCGTGGTCGAGGTCGTAGGGACCGCGCCGTTGCGTGTAGCCCCAGCCGACGACGTCGTAGGCGTAGACCCGGTGGTCGGCGGACAGCCGCTGCGCGACGGCGTCCCAGGTGCCGGCGCTCTCCGCGGCACCGGGCACGAGGACGACGGCCGGACCGGTGCTGCCGTGCACGGACACCCGGGTCATGAGGTCCCCGGTGCGCACGTACGTCAGCCCCGGCGGTGGGGCGGACGGCCCGTCGGTGACCCGGTTGAAGCCCCACGACACCACGGTGAGGACGACGACGAGGGCCGCGACGACGACGCCCGCCCGGCGCAGCGCCCGGCGCGCCCGCGGGCGCCGGCTCACGGCCGGGCCACCGGCGGCGGCAGCGCCCGCTGCACCCGGGCCACGACCCGGAAGGCGTCGCGCAGCCCGCGCCGCTCGAGCGTCGTCAGCTCGTCGGGGCGCAGGTGGTCGTCGGGGGCGTCACCGCGCCGGACCTGGTCCGCCTGGTGGTGCAGCCGGGTGCCCTGGACGACGTGGAGCGCGTCGGCGAGGTCGCGCGCCTCGTCGTCCCGCAGCAGCCCGTGGACGGCGGCGGCCCGCAGCCGGGCCGCGGTGCCGGCCGGCGGCGCGGGCAGCAGGGTCGCGAGGTACCGGCCGGCGGCGACGACGGGACCTGCGCCGCCGCGCTTGAGGTCGACGGTGCCGGCGTGCTCGCCGCCGCTCTCGATGACGAGCCCGCGGACGAAGCCGGTGGGCGGGTGCAGGGCCGTCGCGACCCGGTGGGCCGTCGCCCGGACGGCGGGGCGTGCGTGCGCCGAGCGCAGGGCCCCGGAGACGGGCGCCCACGTGGCGTGCCCCCGGACCGGGCGCGCGTCCGCGAGCGCGGAGAGGTAGATCTCGGCCTGGTTCTCGGTCGGCGCACCGGCCCAGCCGGCGACGGCCGAGCACCAGGCGCCGACCGAGCGGGAGAAGCGCGGGTCGTCGGCGCGGACGCCGTTGACGTCGTGGTCGAGCCCGCACGCGCCGAGCGTCGTGAGCACCTCGGCGGCGAGACCGCGCATCCAGCGCCGGACGTCCGGGTCGGTGTCGTCGCCCTCCCAGGCGAGGAGCGAGTCGAGGTCGGACGACAGCACCGCCTCGCCGCGGGCGACGGAACCGGTGACGAGCCAGGCGAACGGCACCGGCGGGACGCCGCGGGCCGCGACGTGGAGCTCGACGGCCCGGGCGACGACGGCCTCGACGAGCGCGCCCAGGGTGCCGGTCACGGTGCCCGGCGGCATCCCCGCCCCGACCGCGGCGAGCAGCGCCGGGCGCATCCCACGGGCCGCCTCGACGAGCGCGGCGGGCGTCGCGGCGCGGGACACCGCGCGACGCAGCCGCACCGGCGTCCGGCTCTGCGCCGCGAGCAGGTCGCGGTCCTCGACGACGCCGAGGACCTCCCCACCGGCCCCGACGACCGGCAGGTGCCGGAAGCCGTGGGTGAGCAGCGCCAGGACGGCGTCGTCCGTCGTCGCGTCCGGCGCCACGGTGACGGCCGGTACGGTCGCCACCTCGCCGACGGGGTCGCTGACGCTCCGTCCGGTCGCGACGACCCGGGTCCGCAGGTCGCGGTCGGTGACGATCCCGAGGTGGCCGTCCGCCGTCCGCACGAGGACGCACGAGGCGTCCCGGTCGTGCATCGCCGCGACGACGTCGCGCAGCGGGTCGGCGGCCGCCGCGACGACGACGGCCCGCGCCAGCGGTCCCACGGCCCCGGGCCCGCCGTCCGTCACCGGCGCTGTGCCCGCCGGCGGCGTCCGCTCGCGCACGGTCCGCGCGAGGAAGCGCAGCCCGCTGCGGCCGGCGAGCAGCGGGAGGATCGCGTCGGCCGGCAGCCGGTAGGCGACGACGTCCTCCGCGGCCCGGACGTCGAGCCCGGGCGGGAGCCCGGAGACCGCGGACGGCAGCCCGACGAGCTCGCCCTCGCCGAGGACGTCGACGACGCGGCCGTCGGCGAGCAGGTCGGCGTGCCCGGTGCGCAGCACCCGGACCGCTCCGTCGCCCGGGCCGCCGGCGGCGACGATCAGGGTGCCCGCGGGGACGTGCTCGACGACGACCGCCGCGGCGACGGCGCGCAGCGCGTCGTCCGGGGCGCCGTCGAACGGCGGGAACCCCCGCAGGAAGGCGACGGTGTCGTGCACGAGGTCATCGTGCACGACCGCCTCCCCGCGGGGGTCCGGGTGGTGCCGGTCGGTCAGAGGTTCTCGATCTGGCGGGCGCGCCGCTGGTGCTCCAGCGGGTTGAGCTCGGCGTCGATCGCGTCGCCGTGCGGTGCGTCGCTGCGCTCGTGCGGCCGGCTCACGAGCATGTAGACGAGGCCGACGGCGATGACGACGACGGCCGAGACGCCCAGGCTGTAGCGCTCGTACCAGGCGCCCTCGGCGGCGGCCGTGTACTTCACGAGGACGAAGATCGCCGAGACGCCGTAGACGAGGGCCGCGACCGTCACCGGCATGCCCCAGCTGCCGAGCGTGAAGGCGCCGGAGGGCCGCCAGCCCTTGACCCGGGCCCGCAGCGCCGCGAAGACGACCATCTGGAACGCGACGTAGATGCCGAGCGAGCCGAAGCTGATGATGAGCGTCAGGGCCTTGCCGGGCATCCACTGCGAGCCGATGACGATGGCCGCGGGGATGAGCGCCGCACCGAGCATCGCGTACGGCGGCACGTGCCGGGTCTGGCTGAACTTCTTGAGGATCCGGCTGCCGAAGATCATGTCGTCGCGGGCGTAGGAGTACGTGAGCCGGCTCGCGGCTGCCTGCAGGCTCATCGCGCAGGAGATGAACGACAGCAGGATGACGACGAACACGACGCGGGTGCCGGTCTCGCCGAAGGCGTCCACGAGGACGGTGCCGACCGGGTCGGTGTCCTCGCCGGAGATGACCGCGCCGAAGTCGCTGATCGACAGCAGCAGCGCCATGGTCACGAAGATCGCCGCTGCGCCGCCGATGTAGATGGTGCGGCGCATGGACGTCGGGATCCGCTTGCCGGGGTTGGGGACCTCCTCGGCGACGTCGCCGCAGGCCTCGAACCCGTAGTACTGGTAGATGCCGAGCAGGCTCGCCGCGAGGAACGCCGGCACGTAGCTGCCGGCCCCGGCGCCGAAGCTGTCCGTGAAGATGGACAGGGTCTGCTCGCGGTGGGTCAGGAGCAGCCAGGCGCCGACGGCGAGCGCGCCGACGATCTCGGCCGCGAAGCCGGCGATCGCGGCGAGCGCGAGCACCCGGGTGCCGGCCAGGTTGATGAACGTCGCGAAGACGATGAGGCCGAGCGCACAGGCGATCGTCGCGGCCGTCGACGGCTCGACGCCGAGGACGAACGACAGGTACGGGCCGGCGCCGTAGACGACGCTCGCGATCGTCGAGAGCAGGGCGGCGAGGTAGATCCAGCCCGCCATCCACGCCCAGCGACGGCCCCAGAGCCGGCGGGCCCAGGGGTAGACGCCGCCCGCGATCGGGTACTGCGCGACGACCTCGCTGAACACCTGCGCCACGAGGAACTGCCCGATGCCGACGATGACGAGGGACCAGATCATCGGCGGGCCGGCGACCGGCAGCAGGAGCCCGAACAGGGAGTAGATGCCGACGACGGGCGAGAGGTAGGTGAAGCCGAGCGAGAAGTTCGCCCACAGGCTCATGTCGCGCTTGAACTCGGACGTGTAGCCGAGGGCCGCGAGCCGGGCGGCGTCCTCGTCGTGGTGCGCGGCGGTGTCGCTCAACGCTGCTCCTAGGACGTCGGGCCGAGTCGACTCGGCGACGGGACACGCCGCGGGCGGCGATGGCGGCAAAACCTATTGCTTCATAGTTCACAGCACAAGACTTTCCCGAGGCGTCCCGGTAACTTCTCCCGGGGGGCCTCCAGGGGCGACGGCGACGGGCGGGAACGGCAGTGGCGGTTGGGGAGCGGGTCAGCGCCCGTACGGCGGTCTTCGCGCCGCTGACCTCAGGCGGCCGGGCCGAGGCGGTGGTCCAGCGGATCACCGAGTCGGCCTCCCTCGGGCTGCTCGCGGACGGCGAGCAGCTGCCGAGCGAGACCGAGCTCGCCGCGCAGCTCGGGGTCTCCACGGTCACGCTGCGGGAGGCGCTCGCCTCGCTGCGGGAGCAGGGGCTCGTCGAGACCCGGCGCGGCCGCAACGGCGGCAGCTTCATCCGGGCCCCCGGCGACCCGACGAAGACCGACCTGCGCTCGCGGCTGTCCGCGCTGAGCGTCTCCGACCTGCGCGACGCCGGGGACGAGCTCGCCTCCGTGTCCGGCGCCGCCGCCCGGCTCGCGGCGTCCCGGGCGTCGACGGACAACGTCCGCCGCCTGCTCACCCTCGCCGAGCGGATCGGCGCCGCCGCCGGCGTCGGGGACCGCACGCGCGCGGACAGCCGGTTCCACATCGAGGTCGCCGTCTCGGCGGCGTCCGAGCGGCTCACCCGCAGCGAGGTCTCGCTCCAGGGCGAGCTCGGCCTGCTCCTGTGGGGCGCCGCGAGCGCGGCCGGGCACGCCGCCGAGTCCGCCGAGCAGCACCGCGCGATCGCCCTCGCGATCTCCCGGGAGGACGCCGGACTGGCCCGGGACCTCGCCGAGCGGCACGTCGAGCAGAACATGCACCGGCTCATCGAGGCCCGGATCGAGCTGCACGGAGGTGGCGGGCGTGGTCGTTGACGGGCCGGGCCGCGGCGGTGCGACGGCCGGCGACGTGGTGGCCGTCGCCGCGCTGCTCGCCGCGCCGGTCGAGCGGATCTTCGGCGAGCTGGGCCCGATCGCGACCGCGTTCGCCGGGATCGTCGCGGCCGCCGCGGCGGCCGGCCGCCGGCCGGTGGTCGCGGACCTCGCCGGGCTGCGCCCGCTCGCGGACGCCGCCATGGGCGCCGACGGGCTGCTCGTCGGGGCCGGGGTCGTCCTCGAGCCCGGGCTGCTGGCGGACGCCGACCGGTACCTCGAGTGGCGCCAGCGCGGCCGCGACGGCCGCTACGGCGCCCTCGTGCTCGACGTCGACCCGGCGAGCGAGGACCCGTACGACTACCCCGAGATGGAGTGGTTCCGGGTGCCGCGCGACGAGCGCCGGCGGATGGTCGGCGGCCCGTACTTCGACTACCGCGGCGCCGACCGGTTCGCGCTGACGTTCGCGCTGCCGGTCGTCGTCGACGGGGTGTTCGCCGGGGTGGCGGGGGCCGACGTCCCGCTCGCGGTGCTCGAGGCCGAGCTGCTGCCGGTGCTCCGCCGGATCCGCACCCGGGCCGCGCTCGTCAACCACGAGAGCCGCGTCGTCACCGCGAACACGCCGCACTACGCCACCGGCGCCCGGGTGCGTCCCGGCGGGCCGGGGGAGCCGCTCGAGGTCGTCCCCGCCGTCGAGGACCTGCCCTGGGACCTGCTCGTCGCCGCTGCGGGCTGACCCGCCGTCCGGTGCGGACGGCACCCCCCGGCCCGTCCGTGGGCCTGCGCGTCAACCCCTTGACAAATAAAACTATGAAGTCAATGGTTTGGCGTCATGACGCAGACACCCACCGCCGCGACGCCCCCGCTGTCGTGGGACGACCTCGCGTACCTGCCCGTCTCGGACCCCACGTTCTCGGTGCAGTCGGACGCCGTCCGGCAGGCCCGCGCGCAGGGCTGGTGCGCCCGCACGCCCTACGGGCTCGCCGTCCTGCGCTACGACGAGGTCAACAAGCTCATCAAGGACCGGCGCCTGCGGCAGGGCAGCTGGGCGTGGCCCGCGCACAACGGCGTCACGGGGCGGTTCGCCGACTGGTGGGCGGGCTGGCTGCTCAACATGGAGGGCGAGGACCACGCCCGGCTGCGCCGCCTGCTCAACCCGGCGTTCTCCCCGCGTGCGCTCGCCGAGCTCTCGCCGACGTTCGTCGCGCTGGCGAACGAGCTCGTCGACGGGTTCGCCGCGACCGGTGAGTGCGAGTACGTCTCGCAGTTCGCCGAGCCGTACGCCGCCCGCGTCGTCGCGATGCTCCTGGGGATCCCCGAGGAGGAGTGGCCGGCGATCGCCGAGGTCTCGGCGACGATCGGGCTCGCGATGGGCGTGACGTTCGCCCAGGAGCTGCCGCGCATCGAGGACGCCCTCGACCGGCTCTTCGCCTACTGCGACGCGATCATCGCCGACCGGACGGCGAACCCGCGCGACGACTTCGCGACGACCCTCGTGCTCGCCCAGCGGGACGGCGAGCGGCTCAGCCGGACCGAGCTGCGCGACTCGATGGCACTGCTCGTGTTCGGCGGCTTCGACACGACCCGCAACCAGCTCGCGCTGGCGATGAAGACCTTCGCCGAGCACCCCGACCAGTGGGCGCTGCTCGCGCAGCGGCCCGACCTCGGCAAGGCCGCGGTCGAGGAGGTCATGCGGGTCAGCCCGACGGTGACCTGGGTGACCCGGGAGGCGTTGGCGGACTTCGAGTTCCAGGGGCTGCGGATCGAGGCCGGGACGACGGTCCACCTCTTCTCGGAGTCCGCCGGGACCGACCCCCTCGCGTTCGCCGACCCCGCCTTCGACATCACCGCCGAGGGCCGGGTCCCGCACTTCGGGTTCGGTGGCGGCGCGCACCACTGCCTCGGGCACTTCGTCGGCCGGATGGACATGTCCGTCGCGCTGCCGATCCTCGCGCGCCGGATGCCCGACCTGCGGATCGGGCCGGGCGCGGAGTGGATGCCGCTGTCCGGCAACACCGGCGCGCACCGGCTCCCGCTGCTGTTCACCCCGCAGTCCTGACCCCGCACCGAGCCCCACCGC
>NZ_MWLN01000198.1 GCF_002198655.1 Kineosporia sp. A_224
TCCGGCGGTGGCGGCGGGGGTGGCGGCTACTCCGGTGGCGGCGGCTCCCAGGCGCCGGCGGACGACCCGTGGGCGACCGGCCCGTCGGGCGGAGGCAGCAGCGGTGGCGGCGGGTTCGGCGGCTCGCAGGACGAGCCCCCGTTCTGACCGTCGCGCACGACGGAACTGACCAGTAGCAGATCCCGGCCGGGGCCCGCCCCGGCCACCGACCATCCCGGGCAGGGCCCGGGCTCCTGAGGAGGAGCACCACGATGGCGAAGCCACCCATTCGCAAGCCCAAGAAGAAGCAGAACCCGCTCAAGACCGCGGGCGTGGAGAAGGTGGACTACAAGGACACCAACCTCCTGCGCAAGTTCATCTCCGACCGCGGCAAGATCCGCGCCCGTCGCGTCACCGGTGTCTCGGTGCAGCAGCAGCGCGAGATCGCGAAGGCCGTGAAGAACGCCCGCGAGATGGCTCTGCTCCCGTACTCGAGCTCGGCTCGCTGAGGCAGGGGGACGAACTCATGAAGCTCATCCTCACGCAGGAGGTCACCGGTCTCGGGACCCCGGGCGACGTCGTCGAGGTCAAGGACGGCTACGGCCGGAACTACCTCGTCCCGCGCGGTCTCGCGACCGCGTGGACCAAGGGTGCCGAGAAGCAGATCGCGAGCATCCGCAAGGCACGGTCCGCCCGTGAGATCGCCACCCTCGAGGAGGCGCAGCTCGTCCGCGCCCAGCTCGAGGGCAAGCCGGTCAAGCTGGCGGTCCGGGCCGGCACGAACGGTCGCCTCTTCGGCGCCGTCACGCCGGCCGCCGTCGCGGACGCGGTCATCGCCGTCGGCGGCCCGCAGGTCGACAAGCGCAAGGTCGAGGTCAACCAGCCGATCAAGTCGACCGGCGACTACACGGTCCTCGTCCGCCTCCACCCGGAGGTCCAGGCGAAGGTCCAGCTCCAGGTCGTCGCGGACTGACACCGGTCCGCCGCACCTGGCGCACCCGCACCACGCGTCATCACGAAGGGTCCGACCTCCGGCGGAGGTCGGGCCCTTCCGCGCGTGCGTTCGCGCTGTCCCGCACTGATGCGCCGCGCGCGGGGCCACACCCTCGCGCGCGGCGTCCTCTGGTGTCGAAAGCACCTCACCTGTGGTCCTCTGGCGGGTTGCGCACCCGTGACGGCGGAGCCCCGGCTCGCGATGGGCCGTCCTCTGGTGTGTGAAGCACTCAACGTCCGTCCTCTGGTGAAGGATGCACGCTAAAAGTCAGTTTTAGGGTGCTTCGCACACCAGAGGACGGACGCCGACCCCGGCGACGAGTCTTGAGGTGTGCGACCCGCCAGAGGACGCGTCAGCGGCTCGCGCCCGTGACCAGCCACGCGTCGGTGCGGGCGCGCAGCCCGAGGAACACGCACCGGGCGACCATGTAGCCGCACGTGAACGTGACCCACAGGGCGACCAGCCCGGGGGTGCCCTCGGGGGCCCGCAGCGTCACCACGAGGGCGAGCGGGGCGTAGAGCACGAGCTGGACGACCCCCACCACGGCCAGGTAGCGCCCGTCACCGGCGCCGATGAGGACCCCGTCGAGGACGAACACGTACCCCGACAGCGGCTGGGTCACGGCCGCGACGACGAGGACCGCGAGGAAGGCGTCCCGCGCCCCGGGCTCGAGGGCGAACAGCGGTGGCAGGAGCGGCCGGACGGCGAGCAGCACGAGGCCGAGGACGACGCCGCCCCACAGCCCCCAGCGGACCATCCGGCGGGTCGCCGCCCGGGCGCCCGCGGCGTCCCCGGCCCCGAGCGTGACCCCGGTGAGCGCCTGCGCGGCGATCGCCAGCGCGTCGAGGGCGAGCGCGAGGAGGAACCAGACGTTCATCGCGACCTGGTGCGCGGCGAGGGCGTCGGGCCCCTTCGCGGTCGCGGCGTACGTCGTGACGAGGAACGCCCCGCGCAGTGCGAGGGTCCGCACGAGCAGCGGGACGCCGGCCCGCCCGGAGGCGAGGATGCCCGCCCCGTCCGGCCGCAGGGTCGCGTCGTGCCGCCGGGCGCCGCGGACGACGACCACCCCGGTGGCCACCGCCATCGCGATCTGGGTGAGCGCCGTCCCCGCCCCGGACCCGGCGATCCCCAGACCCAGGCCGTGCACGAGCAGGACGTTGAGGGCGGCGTTGACGACGGCGCCCGCGGACGCCACCGCGAGCGGCGTCCGGGTGTCCTGCAGGCCGCGGAGCACCCCGGTCGCGGCGAGCACGACGAGCATGGCGGGCACACCGGGCAGCGACCAGCGCAGGTAGTCCACGGCCTGGGCGGCGACCTCGGGGGTCGCGCCGAAGAGGCCGACGAGCCAGGGTGCCGCCGGCCACGCGAGGGCGGCCGTCGTGACGCCGAGGATCGCGCCGAGCCACATCCCGTCGACGCCCTGGGTGAGCGCGGCCCGCAGGTCCCCGGCCCCGACCCGGCGGGCGACCGCCGCGGTCGTCCCGTAGGCGAGGAAGACGAAGACGCTCACCGCGGTCGAGAGCACCGCGCCGGCGATGCCCAGGCCGGCGAGCGGGGCGGTGCCGAGCCGGCCGACGATCGCGGAGTCCGCGAGGAGGAAGAGCGGCTCGGCGACGAGGGCGCCGAAGGCCGGGACGGCGAGGGCGAGGATCCGGCGGGCGTCGGCGACGTCCCGCTCCGGTGCTGCCTCGCCGCCGGACATCCGCCCCCCTGCTCGCCCGCGTCGGGCGTGACCGCCCGTTCTCCACAGGGCACGGTACGCACCGGCCACCGCGAGGTGTCCGAGGACTCTCCGGGCGTCGTCCGACACGCCCGGTCGGCAACACGCCCGACCGCGCGAACGACTTCGCGAAGAAGTTTTCCTCCACAGGCCGTGGATCGCGTCGTCGCAGGTCAGTGGTCGTGTGACTACGTGA
Organism: Kineosporia sp. A_224; assembly: GCF_002198655.1. Lineage (GTDB taxonomy): Bacteria > Actinomycetota > Actinomycetes > Actinomycetales > Kineosporiaceae > R-H-3. Next base: position 2,890 of record NZ_MWLN01000198.1, read on the forward strand.
TCAGAGGCCTCGGTCAACAGGGTTGTCCACAAGGTGTGGACCCAACCCCCAGGTTGTCCACCTGTCGTCCACAGACATGCCCGGCGTCGTCCACAGGTGGTACCCGGAGCCGCTTGGGACGCGACCCCGGAGGGCCTAGGTTGCGGTGCGCACCTCCCGCGCCGGCCGGCGGCGGGGCGTGTCGCAGGGGGTCGCCGACTTGTCGGTGGCGCAAGGTAGATCTGTCCGGTGCACCGCCGTCCGGTGGTGCAGCAGGGGTCCGGTCGTGCCGGCTGGTGCAGGAAGAAGGTTGCGTGTCTCTCGCTGACCTCGACATGCCCGGGCGGGCACCTTCGGAGGACTACGGCCGCACGCCGCCGCAGGACATCTCGGCGGAGCAGAGCGTCCTCGGCGGCATGATGCTGTCGAAGGACGCGATCGCGGACGTCGTCGAGCAGCTGCGCTCCATGGACTTCTACCGCCCCGCGCACGAGACGGTCTTCGAGGCGATCACCGACCTGTACTCCCGCGGCGAGCCCGCCGACGCCGTGACGGTCGCCGCCGAGCTGACCCGGCGCGGCGAGCTCGGCCGGATCGGCGGCCACGCCTACCTCCACACGCTCATCTCCTCGGTGCCGACCGCGGCCAACGCCGGCTACTACGCGAAGATCGTCCACGAGCGGGCCATCCTGCGCCGGCTCGTCGCCGCGGGCACGAAGATCGTCCAGCTCGGCTACGCGGCCGAGGGCGGCGACGTCGAGGAGATCGTCAACACCGCGCAGGCGGAGATCTACCAGGTCACCGAGCGCACCCAGAAGGAGGACTACCAGGTCCTCGGCGAGATCATCGAGGGTGCGATCGACGAGATCGAGGCCTCGAGCCACCGCGGCGACGGCCTCACCGGGGTGCCGACCGGCTTCGCCGACCTCGACCGGCTGACGAACGGCCTGCACGGCGGGCAGATGATCGTCATCGCCGCCCGCCCCGCCGTCGGCAAGTCGACGATCGGGCTCGACTTCGTCCGCAGCGCGGCGATCCACCACAACATGTGCTCGGTGATCTTCAGCCTGGAGATGAGCAAGAACGAGATCACCATGCGACTGCTCTCGGCGGAGGCCCGGATCCCGCTGCAGAACATGCGCAAGGGCACCATGCGCGAGGAGGACTGGACCCGCCTGGCCCGCACGATGGGCGAGGTGAGCGAGGCGCCGCTGTTCATCGACGACAGCCCGAACCTCACGATGATGGAGATCCGCTCCAAGGCCCGCAGGCTGAAGCAGAAGCACGACCTCAAGCTCGTCGTGCTCGACTACCTGCAGCTCATGTCGTCCGGCAAGAAGGTCGAGTCCCGGCAGCAGGAGGTCTCGGAGTTCTCCCGCGCCATCAAGCTCCTCGCCAAGGAGCTCGAGGTGCCGGTCATCGCGCTCAGCCAGCTGAACCGTGGGCCCGAGCAGCGCACCGACAAGCGCCCGATGGTCAGCGACCTGCGCGAGTCGGGCTCCATCGAGCAGGACGCCGACATGGTCATCCTGCTCCACCGTGAGGACATGTACGACAAGGAGTCCCCACGCGCCGGCGAGGCCGACATCATCGTCGCCAAGCACCGCAACGGCCCGACGGACACCATCACCGTCGCGTTCCAGGGCCACTACTCACGATTCGTCGACATGGCGGTCTGACGGCCCCGACGAGGCCCGGATGAGTAGCGCTACCCCCCTTCGAGGGGGCCGGTGTACCCACAAGGTCGGACCCGGCATCCCCCTGCAGACGGATTTGTGTGGAGATTGCGCGCAACCGGTTGCGGGCGTGGCGCGTCACCCGTGATGTTGACCTCGGCGATCCGGAACGCAGCGCGAGGGGTGCTGCTCGGACGCCGTGCTTGGGGGAACGATGCGTACTACTCGACGGGCCCGTACCGGGCTCGCCCTGGTCGTCGCTGCGGCGACCACCATCCCTGTCCTCGGCCTCGGAAGCTCTGCCTCCGCCGCCTCGGGCTACGACCGCACCAGCACGAAGGAGGCGACCCGGGTCGACCGGGTCAAGACGCCGAAGCTCGCCTGGTTCGACTGCGAGGCGCTCTTCGGGTCGCCGGGTGCCGAGTGCTCCACGGCCACCCTGCCGCTCGACTACGACAAGCCGAAGGGCGCGACGACCGACGTCGCGGTCCTGCGGATCAAGGCCGCCAAGCCGAAGCAGAAGATCGGCACCCTCTTCCTCAACCCGGGTGGGCCGGGCGGTTCGGGCGTCGGGATCGCCGCCGCCGCGCCGTTCTTCCTCAGTCCGGCGCTGCTCGACCGGTTCGACATCGTCGGGTTCGACCCGCGCGGCACGAACTTCAGCGACAACGTGCGCTGCTGGCCGAACTTCGGCGCGCAGAGCAAGGACCTCGCCGGCCTGAACATCGCGTTCCCCGTCGGCAACAAGGAGAACGCCGCCGCGGTGAAGTCCGCCAAGGCGTGGGGCAAGGCGTGCTCGACGACCGGCCGGCCGCTGTCGGCCTCCATGTCGACCGCCGAGGTCGCCCGTGACATGGACGTCCTGCGCCGCGCCGTCGGGGACAAGAAGCTGAACTTCCTCGGCTTCTCCTACGGCACCTACCTCGGCCAGGCCTACGCGAACATGTTCCCGGACCGGGTGCGCTCGGTCGTCATCGACGGCGTCCTCGACCCCGTCGGCTGGGCCGGCACCCCGAAGACCGCCGGCGTGCCGCAGACGGCGCGGATCAAGTCCGGCGAGGGCGCCGACAAGGCGCTCCACGAGATCCTCGCCCGCTGCGACAAGGCCGGCCCGGACTTCTGTGCGCTCGCCGGCGTCGGCGACCCGCAGACCGAGTTCGACAAGCTCGTCGCGAAGGCGAAGAAGGCACCGATCGAGATCGTCGACCCGCTCGACCCGACCTTCTCGGTCACCGTCACCTACGCCGACATCTACGGCATCCTGCTCGGCTCGCTCTACGACCCGTTCTTCGGCTACTCCGACATCGACTTCTTCCTCACGGCGGCCGTGACGGGCAGCCTGCCCGCCGCGACGGCCGAGCAGCGGGCGGCGGCGGTCAAGACCGTGCGCGCGGTCAAGGCCAAGGCAGCCGCGAAGTCGAAGAAGGCCACGGTCACGGCGGCGCAGCGCAAGGCGTTCGGTGGTTACGCCTTCCCGTACGACAACTCGCCGGAGGCGTTCGCCGCGGTCCTGTGCACGGACGGGCTCAACCCGAAGAGTGCCGCCAACTGGCCGGCCTACTCGGCGGCGGCCGCGAAGAAGGCGCCCGGCTTCGGTCCGCTGTGGACCTGGGGCTCGGCCCAGTGCGCGTCGAACACGTGGACCGCGCAGGACGAGGACCGGTACGCCGGCCCGTTCACGCGGCGCACGGTCAAGCCGGTGCTCGTCGTCGGCAACTTCTACGACCCGGCGACGAACTACGCCGGCGCCGTGGCGGCGTCCAAGCTGCTGCCGAACAGCCGCCTGCTGAGCAGCGACAGCTTCGGGCACACCGCGTACGGCACCTCGGAGTGCGTCACCGCCGGGGTGGACAACTACCTGCTCACCGGTGCGCTGCCGGCGCGGGGCACGCTCTGCGTGGGTCCGCAGCCGTTCGCGGACCCGCTGGCCCCGCCGGCGGCGGCGAAGGTGCAGGGGGTCTCCCCCCAGGCGCCGATGCCGTCCTCGAAGGCGACGCCGTCGACGCGTTCGGGCGCCAAGCCGGCCCCGATCGCGCCGTTCGTGCCGGGTGGTCTCAGCTGACCCCGGCCTGACCGGCACGTCCGAGCACCTGCTCGACAGCGGTGCCCCGCAGGACTCGTCCTGCGGGGCACCGCTGCGTCGTCCCCCGGTACACGGATCTCGTCAGCCAGACCTGGTCAGCCCGATTTCGTCACCCCGACGGGCTAAGCCTCCCGGGCCCGGCGGTCGATGGCAGAGGAAGGCGAGGACGCACCGTCCCGCCGTCGGCCGACGTCCAGATGCGGAGCCAGCGGTGCACGTGATCCGGGTGCTCGTCGTCGACGGCTCCCGGACGGCCCGGACGGCGACCGCGGAGACGCTCGCGACCGACCCCGGGGTCGAGGTCGTCGGCACCGCGGACACCGGGCCGATGGCCTTCGCGAAGACCGCGACGCTCAAGCCGGACGTCGTCACCCTCGACAGCGAGGTCAACGACGGCGACCTCGTCCGGACCGTCAAGGCGCTGCGGAGCACGCACCCCTCGGTCGTCGTCGTCCTCGTCGCGAGCCCGACCGACGCCGGCATCCGGACCACCGTCGAGGCGCTCGACGCCGGGATCGCCGACTACGTGACGGGGCCCGCCGAGCCGCGCACCGCGATCGCCGTCCAGAAGATGGTCCTGGCGCACCTGCTGCCGAGGGTCAAGGCTCTCACCGGCCTCGCCCCGCCCATCCCCCGCC
>NZ_MWLN01000199.1 GCF_002198655.1 Kineosporia sp. A_224
ACCCGCCCCACAGCCCACTCCAGCCCGCTCACGTCCGGGTTCGCCACCCGGTGACATCGGATCGTCGGTCAGGTGCGCAGGTCTGCCGGGCGACGCAGCCCGAGACGCAGGGCGAGCAGTTGGGTGGCGACGACCACGGCGACGGTCTCGGCGGCGAGCAGCCCGACGAGGACCAGCAGCTGGACCTTGCCCGCCTCGAGCGGGGTCGCGCCGCCCAGCAGCAGCCCGACGTAGGCGCCCGGCAGGGTGACCAGCCCGACGGTGCGGGTCTGGTCGAGAGCGGGTGCCAGCGCGCGGGCCGCGGCCCGGGTCCCCATCGACCGGACGGCGCGCGCCGGACGGGCTCCGAGCGCGAGCCAGCCCTCGACCTCGTCCCAGCCGGCAGCCACGTCGTCCCGGAACCGTTGCCCCGACAAGGTCGTCGCGGTCATCGACCCGCCGACGAGCTGCGCGACGAACGGGACCCCGGTGGCGGCCCGCCAGGGCAGGGCACCTGTCGTGAACACGACCAGCGCCGCGACGCCGGCGCCCGCCGCGATCGAGGCACCGGCGACGAGCACGTCCCGGCGCGTGCCGCCGATCCGCCGCCCGGACGTCCAGGACGCCGCACCCAGCACGACCGTGAGGTACAGCGGCGCCAGGGTCGGCGTCCGGAACACGGCCGCGATGACGACCCCGACGACGGCGAGCTGGACCGCGGCGCGGACGACCGCGACGAGCAGTGCACGCACCTGACCCAGCCCGGCCGCGGCGGACACCGCCACCGCGGCCCCGGTGAGCGCGGTGACGGCGATCGCGAGGGTGAGCACGGCCCCTGCTTACACCTCGGCCGACGCGTGCGGGGCACTGGTCCGGATGACCGGACGCTGACCGATCTCCCAGCGCACTCCCAGGACTGAGGCGCCTCGTGGACCCATGACGACCCAGCTTCCGGCCCGGGCGGCCGCCGCCCAGGTACGGCCGCCGGCGACAGCGACCGCGGCCGCCACCCCTTCACGGCCCGCACCCAGCGCCGCGCGGCTCTCGTCCGGTCCGTTGCTGACCGGCTGGGGACGCTCCACGAGCTCGCGTGCCGCCGCCGTGGTGGTTCCTCGGACGGTGTCCGAGCTTGCCGATGCGTTGCGATCGGCCGACGGCCGGGCCGTCCTGGCGCGCGGCGCGGGCCGTAGCTACGGCGACGCGGCCCTGTGCGCGGACGGCCTGGTGGTCGACATGACGTCCCTCGAGCCGCAGGTGTCCCTGGACAGCCGCAGCGGGCTGCTGGTCGCTGCGGCCGGGACGACGTTCGGCGACGTCCTGCGGGTCAGCCTCCCGCAGGGCTGGGTGCCCCCGGTGATCCCGGGCACGTCCGCTGTCACGCTGGGCGGAGCGGTCGCTGCCGACGTCCACGGCAAGAACCACCCGACGGCCGGCTCGTTCGGCCACCACGTCAGGTGGCTGGTGCTCCTGGACGCCGCCGGCACCAGGAGCGTGCTGACGCCCGACGGGACGCCGGAACGGTTCTGGGCGACGACGGGTGGCCTGGGTCTGACCGGCATCGTCGTCACCGTGGCCCTCCAGCTCCGGCCGATCACGTCGGCCGGTGCGCTGACGCGGCAGACCAGCGGGCGCGACCTGGGGCACGTCCTCGGTCTGCTCGACGACGCGTTCGCCGACAGCGCTGCCGCTGACGCACCCGACCCCGGTGACGCAGGTGCGGCCCGTGACGCCGGTGTGCACGCCGTCGCGTGGCTGGACGGCCGCGCCCGGGGACGCGGGATCGGACGCGGCATCGTCCAGGTCACCCGACCGGGCGGGGGACCGACCGGCCTGCGAGCCGCTCGCGCGCAGCGAGCGCGCAGGAACTGCAGGAGCCTGCCCGGGCCGGGCGTGGTCAACCGCGCGAGCATCGAGGCCGCGAACCTCGGCCGGTGGCTGTCCCGCCGGGACGGGCGGGAACGCTGGACCGACCTCAGGACGGCGCTGCTGCCCCTGGACCGGGGCGACGCGTGGCCGGCGGCCTTCGGGCGCGCAGGGCTGCTGCAGTACCAGTTCGCCGTCCCGCACCAGCGCACGGACGTGCTGCGCAGCGCGCTGCTCGTGCTGCAGGACGCCGGCGCCCCGCCCGCGCTGGCCGTCCTGAAGAAGCTGGGGCCCGGGAACGCCGCGCCGTTGTCGTTCCCCGGCCCGGGCTGGACCCTTGCCCTGGACCTGCCTGCACGGTGGCGGCACCTGGGTCCCCTGCTCGAGCGCCTCGACGGGATCGTGGCCGGCGCGGGCGGACGGGTCTACCTGGTCAAGGACTCACGCCTGAGGCCGCACACCGTCGCGGCCATGTACCCGGAGCTGCCCGCGTGGGCCGCCACCCGCGAGCTCATGGACCCCGGCCGGGTGTTCGCCTCCGACCTGGGCCGTCGGCTCGGCCTCGTCCCGCCGGTGGGGTCACGGTGAGCGCCGCGCCGGGCCGGGCCATCGGCGTGGACCAGGACGTGCCGGGGATCCTCCTCGTCGGTGGCGCCTCCGAGATCGGCCTCGCGATCGTGCGGAACCTGCTCGGCGACGGCACCGGGCGGGTCGTCCTCGCCGGCCGGCCGTCGCACCGCCTCGACGTGGCGCGCGACGGGCTCGCCCTCCTCGGCCACGACGTGACCTGCCTGCCGTACACCGTCGGGGAGCCCACCGGTCAGGTGCAGCGGCTGCTGCGGGACACGGCCCGGCACTGCGGCGTGGTGGACGTCGTCGTCATCGCCGTGGGCACCCTCGACGCAGGCGAGCACGCCGGTGTCGAGGCGCTGCTGGAGACCAACGTCGTCGGCCCGGCGACCGTGGCCGAGGCCGCCGTCGAGGCCTTGTGCGCCCAGGGGCACGGACGGCTCGTCGTCCTCACCTCGGTGGCGGCTGCGCTGCCCCGCGACGAGATCCTCGCCTACTCCGCCGCCAAGCAGGCGCTCGACACCTACGTCCGCGGTCTCGACCGGGCCGCCCGCTCCAGGGGTGTGCGCTGCATGGTGGTCCGCCCGGGGCGCGTCCGGACCCGCATGATCGACGGGCTGCCGCCGGCGCCGCTGACCCGCGACCCCGACGACGTCGCCCGCAGCGTCCGGCGGGCCCTGCGCACGGGCCGTCGCGTCGTCTGGGTCCCCGCCGTCCTCGGGCCGGTCGCGGCAGTGCTGCGGCTGGTCCCGACGTCCCTGCGCCCGAGGAGACTGCGATGACTCAGCTGGGTCAGCAGCGGCCGCCCTTCACCGTCCCGCGGCCGGCTCCGCGCCGTCCGGGTCGGCCGCGCCGTCCGCGCCGCCGTCGACTGCGCCTGGCCGCGATCGTCGCGCTGCTGCTCCTCACCGTCCCGGCGGTCTCCCTGACCCGCGCGCTCACCTACCCGGGCAGCGCACCGGCGTCCGTCCGCGTCGTGGAATGGGTCCGCGACAACGGCGGCGCCGGGACCGTCGACGCCCTGGAGAACTGGTGGTACACAAGGCATCCGCCACCCGCCACCGGTACCGCCACCGACCCGCTCGCACCCCAGGTGCACACAGCTGCACCTGCCGCACCCGCCGCGGCCGCCGCGCAGCTGCCGAGGGTGCGGCTGCTGCCCCTCACCCGCGCTCTCGCGGGTGAGGGGAGGTGGCGCGTCGCCGCCTCCGCCCCGGCCGGCAGCGCGCACCCCGGGCGACCGACCCTGTTCACCACGTGGTTCCGGCCCGACGCACGGCACGCCACGGTCGTCGTCGCCGGCGCCCTGCTGCCCCGCGGGGCCACCGCCCTCCACCTCGTCGCGGGCACTCGTGAACCGGTCCCCGGACTGCACTCGCCCGAGGGCTTCCGGGTGCCGACCGCGCAACGCGGCGCCCTCGTGGCCGTCTTCAACGCAGGCTTCAAGACCCAGGACTCCAGGGGCGGCTGGTACGCCCACGGACGCGCCGTCGTCCCGCTGGTCAAGGATGCGGCCTCGCTGGTCATCGCGGACGACGGGACCGCGACCGTCCGGGCGTGGACCGGAGCGTCCCGGTCGGTCCCTGCCGGGGTGAGCGCCGTCCGGCAGAACCTCGCGCTCGTCGTCGACCACGGCGCCGTGGTCCCCGGTCTGACCAGCAACACCGGCCAGCACTGGGGGAGCAGCCACAACCAGTTCCAGTACACCTGGCGCTCCGGTGTCGGCACCGACGCCGCGGGCAACCTGCTCTACGTCGCAGGCCGCGGGCTGACCCTCCCCACGTTGGCGGCAGCGCTCGTGGATGCCGGTGCGGTCACCGGGATGGAGCTCGACATCCACACCGGGATGGTCGCGTTCACCGCCTTCCCGCATGCGGCACCGACCGGCTCGAAGGGGTACACCACCATGAAGCTGCTCACCACGATGCCCCAGCCACGCGACCGCTACCTCGTCGCCGACCAGCGCGACTTCTTCTACGTGACGGCGCGGTAGAGCGATGACCGCCCCCACCGCACGCACTGCGGTCGCGGCCCCGCAGCCGTCGTCGCGCACGGCCGCAGGAGGTTCCCGTGATCGGTCCGTCGGACGCGCACTCCTGGACCTCGCCCGGCCGGGGCAATGGCACAAGAACGTGCTCGTGCTGGGAGCACCGGTCGCCGGCGGGCTGCTGCGGGACCCGGCCGCCATGGGCCGCGCCGCAGTGATGGTGGCCGCCTTCGTCGCCGCCTCCGTCGCCGTCTACGCCACCAACGACGTGCGGGACGCGGACCTCGACCGGCTGCACCCCAGGAAGCGGCACCGTCCGGTCGCGAGCGGACGCCTCCGGTCCCGCTGGGCGATCACCCTGTCGGTGACCGCGGCGGCGGTGGCGCTCGGCCTGTCCGGTCTGCTCGGCGCCCCGAGCGTGCTCGTGGTGGCCGCCTACCTCGCGTCGTCGCTGGCCTACGCGTTCTGGTTCAAGCACGTCGCCGTCCTCGACATCGTCCTGGTCGCCGGCGGGTTCGCCCTGCGAGCGCTGGGCGGCGCCGCCGCGACGCACCTGGCCGTCTCCAACTGGTTCCTGCTCGTCACGCTCTTCGGCTCCCTGTGCCTGGTCGCCGGCAAGCGCTCCGCAGAGGGCCGAGGAGCCGACGCCGCGCCGGGGCACCCGGCCGCGGCCGCGGTCACCCGCCCGGTCCTCGCCCAGTACCCCACCGCGTGGCTGCAGCAGGTCCTCACCCTCGCCCTGACGGGCTGCTTCGTCGCCTACGCCATGTGGGCCTTCCAGTACGTCGGGACCGACGTCTTCCATCCGTTGCTCGCCGCGTCCGTCGTGCCCTTCCTCATCGGCGTCCTGCGGTACGGGCTCCTCGTCAGCCAGGGGGACGGGGAGGAGCCCGAACGCGTGGTGCTGCGCGACCGAACCCTCCTGGCGGCCGGCGCGGTCTGGGCCGGCACCGTCGTCATCAGCCTCTACCTCACATGACGGACCGTCGTCCCAGCGAGCCGGCGGACGCCGTCCAGCCGCAGGGCCGCCCGTGAACGGACTCCTGGACCAGCTGCTCGACGCACCGACCTGGGTGGCCGACCGCGGATGCCCGGGCCGCCAGGACCTCGCGAGCACGCAGCGGCTGCGGCTCGTCTACTCCTGGTGCCGGACGGGTTGCCGCATCTCGGTCAGGGCCGTTCGCCGCGAGCGGTAGGTGGCCTCGTCGAGCTCACCGGTGGCGAACAGCCGGTCGAGCATCTCCTCCGGAGGCTCTGTCGCCTGCGCCGCGCGTCCGCGGCCCGTCGGGGCGACGGCCCCTCCGGTGCGCAGCAGCCGTCCGACGAGGAGTGCGGCGAGCACCAGGAGCAGGGTCGCCACGACGAAGAACGCGACCAGCCACGGCGACCAGGCGGAGCCGTTGTCGCCCATCATGTTGCCGTTCCAGCCGTTCCTCATGTGATCGCCGTCGCCGGGCATCGCACGTGCCTTCCCACCGGGGGCGTCCGCTTCCGGCCACCGCGATGACGGCCATGACGTGTCCGGCAGCTGATGGTAGGGACGATGCAGCCGTCCGGACGCTGGACCAACGTCCGGCGGACCGGCCGGGCTGGGCCGATCGGCTCATGTGCCGGGACCAGCGGGTCCGCTACCCACGACAGGTGACGCAGGCAGCACGGTGCCCGGTGTGCGGGGGCAGGTCCGGGACCTCGGGCTGCAGCAGGTCGGTGGGTACCGCGAGCCGTCGTTCGTCCGGCGCCGCGAGTGCGTGGACTGCGACTGGGTCAGCGTCGAGACCGTGCGGGGGCCGTCCGAGTAGCCGACGGGCGCGGGCCCGGACTCAGCGGGCGCCGCCCCAGACGAGGATCGCGAACTCGGCGGCCACACCCAGCGCGACCAGGACCGGGATGCCGGCGAGGTGGGTCAGGGCCAGCGGGATCCGGGACCTGTCCGCGTCGTGCGGGTCGTCGGGGTCGTAGTAGATGCGGATCTGCCGGCCGGGCTGCGGCGGGATCGTGCTCCAGGTGCGGAGCCGGACGTCCTCGAGCGTCGTGCCGTGCACGGTGGTGAACTGCACGACCGTCCAGTCGTGGACGGTGACGTCGCCGTCGACCTGCTCGGGGACGGTCCGCACGACGGTGGCGAGCGCCGTCCGGCCGCCCAGGCGCAGCCGAAGGTGCCTCGCGGCGCTCGTCGCCAGGGCGGCGCTGATCGCCACGACGAGCAGCCCGAGGCACACGGCGATCGTCAGTCGCACCAACGAGTCCCGGTCCACGAGTGAAGCGTCGTCCGGCCAGGCGACGGGACGGCGAACGCAGGGTGAAGAAGGACGCTGCTCGCACGGTTTCGTCCTGCGTCGGGACGACGACCGGGACCTAGGACTCAGGGCCGGTCTGGAGGCCGGCCAGCCGTTGCGCGACGACGTGGGCGATCGCGGGGTCGGAGAGGTCGCTGTCGGGGAGGGCGGCGGCCAGCAGGTAGACCTGCTCGTAGGCCAGGCGGGCTCCTGCCGTGTCCTGGACGTCCTCGAGGACCTGGGCGAGGTTCATCGTGGCGGCCAGGTTGACCCAGGCCGGGCCGCCCGCCGCGATCGCCTCACGGTAGGCGGCGGCGGCCCCGACCGGGTCGCGGTGGTGCCAGTGCAGCTGTGCACCGAGGTGCCACCAGCCCTGCGACCTGGTCTCCGGGTCGTCCGAGACGAGGTCTGCCGCCAGGCGCATCCGCAGGTTCGCCAGGTCAGCCTCCTGCAACGCCTGACGCGCGTCGTCGGGGCGGCCGCGGTCGTCGAGCAGGTCCGCGAGATCCGTTGCCGCGCAGAGGATGGCCTCGTGGTCCCCGCTGTCGCGTGCCTGCGTCAGGCGGCGCGTGGCGGCGTCGAGCGCCGCGTCGCCGACCTCGGCCGTGTCGTCGGGCCCAGGAGCGCTCGACGGGGACTGTGTCGGATCCACGCGCCGATCGTGTCGTCGCAGAGCGGCCGGACGACCACCACGACGTGAACGACGGGAGGCGTCGGCCGGAAGTTGCCCGGACGAGCCGCGCGGGTCAGGCCGGGACGATCCCCGGTGTCCCGGCGGCGACGGCGAAGGCCGCGGTGGTGGCCACGGTCGCCGTCCTCGCGGCGATGGTGTCGACGGTGCGGGCCTGCGCGAGCCAGCGTTCGCGGTCGACGTCCATGAGGAGGTAGCCGCGCTGCGAACCGTCGAAGTACCTGGTGCGCGGGTTGTCGCGGGGGAGCAGGGCCTTGATCGGGGCGTCGAACGCGGCGGGGAAGTCGCTGGAGATGCTCGTGGAGACGAACTCCGAGGCGACGACGGGGGCGTGCGGGTCGTCCGGGTCGACGACGAGGTCGTTGAACCAGGTCGAGTGGATGTCGCCGCCGAGCACGACGGGGTTCGCCACGCCGCGCGCGGCGATCGTCCCGAGCAGCCGCGCGCGCTGCGCGGCGTAGCCGTCCCACTGGTCGAGGTTGGTGAGGAACGGCAGCGGGAGAGTGGGGAAGAACGGGTTCGGGAAGCGGGTGCGGCCCATCATCACCTGCTGCGCCACGACGTTCCAGCGGGCGGACGTCGAGGTGAGCCGGTCGACGAGCCACGCCTCCTGCTCGGCACCGGTGAGCGAGCCGGCGACGTTCGCCAGGCCGGCGGCCTCGGGCCCGAAGTCGTTCGGGACGCCGCCGGGCTGGTCGGTGCGGTACTGCCGGGTGTCGAGCACGGAGAACCGCACCAGGTCGCCGTAGTCGAACCCCCGGTAGAGCTTCAGGTCCGGCGAGCCCGGGACGGCGCGCGGCCGGATCGGCAGGTGCTCCCAGTACGCCTGGTAGCCGGCGGCGCGCTGCGCGGCGAACGCGGCCGGGTCCTGCCGGGCGTCGCCGGTGTCGTCGATCTCGTCGACGAGGGTCGCGTAGTTGTTCTCGACCTCGTGGTCGTCCCACGTGACGACCCAGGGCGCTGCCGCGTGGGCGGCCTGCAGGGCCGGGTCGAGCTTGTACTGGGCGTGCCGGGCCCGGTAGTCGGCGAGCGTCCGGAGCTGGTCGAGGCCGGCGGTCTGCGGCGTGGTGTGCCGGCGGTCGGCGAACGCGCTCGAGGGGTCGTACTCGTAGATGTAGTCGCCCAGGTGCAGCACGAGGTCGATGTCCTCGTCGGCCATGGCGGTGTAGGCGGGCCAGTAGCCGTTCTGGAGGTCCTGGCAGTTGGCGATCGCGAACCGCACCCGCGCCGGGTGCGCGCCCGCTGCCGGCGCCGTCCTCGTCCGGGCGGACGGCGAGACGTACCCGCGGGTGCGGAACCGGTACCAGTACTCGGTGTCCGGGGCCAGGCCGCGCACGTCGACGTGCACCGAGTGCGCGAACCGGGCCCGCGCGAGCGCCTGGCCCCAGCGCACGACCCGCCGGAACCGGGGGTCGGCCGCGACCTCGTACTTCACCTCGACGTCCCGCCCGCCCATCGAGGTCGCGTCGAACGGGTCCTTGACGAGGCGGGTCCACAGGACCACCGCGGTCGGCAGCGGGTCGCCGGACGCGACGCCGAGCGCGAACGGGTCGGTGCGGACGGCGGCGGCGTGCGCCGGGTGCACGTCCCGCCCCGTGAGGACGGCGGCCCCGGACAGGGCTGCACCGGCGCCGAGAACGGTGCGACGGCTGGGGAGCGGCATGCGCGTGGCGGACATGGGCGCAGCGAACCACCGTGACGGTCCGCCGGATAAGGGGTGCGGGGTGAACGCCGGACGGCACGATGGTGCGGCGACGACGGCGCGGTCCTACAACCAGCCGTTGCGTCTGAACCCGCGGTACAGGCCGCCGCAGATCGCGGCCATCCCGGTGAGGACGGCGGGGTAGCCCCAGGTCTGGCCGAGCTCGGGCATGTGGGCGAAGTTCATCCCGTAGATCCCGGCGATCATCGTCGGGACGGCGGCGATCGCGACCCAGGCGGAGATCTTGCGCATGTCCTCGCTCTCCGAGACCGACAGCCGGGCGAGCCCGGCCTGCAGGATCGAGGACAGCAGCTCGTCGAAGGTCGCGACGTGCTCGCGGACCCGGTCGAGGTGGTCGGCGACGTCCCGGAAGTACTCCTGGATCTCCGGGTGCACCAGCCGGTTGGGGCGGGTCGCGAGCTCGCGGATCGGCCCCGACAGCGCGGTGACGGTGCGCTTCATCTCGATGACGTCGCGCTTGAGCTGGTAGATGCGTTCGATGTCGGACGGGGTGCGGCTGGCGAAGACGTTGTTCTCGATCTCCTCGATGTCCTCGTTGACCGCGTCGACGACGGCGAGGTAGTCGTCGACGATCTTGTCGGCGACGGCGTGGAGCACCGCGGACGGCCCGAGCGCGAGCTGTTCGGGGTCTGCCTCGAGCTGTCGGCGCAGGTCGCTCATCGAGGCGTGCCTGCCGTGCCGGACGGTCAGGGCGAAGTCCTCGCCGACGAAGATCATGACGGTGCCGGTCTCGACGACGTCGCCGCCGTCCTCGCGGGCATCGCGCTCGACGTAGGCCAGGGTCCGTAGCGACAGGGCGAGGATGCCGTCGTACCGTTCGAGCTTCGGGCGCTGCATGAGGTTCGCGGCGTCCTCGACGGCCAGGGCGTGCAGGTCGAAGATCTCCCCGAGCTGGGTCAGCTGCCGCATGTTCGGTGCCTGGGCGCCGAGCCAGAGGAACCCGTCGCCCGAGCGTGCGACGGCCAGGGCCTCGTCGAAGCGGGCATCGTCGCACCGCGTTCCGTCGATGTACCGTCCCCAGCCGACCACCGTGTCCAGCAGACCCGGGGCGAGGCCCTCGCGGGCGACCGGAAGCCGGCGCAACGCGAACCGGGGCAGCGGCCGCTCCATGGTCACCTCCTCCGGCGAGAGTAGCCCGCCGCCGACCGCCGCTCCGAGGAGCGACGGCCGGCAGCGAAGGCCGTCGCTCCTCGGACGTCCTGCAGAGTGAACGGTGGCAGCGGCCGCTTCCTTGTCAGTCGCCGCTGTCGCCGCCGTCCTCCGGGTCGTCGTCGGTGGACTCGTTGCGGGAGTCGCCCTCGTCCTCGTTCTCGACGCTGTCGTCGGCACCGACGTCGAGGTGGTCGTCGCCGCCCCCGCCGTCGTCGACGTCCGTGCCCCGGCCGCCGTCCAGCCAGTCGTCGCCGACGTCGCCGGAGAGGTGGTCGTCGCCGTCGTCGCCCTGCAGCGTGTCGTCACCCTCGCCGCCGTCGAGGCTGTCGTCGCCGTCGCCGCCGCCCACGGCGTCGTTGCCGCCGTCGCCGAAGAGGGCGTCCGCGCCGAGCCCACCGGTGAGGACGTCGTCCGCGTCGCCGCCGTGCTCGGTGTCGTCACCGGCCTCGCCGTCGATCGTGTCCGCGTCGGCGCCGCCGCTCAGGTCGTCGTCGCCCTCGCCGCCCGCGACGTCGTCCGCCCCGGCGCCGCCGTCGACGACGTCGTGGCCGGCGTCGCCCGTGATGGTGTCGAGCCCGTCGCCGCCGGTCAGGTCGTCGTTGCCGTCGCCGCCGGTGAGGGAGTCGTCGCCGAGACCGCCGTCCTCGGTGTCGGCGCCGGCACCGCCGTCGGCGACGTCGTTCCCGGCGCCCCCGGTCAGGGTGTCGAGGCCGGTGCCGCCGTCGAGGTCGTCGTCGCCGTCCTGGCCGTTCAGGTGGTCGTCGCCGTCGCCGCCGGACACGGCGTCCGCGCCGGCCCCGCCGGACTCCGTGTCGTTCCCGGCACCGCCGGAGAGCGCGTCGCTGCCGGCGCCCCCGGTCAACCGGTCGTCGCCCAGACCGCCGGAAACGGTGTCGTTGCCGGCTGCCCCGGACAGCGCGTCGTTCCCCGCGCCGCCGTTGACGTGGTCGTTGCCGTCGCCGCCGTCCTCGGTGTCCGCCCCGGCGTCGCCCCCGATGGTGTCGGCCCCGGCGTCGCCGTGGACGCTGTCGTTGCCGTCGCCTCCGGCCGCGGTGTCCGCGCCCGCGTCGCCGTGGAGGACGTCGGCCCCCGCACCACCGGTGAGGTGGTCGTTGCCCAGGCCGCCCGACACGTGGTCCCGGCCGAGGCCGCCGGACCCGGTGTCGTTGCCCGCCCCGGCGAGGATCGTGTCGTCCCCGGCGTCGCCGGTCACGGTGTCCGCACCGGCGGAGCCGCACACGAGGTCGTTGCCGCCACCGGCGTGCACGACGTGGCCGCCGGCCCGGATCACGATGACGTCGGCGCGAGCGGTCCCGTTGACGACGTGCGGGCTGCGTGCGGTGACGACCTTCGTCGCGGCCCGGCCGTTGCAGGTCGCGCCGGTGGCGGCGGACGCCGCGACCGGGTGAGCCGCGAACAAGGCGATCGGGGCGGCGCACGCCAGGCCCAGGTACCGGCGCGAAAGGCGCATGGAGATCCTCCGTCGAACACTGCAAGTGACGTCCTGTCGCAATCAGTATTCGAGGAGAGGCGGTCGAGGGATACGGCCGAAGGCTTCCACGGCCCGTGCGTCACCCGACCGGCACAGCCCGCCGCACCCGTTCGGCGGCGCCGGTCAGGTCCGTTCGGGGGGCCCGGCCGGCCGAGCGCGCGACGAGCCGCGCCGCGAACGGGACGGCGGTCACCGCCCGTCGGGGGATCGCGCAGAGTGCCCGGTCCGTGGCTGCCTGCTGACAACACGTGACCGCTGTGTCCGGAGAGTGAGCCTCCCCGGGGCGAACGGGGGATAACGCCGGATCCACGGTGATCCAGATGAACGGCGTGTGAAACTGGCGACGTCGTCTCGGGGGCACGGGGCGAGACGGGCGAGCTGGAGCTGGATCATGAGGTTCGGACGGTCCACCGCGGGCAGGGCCGCGGGCGACGGCCCCGGGCGGGTCGACGCGGTCCCGCCGCAGGGGCGTGGCGCGGAGGCGGCTCGGGGCACCCTCGTCGCCGAGGGGGCGCCGGTCGCCCAGTTCGGCATCCTGCTCGGCGAGCTGTTCGTCCGCAACGCTGTCATCAGCCCGGCGGTGCTCGACGACGCCCTCATGCGCCAGACCGGCTCCGGCCGGCGCATCGGCAGCATCCTCGTCGAGCTCGGCGTCATCGACGAGCGCGACCTCGCGCACGGTCTGGCCCAGCAGGTCGGTCTGCAGGCCGTCGACCTGAGCCGGACGACGCCCGACCCGGTCGCCGCCGAGATGCTCGGCGAGAGCAAGGCCCGGGGGCTGCAGGCCATCCCGATGGGGATCACCGAGGACGGCACGGTCCACGTCGCGCTCGCCGACCCGTCGCCGGACGTCGCCGAGGAGGTCCTGCGCTCCCTGGACCGGCCCGCCGCGCTCTACGTCGCGACGGAGAGCGAGGTCCGCCGGGCGATCGACTCGACGTTCAGGGCGCTCACCGGCGTCGAGGACCAGGTCGCGGCCTTCACGGCGACCACCGACGTCCGGACGACGGTCAACCGCAGCGACGTCGAGGACCAGGCGGACGACGCGCCCGTCGTCCGCGTCGTCAACCTCGTCATCACGCAGGCGTTGCGGGACAGGGCGTCCGACGTCCACATCGAGCCGCAGGACGGCCGCGTGCGGGTCCGGTACCGCATCGACGGCGCGCTCCACGACGTCCTCACGCTGCCGGCCGAGATGGGCCCGGCGGTCGCGAGCCGGCTCAAGATCATGGCCGGGATGAACATCGTCGAGCGGCGCCGTCCGCAGGACGGTCAGATCGCCACCTCGATCGAGGGCCGGGACATCGACATCCGGGTCGCCACGATGGGCAACGTGTGGGGCGAGAAGGTCGTGCTGCGGATCCTCGACAAGAGCCGCTCGCTCTTCCGGCTGCGGGACCTCGGCATGCCGCCGGTGACGCACGAGACGTTCGCGAAGATGATCCGCTCGCCGTACGGCATGGTCATCTGCGCCGGTCCCACCGGTTCGGGCAAGACGACGACGCTCTACGCGTCGCTCTCCGAGGTCAACACGGTCGACAAGAACATCACGACGATCGAGGACCCGGTCGAGTACGTCTTCCCGTCGATCAACCAGATCCAGATCAACGAGCAGGCCGGCGTCACGTTCGCCACGGGGCTGAAGTCGATCCTGCGGCAGGACCCGGACATGATCCTCGTCGGGGAGATGCGGGACGTCGAGACCGCGCGGATCGCCGTCCAGTCGGCGCTGACGGGGCACTTCGTGCTCTCGTCGCTGCACGCGACGGACGCGGTGTCGGCGCTCTACCGCTTCCTCGACATGGGGATCGAGTCGTTCCTCGTGGCGTCGTCCGTCATCGGCGTCGTCGGCCAGCGGCTCGTCCGCAAGATGTGCACCTACTGCCGCGTCCAGTACCAGCCGACACCCGAGGAGTACGCCTTCTACGTGGAGGCCGGCGGTGTCGAGAAGCACCGGTTCTACGTCGGCGAGGGCTGCAACTACTGCTCGAAGACCGGCTACTCGGACCGGGTCGGCGTCTACGAGCTGCTCAGCGTCACCGAGGAGATGCGCGAGATGATCGTGCACCCCAACCCCTCGCACGACGACATGCGCCGGCTCGCGGTCGCGCAGGGCCTCGTGCCGCTGCGCCACGGGGGCGTCCGGCTCGTCGAGCAGGACGTGACGACGATCAGCGAGATCGTCCGCTCCATCTACATGCTCTAGCGCCGGCAGGGTCGGTGGCCGCGAGGTCGCCGGTCCCGTCCGGCATGTATCGATCTGGCAACACACCGCAGTTGAGGCTTGACGTCCTGTGATCTTGGGCTCGCACGAACGGTTGATAAGCGCCGTGAGGCGTAACGCGCGATCCGGGCGGCCGATGTCCGTACGGGGCATGAGAGAGGACGGCAGGGGCATGCCGAAGTTCGCCTACGTGGCGCTCGCACCGAACGGGGTGCAGGCGACCGGGGTCCAGGACGCGCCGACGATCGCGGCCGCCCGGATGGCGCTCGTGCAGCAGAGCCTTCGGGTCCAGAAGATCGAGCCGAAGAAGTCCTGGACGCAGATCGAGCTGACGCCGAAGCGGATCAAACCGGCCGACCTCATGCACTTCAGCCGCCAGATGTCGGCCTTCCTGCGCGCAGGAATTCCCATCCTCGACGCGATCCAGGTCCTGGGCGAGGAGAACGACAAGCCAGCGGTCCGTCGTGTCCTCGCGGCGGTGTCCGAGGACCTTCGGTCCGGGCGCACCCTGTCGGAGGCGATCGACAGGCACCCGTCGGACTTCCCCGACTGGTACCGGGGGATCCTGCGTTCGGCTGAGCTCACGGGCAGGCTCGACGACGTGCTCGACCAGCTGTCGCAGTACATCGAGCGTGATGTCGAGGCGCGCCGCAAGATCAAGGCTGCCATGACGTACCCCGCCGTGGTCTTCGTCATGGCGATCGGGACGATCGTCATCCTCAGCGTGTTCGTCCTGCCGAAGTTCGAGGACTTCTTCTCCAGCCTGGACGCACAGCTTCCGGTCACGACCCGCATCCTGCTGGCGACGACGCGATTCCTCGGCGACTGGTGGTGGCTCGTCGTCGCGGTCCTCGGTGCCGTGGTCCTGGGCGGCTGGGCCGCGACGTTGACCAGGACGGGGAGATACACGTGGCATGCGTTCCTGCTGCGGATCCCGGTGGTCGGAGAAGCGATCCGCTACAGCAAGGTCGAGCGTTTCACCCGGATGCTCGCGTCGATGGTCTCTGCCGGCGTACCGCTGCCGCGTGCGCTCGAGGTCGCGACGAGCAGTCTGAACCACCTCGTCTTCGAGCGTGCGCTGAACGGCGTGCGCCACGCCATGCTGCGTGGCGGAGGGCTCGCCCAGCCCATCGCCGCGACCCGGCTCTTCCCCGGGGTAGCCGCCCAGATGATTCGGGTGGGGGAGGACACGGGCACCTTGGACAGCCAGCTCGAGGTGGCCGCAACCTTCTACGAGCGTGAGCTCGACTACAAGATCAAGAAGGTCACGACGATCATCGAACCCGTCGTCATCATCGTCATGGGCGGACTGGTGGGCTTCGTCGCCATCGCGCTCGTCTCGGCGATGTACGGGATCTTCCGCACGGCCAACCTCGGATGACGCCTCACATGCCGGCAGAGCACCGCCGCGAGGACAGGGGAGAGAGCCTGATCGAGCTGCTCGTGTCGGTGGCCATCCTGGGCATCACGGCCTCCTCCATCCTCGGCGCCGTCATGCTCGCGTCGTCCTCGTCCACGCTGGACAGGCGCGCGGTCCAGTCGCAGAGCCTGCTGAAGTCCTGGGGCGAGTACGTCGTCGACCAGGCGAGCGCCGCGTACACCGCCTGCATGGCTGCCTCGTCGTCGACCCTCTCGTACGCGGCGCCGCCGCTCCAGGCCCTGCCGACGGGCTTCACGCCGTCGGTCGTGTCGGTGGAGTACTGGAACGGCACGACCTTCGTCAGCGGGAGCTGCACGACCACGGACGACGCCGGGGCGCAGCGGGTCAGACTGCGGATGACGGTCGCGGCTGGCGCGTACCCCGGCGTCGTGAACGACTACTGGGTCACCGTGCGAAAGCCGTGCACGACATGTTGAGCCAGCAGCGGCGGCCGCTGGACGACGGGTTCACGCTCATCGAGCTGATCGTCGCCATCGCCATCCTCGGTGTGGTCGTCGTGTCGATCACGGGAGTCCTGTTCTCGGCGATCACGGCGAACAACTCGACCCGCGACAGGCTGGACTCCACCCGCAGCGAGCAGTTCACGGCGACGTACTTCGCGGACGACGTCCAGTCCGCCGACGCTTCAGGCGTCGTCACGAGCGGTGCCGCGCAGTGCGGGACCTCGCCGCTCTTCGTCGAGTTCCGCGGGTCCAGCTACGTGCCCTCGAGCCCGACCACGTCGCGGACCGTCGTGACCACCTACGTCCTCCGGTCGACGACGGTGAACGGCGTGGCGGCCAGGGAGCTCCACCGGCTCTCCTGCGAGGCGAACGCCGGAGCGCTCACTCCGCTCACCCCGGCCCGGGACGTGGTCGTCGCCCGAGCGCTCGCGGACAGCACCCCGGCCTCTCCGACCGTGTCGGGTTCGAGGGTCTCCGTGGCGCTGACCCGGCTCGACGGCAGCACCTTCACGTTGGTCGGAGAGAGGCGGACGACGTGACCGGGATGGCGCGCAGGCGGCGCCGGGACGACGACGGGGCCTCCCTGATCCTCGTCATGATGTTCGTCATCGGCGTGGGACTCGTCGTCGGATCCCTCCTCGCCTACACGAGCGTGGGGATCACGTCCGCGACCAAGACCCTGGCCGCCAACCAGAGCTCGGCAGACGTCGCAGGTGCACTCCAGCTCGCGGTGAACGACGTCCGGCAGAGCGGCTACTTCAACGACCCGACTTACAACGCCAAGTGCTTCGAGTCGGGAGCCCACGACGGCGCAGGGACGAGCAAGATGTACCCCGCGCCGTCCGGCGGCGTCGTCCAGGTGAAGTGCTCGCCGGACCCGGCCGGCGGCTCGAGCGGAAGCCTCGTGGAGTCCACGACCACGGTGCAGTCGCAGCAGGCCCTGCTGACCCTGGCCACCGCACAGACAGGCATCGTCGACAGCGGTAACAACCCGTTGCGCATCAACGGTTCTGTGTACTCCAACTCGGGGATCAGCGTGCCCACCGGGAGCAACTGCCCGGAGGCCTGGCCGCCGCCGTCCGCGACGACCAACTGCAACGGGTTCTACGTGGGTGGCGCCACCAGCACCATCACTGCTGAAGGCTCGTGCGCCGGCACGGTCTACCCGCAGGCGGGAGTGGCCGTCGCACGTTCGTGCAACGCGACATCGCAGACCGTCGGTACCGATCCCGGTCTCGTCCACCCGGCCGAGTTCCAGGCGCCGACCGCACCGACCGCCGCCCCCTCGCCCGCGGCGCCGACCAGCTGCAGCGGATCGGTGGTGCACTTCTACCCGGGGCTCTACACCTCCGCGACGGCGCTCAACAACATCACCGCGTCCAACAGCTGCAAGAACAAGGTGTTCTGGTTCCATCAGGGCGTCTACGCGTTCGACTTCCAGGACAGCCCGGCGTCCAAGCGTGTCTGGAAGCTCGCCGTCCCGAGCACGTTGGTGGCCGGAGCAGCGACGACCCCGTCGAGCGCTGTGCCCGGTCAGTGCGTGGCGCCGCAGACCGGTGGTTCGACCTCGGGCGCCCAGTTCATCTTCCAGGGGACCAGCCAGTTGGAGATCTCCGACGGCGGATTCGAGATCTGCGCGCCGTACTCCGCGTCGACGGTGCCACTCAAGGTGCCCATCGCGTTCTTCGGGGGCGGGGGTGCTCCCGGGCCGGTGGTGAGCGTGACGTCGACCGCCGCCGTGAACCCCACGGTCTTCGTCCAGGGGTGGACCTACATGCCGGCGGCCTCGGTGTCGGTCAACCTCAAGAAGGCCACCAACACGGTGTTCAAGTACCCGGTGGTCGTCAGCACGATCGACCTGAAGATCAGTCCCAACAGTGCGACGTCACTCCCGGTCATCGACCTCGGGACGCCGGCCACGCGTCTGGTGGTCGCACCGACGACGGTCTTCCTCACCGCCTGGTCCTGCGCCTCGCCCACCGACGCGCCGACGACGGCGACGTGCTCAGTCCTGGGGCGGGCCAAGGTCCGCTACACCGACAACTGCCTGACCCCGTGCCCGGCCGGGCAGCGCTCGGTCAGTGTCCTCGGTTGGAAGCTCGAGCGGTGACCGACACATAACGCTTCCCGTCCGCTCTCGGCCCCGGTCGAGCCGCGGACGGGGCAGGGACCTCGACGCCGTCGAGCCCGGATCCACCAACAGCACGTCCCGTACGAGTCAGAGAGAGCAGGAACCTTTCATGCTGCGTCACAAGATCCGCGAGGCCCGCCAGGAGGGGTTCACCCTCATCGAGCTCCTCATCGTCATCGTCGTGCTCGGCATCCTCGCGGGCATCGTCGTCTTCGGCGTGAGCACCTTCCGTGCGGACGCGCAGACGGCGGCCTGCAGCGCCGACCAGAAGACCGTCCAGGTCGCGTCCGACGCGTACAACGCTGCCAAGGGAGGGTTCGCGAGCGCGATCGGGACCGGCACGTACAACGGCACTCCCGCCGGCACGACGCTCGTCAGCCAGGGGTACCTCAAGGCCGCGCCCACGGGGACCACGCTCGGCTACGCAGCGGGGACCGGGGCGGTCACCATCACCTCGTGCCCGTGATCTGAGCCCGGTCGAAGGGTCCGGAGGGGCTGCGCCTCCTCCGGACCCTTCGACGTTCCACGGTCCAGAGTCGTTGTTCGGCAACGGGGCTCGGCGAGGTGCGATGGGCGCGTGCACCCGTCGGCGAAGGGCTGATCGTGCTGACACGCGCTTGCCACGTGGTGGACACGCCGTACCTGGGGTGACTTGCATCAGCGCACACGGCTAACATCGCCGCCCAGCCACGACCCGCGCGAGAGCCCGGTGACTGCCCGTTCCCAGTCCTCGGAGGGGCGTGGCCGACCGTGTCGGGCTCGGGGGAGCCCCGAGCCGACAGGGGAACCTCCAGCATGCTGCGTCGCGCCCTCACGAGGGTTACCGGTCCGGGCATCGCCGCGACAGTGCTCGCGGCGGCGGTCGTCCTGGCAGGTCCCGCCGGCGCAGGCAGGGCCGACGACGCTCCGCTCGTCGTGACGGTGCCGCGCCTGCCCGCGGGGGGCGTCGAGATCGACCTGGTCGCCGCCTCCGCGCAGATGGCAGTGCTGCGCCGGTGGGACGTCAGCCGCTGGGAGCTCGTGGGCGGTTCCGGTGGTCAGCTCGGCCCCGTGCTGCAGGGCGAGGCCGCCGACGTGTACCCGGCACCGACCATGGTCGGGACCCGTTTCCACCGCGTCGTCGGCGACGACCTCGTGGTGACCGACCTGGCAGGCGGGCAGACGGTCCGGCACCCGCTCGAGCAACGGCGCTTCCTCGGCGCGACCGAGGCCGGCTGGCTCACCTGGTCGCAGGACGACGGCGGAGTGCTGCTCCACGACGCGAGCGGTGGCACGCGCACGGTGCTCGCGGCGCCCGTCTTCGCGCCGGACGTCCATGTCGGCGGCCGGTGGCTGCTCGCGACGCGCGCCTCCGGCAGCGGCACCCCGTCCGATCCGCTCGTCGTCGACCTGCTGCTCGTCGACGTCGTCCGCGGCACCTCCGAGACGCTCGCCTCGGGCGACGACCTCGGGGCGGCGGCGGGGGTCTCCGCGGACGTCGTGACCTGGGTCAGCGGCTCGGTCGTCGACTGGTGGGGCAACCAGACCGGTACGCCCGTGGTGAACGTCAGGCGCACGGCCGGCGGCCCGGTCGAGACCTTCCCGATGCCGACGGCTCTGCGCGA
Organism: Kineosporia sp. A_224; assembly: GCF_002198655.1. Classification (GTDB taxonomy): domain Bacteria; phylum Actinomycetota; class Actinomycetes; order Actinomycetales; family Kineosporiaceae; genus R-H-3. The sequence continues at coordinate 19,577 of NZ_MWLN01000199.1, forward strand.
CCTCGTCGCCTTCGACGGCGGCGTCGCGTACGTCGTCGGCCCCGACCAGCGGCTCGTCGTCCGACCGTCGTCCGGCCGCCCCGTCGACACGGGCCTGTCCGGAGTGAGCGGGCTGACGGGTGCCGGGCCGGGGCTGCGGGCGGTCGTCTCCGGCGCCACCAGCAAGGCCGGTGTCTGGGCCGTCACCGCGACCGGCGGGGCCGCGCGGGTCGCCCGGGTCGCACCGACGACGAAAGGCTGGGGCGCGGTCGATCTCAACGCCGGGGACCTGTTCGCCGCGGCGGCGGACCCAGCGACAGGGACGCAGTCGTACCGGATGCACCTCGGCGGCACCCCTGGCGCGGTCGTCGTGGGGCGCGCGCAGCGGGTGCGCGCGGCGGCGGGCGTCGCCGGCAGGTCCGGCGGCCGCTCGCTCGTGGCCCGCCCGACCTCGTACTGGCGCAGCGGCTACTCGGTCTTCGCCGACCGGGGGCAGGCCGGGGACGTCGTCGCCGTCCCCGGTGACTACCCCGGGGCGTCGCTGTCGGGCCCGTACGCGTGGTCGGCCGCGGGTGTCACCCGGGCCGACGGCCAGCGGATCGGCGGCTCCCGGGCCTGGCCCGACGAGCAGGTCGGCCCACTCGTCGGCCACCTCGCCCTGAACTCCACGTGGCGGCAGCCCGGCGAGGTGCGCGTGCGGGACCTGCGCACCCCTGACGCGCCGCCGCAGCGGGTGTGGCTCGACTGCCCGGTGACGCACCCCTACTGCGCCACCGGCGTCGTCCTCACCGGGGACCACCTCGTGTGGGCCCGCGGCGACGACCTCGTCGTCCGGGACATGCGGACCCGGACCCGGCGGGTGCTCCCCGGGGTCAGGGCGTCCGGCCTGCTGGGCGACGCCGGCACCGTCGTCTGGACGCAGGACGGCGACGACCCGCAGAGCCTCACGTACTACGCCCTCGACCTCACCGACCCGGCAGCGGCACCGGTCAGGCTCGCGAGCACGCGTCGCTCGATCTTCGGGTCGTCCGCCGCTGCGCTGGAGGACGGCGTGCTGGCCTGGATCGACGGTGCAGGGGACCTGCGCGTGCTCAGGCTGCCGTTCACGCCCCGCGGGCCCCGGCTGCTCGGAGCGCTCGGCGACACGTTCTCGCCGGACGGGGACGGGCAGGACGACGCGTGGCGCCCCGAACTCGACCTCACCCGGCCCGTCGCTCGCGTGCGGGTCTCGGTGCGCCGCGGTCCCGATCTGGTGCGGGTGCTCGAGGGCACCGCCCCCGACGGCAGCGTCCGCGACGTCCGGTGGGACGGCCTCGACGCACGGGGCATGCCCGCCGCGGACGGCGAGTACACGTGGACGCTCGACGACCTCGGTGACGGCACCGGGGCTGCCCGCCCGGTGCCGGACGTCGACGGTGCCGGCCCGGCGGCCGGTACGGTGACCCTCGCGCGTTCGGTGCTGCCGACGACCGTCCGGGTGCCGGTGACCTCGGCCGCCGTGTCGACGTCCGCCGGCATCCCGGTGCGCTGGGGACCGGCGTCGCCCTCGGCGCAGGACGGGATCGTGCGGTACGACGTCCGGGCGCGGACGGTCCGGGGGCTCGGCACCCCGCCGGCGGAGTTCGGCCCACCGACGGTCTGGCTCAGCGGGACGACGGACCGCTCCGCCGTGTACGGCGCCGCCCCCGGTGACGTCGTCCAGTTCTCCGCCCGTGGCATCGGCGCGGACGGCGTCGCCGGGACCTGGTCGCCGTGGACCGGCTCCGGGGCCTCGCTCGACGACCGCGCGCTGTCCGGTGCGTACGACGCCTGGACCCGGGTCGCGTCCGACGACGCCTACCTCGGCACGCTCACCGTCACACGGAAGGCCGGGGCGACGCTGACGACGCAGGCGACGACGTCCCGGGTCACGGTCGTCGGCGAGCGCTGCCCCGCGTGCGGGCGGCTGACGGTGCAGGTCGACGGCGTGACGGTCGCGACCGTGGACACGTACGCGCCGAAGGTCGTGCCGCGGGCCATGCTGCTCGACCGTCGGGTCGCGAACTGGCCGCACACCGTGAGCCTCGTGGCCGCGCCGGCTGCGGGTCGCCCGGAGGTGCGGGTGGACGCGGTCGGGTTCGTGACCCGGTAGGCACAGCAGAGGGCACAGCCCGTTCGGCCGTCAGTACGTGCGCACCTGCTGCGGAGCCTGGGCGCCCGGCGCCATGCCTTGGGCACCGACTGATGCGACCATCGGTCGCTCGATCTCGGCCGGGAACGACGACCTCGCGACCGCCTCCTCGTAGGCCACGAGACCCGTGCGCACGAGCTCGTCGAGCGACTGCTCGAGCGTCTGCATGCCGACGTTCATCCCCGTGACGAGCTGGTTGCGCAGCTGGTTCGTCTTGCCCTCCTTGACGAGGTTGCGCACCGGGCCGTTCGCGACGAGCACCTCATGGGCGGCGACCATCCCGCCGCCGAGGCGGGGGACGAGCCGCTGGTAGACGACGCCGGTCAGCGTGCTCGCGAGCTGCACGCGGATCTGCGGCTGCTGGTCGGCGGGGAAGACGTCGACGAGGCGGTCGACGGCCTGCGCGGTGTCGTTCGTGTGCAGGGTCGCGAAGACGAGGTGACCGGTCTCGGCGAGGGTCAGGGCGAAGCGGATGGACTCGAGGTCGCGCATCTCGCCGACGAGGATGACGTCGGGGTCCTCGCGGAGCGCGCTGCGCAGCGCGTGGGCGAAGGACTCGGTGTCCTCGCCGACCTCGCGCTGGCTCACCGCGGCCCGCTTGTGCTCGTGGACGTATTCGATGGGGTCCTCGATCGTGAGGATGTGGACCGCGCGGTTCTCGTTGACGACGTTGATGATCGAGGCGAGCGTCGTCGACTTGCCGGAGCCCGTCGGGCCGGTGACGAAGACGAGCCCCTGCTTCAACGCGGCGAACCGGCGGACGGCGGCCGGGACCCGGATGTCGTCGAAGCCGGGGATCTGCCGGGGGATGATCCGCAGGGCGATGGCGACGTCGCCGCGCTGCCGGTACGCGTTGCCGCGGATCCGCGCGGTGCCGCGCCACGAGAACGAGAAGTCCACCTCGGAGCCGGCCGCGAACTGGTCACGCTGCTTCTCGCCGAGCAGGAGGTCCACCGCCTGGGCGGTGTCGAGGCCGGTGAGCACCGCGGTCTCGCGCACCGGGTGCAGGTCGCCGTCCACCCGGATCAGCGGCGGCGCCCCGGCGGTGAGCAGCAGGTCGGTGCCCCGGGCCTGCCAGAGGGTGGCGATGAGGCTGTCGATGCCTGGGGGGAGGGTCGCGTCGGCCACCTCCCGAGACTAGCCAGGCGGCCCGCGGGAGGGGCCCGAACGCCTCCCGCCCGCCCGAACGGCCCACCCGGGAGGCGCCCTGCGCCGTCCGGGTGAAGCGTCGGCACCGGGCTCCTCGCCGGGACGGCAGCGGCCGACGGGTCGTCCGTGCGAGCCCGCCGTAACCTCACTGCTGCTGTCGCGGCCGCCGTCGTCGCGGGCGTGGCGCTGCTCCCGACGGCCGGTCCGGCTGCGGCGCACCAGGTCTCGCGGGCCTCGGTGGAGTCCGACGCGGGGGACGGCATCGTCGCGCTGCAGAGCGAGGTGCTCGCGCTCGTCGCCCTCGGCGTGTGGCCGGACCCCGTGCCGCAACGGCTCCAGGACGTCCACGACGAGTACGCGTCCTACGTCGACGGTCTCGACCGGCGGGCGCTCGTCGCCTGGGTGCTGTCGGCGGACGCCGACGGCGCACGGGTCCTCGAGCGGCTCCGGGCCGGCGGCGGGCGGACGAGCCCGGCGGAGGTGGCCGCGCTCGGGCCGCTGCGGGCGCAGGACCGGACGGCGCTGCGCGAGGGCCGCCCGCCGGCGCTGCTCCCCGAGGACTACGTGCGCGCGCTGGACGAGCTCGAGGACGCCGCGTCCGGCGTGGAGCCGGCGCCGGCCGGGACGCAGGAGCCCGGAACGCCCGGGCCCGCCGGGCTCGCGGTGACGGCCTCGACGTCCGCACCGGCCACCACACCGGCCACCACACCGGCGAGTGCACCGGCGAGCTCACCGACAGCGGCACCGGCCACGCCCGCGGGCACCGAGCGGCCCGGCACCGGTCTGCCGGTCGCGGCCCTCGGGCCGGCCGCAGCCCTCGCCCTCGTGGCGGCGTCCGCCGTGGCCCTGCGCCGACGTCGCCGCCCGGCCGGCACCGTGCTCTCCGCCCGCCACGTCGTCGGCCTGCTCGACGCCGGTCGCCTCCTCGGTGACGCCCGGGACGTCGCCGGGGTGGCGCAGGTCGCGGTCGCCGAGCTCGCGAAGCTGCTGCGCGTCGAGGCCGCCGTGCTGCTGGCCGCGGACGGCCGCGGCGGTGGCCGCCGGCAGGTGCTGGCCGATCCCCGGGGGTGCCTCGACGGGGTGCCGGAGCCGGTGACCGGGTTGCTCGCCCGGGTCGCTGCCACCGGGCAGGCGAGCCTGGAGGTGCTCGACGACGACCCGTGCCTCGGGGACCGCGCCGTCCTCGCGGTGCCGGTGCTCGCCGGCGGCGAGGTCGTCGCCGTGCTCGCCGCCGTCCGCCCGGCCGGGCAGCCGTTCGGCGTCCACGAGCTCCGGGTGGCGACCGAGCTCGCACCGCTCGTCGCGTCCGCGCTGCACGGCGCCGCCGCCCTGGAGACCGTGCGCACGCAGGCGACCCGCGACGCGCTGACCGGGCTGCCGAACCGGCGCAGTCTCGACCTCGACCTGCGCGCCGAGGTGGAGCTGCACGCGGGGCGCACCACGGCCGTCGTCATGGTGGACGTCGACCACTTCAAGAAGTTCAACGACCGCGAGGGGCACGCCGCCGGTGACGCGGCCCTGCAGGCGGTCGCCCGGGTGCTGGCGGCCGCCGTCCGCGACCAGGACGGTGCGTACCGGTACGGCGGGGAGGAGTTCTGCCTGCTCGTCCGGCAGGTCACCGAGGCCGAGGTACGGGCCCTGCTCGACCGGGTGCTCGACGCCGTCCGCGCCGTGGACGTCCCGGGGGCGGCCGCCCAGCCTGCCGGCCACCTGTCGGTGTCGGCGGGGGTCGCCCTCGTCGAGACCGAGGACGCCGCCGTCGCCGTCCTGCGGGCCGACGAGGCGCTGTACCGGGCCAAGGAGCTGGGTCGGGACCGCTACGCGGTCGCCCCGCCGCTCGCCGGGCCGGCCGGCGCCCGGCCGCCCGCCGCGGACCCGGCCGAGCCCGACCCGTCGGACCGGCACGACCGGGTCTGAGCCCGGTGCACGGTCAGGGCCGGGTGGCCCGGACGAAGGCGCTCGCGACCGCGCCGTCGAGCGCGTCGAGGAGCTGCTTCGCCTCGGCGCCGGCGGGCAGCAGGTCGGCGGGCAGCGTCGCGGCGAGGTCGAGGACGTCCTGCCGGGAGTACGTCCGGGTCACCTCGACGCTCGCGCCGACGAAGCCGGCGGCGGTGAGCCGCGCGACGTAGTCGGTGTCGCGCAGGGCGCCGGCGATGCAGCCGGTCCAGAGCTGCATCAGGTGCTTCGCGGCGTCCGGGAGGGGCTTGAGCAGGACGACGTCGGAGACGGCGAACCGGCCGCCGGGGCGCAGCAGCCGGGCCGCCTCGACGAGGACGGCGTCCTTGTCGGCGGCGAGGTTGATGACGCAGTTGGAGATGACGACGTCCACGGACGCATCGGGCAGCGGTACGGCCTCGATCGTCCCGAGCAGGAAGCGCGCGTTCTCGACACCGGCCTCGGCCTGGTTGCGCCGCGCGAGGTCGAGCATCTCCGGGGTCATGTCCACGCCGTAGGCCGTCCCGCCGGGGGAGACCCGCCGCGCGGAGAGCAGGACGTCGAGCCCGCCGCCGGAGCCGAGGTCGAGGACGTCCTCGCCGGGGCGCAGGTCGGCGAGGGCCGTCGGGTTGCCGCAGCCCAGGGACGCCGCGAGCGCGGCCCCGGAGGTCTGCGCCGCTTCGTCGTCGTACAGGTCGCGCGTGATCGCGTCCTTGCCGCCGCCGACCGCGCCGCCGACCGTGCCGTCGGCGTCGCCGCAGCAGGACGGCGCGCAGCAACCCGTACCGTCGCCGTCCTGACCGGACGCCGCACGGGCCGCCGCGGCGTAGCGCTCACGGACGGCGGCGCGCAGCTCGTCGGCGTCCTGCGGGACCTGGGTGGCGCTCATGACGTCTCCTGACGACGGAGTTCAATATCGACGAACGTCGATATCTCCATCCTCGTCCGCGCGGCGCCCCTGGTCAACCATCGACAATCGTCGATGTCGTGCGACGATGGCCGCATGGCCAAGCCGCTGCCCGTCCTCGAGCCACCGGCGGTCGACTGCTGCGCCCCGCTCACCGAGGCGCCGCTGACCCCCGAGCAGGCCGACGTCCTCGCCCGCCGGCTCAAGGCCCTCGCCGACCCGGTGCGGCTGCGGCTCGTCTCGATCCTGCTCGCGAGCCCCGGGCAGGAGGCCTGTACGTGCGACCTCGTCGGCCCGCTCGGCCTGGCCCAGCCGACGGTCTCGCATCATCTGAAGAAGCTCGCCGAGGCCGGCATCGTCACCGGCGACCGGCGCGGCGTCTGGACGCACTACCGGGTCTCCACCGAGGCGATCACGGCCCTGCTCGCGATGCTCAGCCCGCTGAGGTAGGCGCACGGCGGGACACCGACCAGGGCGGCGCGCGGCTGGCTACCCTCCTCGCATGGCCGACGTCGAGGACTACCTCGCCACCCTGGGCGCGGACGACCGGGCGGCCTTCGCGCGCGTCGTCGCCGTCGCGCGCGAGCTCGCACCGGACGCCGAGGAGGGCACGAGCTACGGCATGGCGGCGCTGCGCTGGAACGGCAAGCCCTTGCTCGGGCTGCGCGCCGCGGCCAAGCACCTCAGCGTCTTCCCGTTCAGCCCGCAGGCCGTCGAGGCGGCGAGCGACCTGCTCGACGGCTGCGCGCTCTCGAAGGGCACCGTGCGGTTCACGGCCGCGAAACCGTTGTCGGACGAGGCGGTCCGGGCGCTCGTGCGGTTCCGGATGCGCGAGATCGTCGGCTGACCCTTGCCGGTCAGCGCTTCTCGCAGGCGATCCCGTCGTCGTCCCCATCGCGTGCGACGTTCGCGTTGTAGAGACCGGCGTTCACGACGAACGTCGTGACCGGCTTGCCGGACGTGCTGTCCTTGGCGCCTGGACGGCCGACTCCGTGGGCGTAGTCGACATTCATCGCGTCACAGTTCGGGTACCGCCTGTACGCCGTCGTCGACGACGTGGCCTTCGGTCTGGTCGATGTGCTCGTCCTGGGCTTCGTCGTCGATGCCTTCGGCTTCGTGCTCGTCTTCGGCCTGGCGCTCGCCGTCGTCGCCTTCGTGCTGGTCGTGGTCTTAGAGGTCCTCTTCGCCGCAGCTTTGGTCGTCGTCTGCGACGTCGCCGTCGCGGCCGGCGTCGCGGCCTTCGCCTTCGTCGTCTGCGTCGGGACGGCGGCCAGCGGCTGGATGCTGTCGGTCGTCCCGGAGGCGGTCGGGGTCGACGGCCCGCCGCCGAGCGAGGCGGCCAGTGCGACGACGACCGCGACCGCGCCGGCGGCGAGCAGTGCCGGGAGCGCCTTGCTGCGTGGGGCCTTCTGCCCGGCGCCGCCGGACCGGGTGTGGCCCGGGACGCCGGCTGCGCGTCCCGGCGAGCGGGGCAGCAGGTCGGCGAACGGCTCCTGCCCGAACGTCTGCTCCGGGACGACGGGCGCCACCGGCGCGAGCGGGTCGCGGGCCTGGACCCCGTGCCGGCTCACGTGCTCGGTCCACGCCGTCCCGTCCCAGAACCTCAGCTCGTAGCGCCCGTACGGGTCCGCCGCCCACTGCGGACCGGAGACCTGTGTCATGCCTGCCTCGCCTCGTCATCCCTCGTGCCGGCGGACCTCGTCGTCCGACCGTGACGACGCTGCCACGCGCGGTGAGGCCCCGGGGGCGGGCCCGGAAAGGATGTCCGAATGGGGGAGACTCTCCGCCGAGGGCACGCCGGGCCCCCGGCAGCAGCGACCGACAGGAGAGACATGGACGCCGACGCCGTCGTCGTGGGAGCCGGGCTCGCCGGGCTCGTCGCGGCCGCCGAGCTGGCCGACGCCGGCCGGCGGGTGCTGCTGCTCGACCAGGAGCCGGAGCAGAACCTCGGCGGGCAGGCGTTCTGGTCGCTCGGCGGGCTCTTCCTCGTGGACTCCCCGGAGCAGCGCCGGATGGGCGTCAAGGACTCGGTCGAGCTGGCCCTGCAGGACTGGGCGGGCTCCGCGCAGTTCGACCGCCCCGAGGACCACTGGCCACGGCAGTGGGCGACCGCCTACGTGCACTTCGCCGCCGGTGAGAAGCGGGCCTGGCTCCGGCAGATGGGCCACCGGATCTTCCCCGTCGTCGGCTGGGCCGAGCGCGGCGACGGCCGCGCGGACGGGCACGGCAACTCGGTGCCCCGCTTCCACATCACGTGGGGGACCGGCCCCGGGGTCGTCGCACCGTTCGAGCGGCGGGTCCGCGAGCACGCGGCGACCGGGCGGATCCGCTTCTGCTTCCGGCACCGGGTCGACGGGCTCGTCACGTCCGGCGGTGCCGTGACCGGCGTCCGGGGTGCGCTCCTCGAGCCGTCGGACGCCGCCCGCGGCACGGCGTCGTCCCGCACCGAGGTCGGCACGTTCGAGCACTCGGCGCAGGCCGTCCTCGTGACGTCCGGCGGGATCGGCGGCAACCACGACCTCGTCCGCGCGGCCTGGCCGGAGCGCCTCGGGACGCCCCCGCGCCGGATGGTCGCCGGCGTCCCCGCGCACGTCGACGGCCGGATGATCGCCATCAGCACCGCGGCCGGCGGCACGGTCGTCAACCCGGACCGGATGTGGCACTACGTCGAGGGTCTGCGGAACTGGGACCCGATCTGGGACAACCACGGGATCCGGATCCTGCCCGGCCCGTCGTCGCTGTGGCTCGACGCCGCGGGCCACCGCCTGCCCGCGCCGTTCTTCCCGGGGTTCGACACCCTCGGCACGCTGAGGCACCTGCGCTCCACGGGCTACGACTACTCGTGGTTCGTCCTCACGCAGAAGATCATCGAGAAGGAGTTCGCACTCTCCGGCTCCGAGCAGAACCCCGACCTCACCGGCAAGGACGTCCGGCTGCTGCTCTCCCGGGTGCGCCCCGGTGCGCCGGGCCCCGTCGAGGCGTTCAAGCAGCACGGCGAGGACTTCGTCGTCGCAGGTTCGTTCGCCGACCTCGTCCGGGGGATGAACGCGATCGCCGATCCCGACGTGCCCGCGATCGACGAGGCCGCCCTCCGCGCGCTCGTGGAGGGCCGCGACCGCGAGATCGCGAACGCCTTCAGCAAGGACGCGCAGGTGACGGCCATCCGCGGGGCGCGCGCCTACCGCGGGGACCGGCTCGTCCGGGTCGCGACACCGCACCGGCTGCTCGACCCGAAGGCCGGCCCGCTCATCGCCGTCCGGCTCAACGTGCTGACCCGCAAGACGCTGGGCGGTCTGCACACCGACCTCGACGGTCGCGTGCTCGGGGCGGACGGAATCCCGGTGCCCGGGCTCTACGCCGCGGGCGAGGTCAGCGGGTTCGGCGGGGGCGGGATGCACGGCTACAACGCGCTCGAAGGCACGTTCCTCGGCGGGTGCCTGTTCTCCGGCCGGACGGCGGGCCGCGCCGCGGCGGCGCAGGTCGGCTGACCGGCCGGTCGGCTACCGGAGCGAGCCGGCGTCGACCTCGACCTTGGCCGCGGCGGTGTCGTGCGACTGCTGCGGAAGCGGTGCGTGCGGCGCGGAGGTGGTGAGCCGTCGACGGGCCCAGTCCCGCACGGGCGCCTCGAGGTAGCGGTTCGAGAGGGCGGCCGCGCCGACGGTCAGCGGCAGCCAGACGACCAGCTGGGAGAGCGTCCCGGCGTCGAGGTAGTGGTCGGCCAGCTTGAGGATCGGCGACTGGAAGAGGTAGATGCCGTAGGAGACCGTGCCCAACCAGGCGAGCGGCGCCCACTCCAGCGCACGGACCAGCGCGGACCCCTGGGCGAGGTAGACACCGAGCACGAGCAGGCACGACGTCAGTCCCGCGGCCAGGAGCTGGAGCGTGAAGCCCTCGCTGCGGGGGACCGCACCGGCGTAGACCATGACCGCGCCGAGCCCGAGCAGGCCGAGCGGGGCGAGTGCCGGTGCCACCGGGCGGAGGACGCCGCCGACGCGACCACCGACGAGCCGGTCGAGCTGACGCCCGGGACCGTGGCCCGCGCGGGAGAACACGAGGGCGGCGGCGGCCGCCCCGAGGAGGAGCTCGAACATCCGGGTGTGCGGCGCGAAGTACGCGACCGGTGTGCCCTTGTCGAAGACGGTGCGCCCGGAGCCGAACGCGGTCGCGAGGAAGGACAGGGTCGCTCCGCCGAGCGCGGCCGCGAGCACGAACCGTCGCCGGCCACGGAGGAGGACGACGACGATCGGCCACAGCAGGTAGAAGTGCTCCTCGACGGCGAGGCTCCACGTGTGGGTGAAGCGGCCGTACGCGTGCCCCGACAGGTAGATCGCGATGTCCGAGAGGTAGGTCAGGGTGACCGCCGCGGTGACGACGTACCCCTCCGCCTGGCTCTTGTAGCCGAGGTACGCGGCGAACGGGAGGCAGGCGACGACCATGACGAGCAGCGCCGGGTAGAGGCGCGCGAACCGCCGGACGTAGAAGTCGGCGAGGGCGATGCGGCGGTTTCGGGCGTGCTCGCGCAGGAGCAGCGTCGTGATGAGGAACCCCGACAGCACGAAGAACAGGTCGACGCCGATCCAGCCGCCGCCGGCGATGCCACGGTCGACGTGGAAGAGCATGACGGCCAGGACGGCGATGGCGCGGAGACCGTCGAAACCCTTGACGCGTGCCACGCAGCTCCCTCGTCCGTCGCGGCCTGCGACGGCCGACCCTGCGAATCGTCTGGAAGGTTACTGAAGGTGGGCCGTCGGCCTCGCCCGATCGGGCGTAAAGGCACCTCCGATGTGACCTGTCCAACACGGACCGCGACAGAGCGGGCGCGGCGCGCGGCGTCAGTGCCAGGTGGAGGCCGGCGCCGGCCGGCCGAGCAGCCAGCCCTGGCCCCACCGGACGCCGAGGCCCGCGAGCGCCTCGGCCTGCGCCGGCGTCTCGACGCCCTCGGCGACGACCTGGGCGCCGATGTCGTCGGCGAACGCGACCAGCGCCGCGGCGAGCGCCCGGCGGGCCGGGTCGGCGTCGATCCCGGCCACGAGGGAGATGTCGAGCTTGATGATGTCCGGGTGCAGGTGGAGCAGGTGCCGCAGCCCGGCGAACCCGGCGCCCGTGTCGTCGAGCGCGAGCAGCGCGCCCACCTCGCGCAGCGGCGCGAAGGCGGCGGCGAGCGCGTCGTAGTCCGACACGGGCACGTGCTCGGTGAGCTCCACGACGACCGGCGCACCGCGCAGCGTGCCGGGATCGAGGGCGACCTCGCGGAGCCGGCCGCCGACGAGGGTCGCGGGGGAGACGTTGAGCGCGACGAACCCCCGCTGCGGCAGGTGCGGTGTCTGCGAGACGGCGTGGTGCGCGGCGACGAGCTCGAGGTCGGTGGCGAGCCCGACGCCCTCGGCCTGCGAGAACCACGTCGCGGTGTCGGGTGTGCCGGGGGCGAAGCGGGACAGTGCCTCGTAGCCGACAACAGTGCTGTCGGCGAGGCCGACGACCGGCTGGAAGACCGTGCTCAGGTCGCCGCCCGACAGCACGGCACCGATCCGCTCCCGGGTGTCGACGTCGCTGCCCGGGCCGCCCCCGCGCCCGCCGACCTCGCGCTCGAGGTCGGCGTCGGCGTCGGCGAGGTGCCGGTGCAGCGTGCGGTGCAGCTCCCCGGTCTCGAGCAGGTTGCGGACCCGCAGCGTGATCTCGGTGCCGTTGAGCGGCTTCGTGACGAAGTCCGTCGCGCCCCGGGCCAGGGCGGCGCCCAGGGCGGGCGCCGTCAGGTCCGACGTGAGGACGACGACGGGCAGGTAGGTGCCGCCCGCCCACCGGCGCAGCGCGTCGAGGACGGCGAGGCTGTCGACGCAGGGCATCTCGAGGTCGAGGAGCACGAGGTCCGGTGCGAGGGCGTCGAGCCGGCACAGCGCCCGGCGGGCGTCCTGCTCGAGGTGGAGGTTGTGCAGCCCGTCCCCGGCGAGGAGCCGTCCGAGCCGTGCGAGGTCGGCCGGCTCGTCGTCGACGACGAGCACGGACGCGGCCGCGAAGTCCTGCAGCATGGCGGCGCTCCTGACCGGGGCCGGGGCGCCTGCGGTGACCGACGGCTGCTCGACGGTTCTTCGACGACCCTGCCCGATGAGTTCGGTAGGCACTTTTCAGCATGGTCGAAGAACGGGTCCGGCGCCAGGATTGCGTGGGTTTGTTGCGGAGTTCTCACACTGCGGGCGGGGTGCCGTCCCCGGAGCCGGAGGCCCGACCCGGGCCGGTCGCCCCCGGTCGCCCCGGCAGGCTGCCCCAGTAGGCGAGGAGCGGGCCGCCGATGCACAGCCAGGTGAGCAGCGTCCAGTCCTCGCCGAGGAGGCGACCGAGCGCGTAGCCGCCGACCCCGAGCCCGAACAGCGCGTACCCGCCGCCGCTCGCCCGCTCGGCGGGCCCGCGCAGCGCGACGCGCACGCCGTACCCGACGACCGCGAGCCCGGCGACGACGAGGACCACCCAGAGCACCGTCACGACCCACCTCCGCCGGCGAGCCTAACGACCGGACGGCGCGGTCGGCGCGTCAGGCCGCGGGAGAGCGGGCCCCGGCCACGAGCAGGTGGAACGGCACGGACCGGCCGGCCGCGCCGCCGAGGGCGTCGACGACCTGCTCGACGACGTCGTGGACGGCCTCGTCGCCTGCACCGCGGAAGGCCGCGGCCATCGGGGTCGAGGCGAGGTGCCGGGGCACGAACGTCGTGAGCTCGCCGAGGGTCACGTCGAGGGTGACGTTCTCCACCGCGATGTCCTCGAAGCCGCCGGCGCGCAGGGCGCCCCACAGCTCCGGGGCGGTGCCGAGCGTGCAGGCCGACGTGAGGTGGGTCGCGACCTGCGGACCCATCGTGCGGTCGATCGCGTGCGCGAGGGCGTCGAAGTACGGGTTCTCCTCGATCGAGGCCCACGTCCCGACGGCGGCCCGGCCGCCGGGGACGAGCACCCGGACCATCTGCGCGCAGGCACGGGCCCGCTCCGGCACGAACTGCAGCGTGTTCGCGCACACGACGACGTCGACGCCGTGGTCGCGCAGCGGCAGCTGGCGGGCGTCCCCCTCGCGCAGGTCCACCGGCGCCGCGCCCTCGTGCGGACCGAGCACCTCGCGGGCGACGTCGAGCATGTACCGGTTGACGTCGACCGCGACGACCCGGCCGCCGGGGCCGAGCCGCTCGCGGGCGGCCGCCGCCGCCGCGCCCGTGCCGCAGCCGACGTCGAGCACCGTCTCCGAGCCGCTCGGGGCGGCCCGCTCGACGACGGCCTGGGCGGCCGGTCCGAGGTAGGCCGGGACGAGCACCTGCGCGTAGTGCCGCGCGGCGTCCCGGGCGAGCTGCCACTGGAGTGCGGTCATGGCGCTCTTCGACGACGTCGTCACGAGGCCACCCCCTTCGTGCGGGTCCGGTGCCGCGACGCTACCGCCGCCGGCGACCCGCGCGAGAGGACCCTTCGTACCTCGTTCGTCACACCTCGACACGAGTTACTAGCGCGTATGACCCACCTACGGGGTCATACGCGCTAGTAACTCCAGCGGGCGGGGGTGTGGGGGAAAGAGAAGGAGAAGGAGAAGGAGAGGCGTCAGGCGGTCTGCTCCTGGCGGCGGACGGCGGCGGACGACAGCGCGGCGTACCCGGCCGCGCCGAGGACGATCGCGACGAGGACGCCGACGTTCGCGAACGCCCAGGCGCCGTCGGCCTTCGAGCCGAGCCCGAGCGGCTCGAGCAGGTAGCCCTGCCAGCCGAGCCAGCCGGCGTACGTGTTCGTCACGAGGCCCCAGCCGACGACCGTCGCCACGACCATGGTCGCCACGGCCGGCGCGTTCACCGCGCCGTAGCGGCCCCGCGGCTCGAACAGCTCGGCCTCCGCGTAGTCCCGGCGGCGCAGGAAGAGGTCGGCGAGGAAGATCCCGCACCAGGCGGCGATCGGCACCCCGAGCGTGATGAGGAAGCCCTGGAACGGGAAGAAGAAGCTGTCGGCGACCCAGACGAAGTAGACGGTCCCGAGGACCATGATCACACCGTCGATGCCGGCGGCCGTCCAGCGCGGGACCTTGAGCCCCAGCGTGAGCAGGGCGAGGCCCGAGGAGTAGATGTCGAGGACGGCGCCGCCGATGAGGCCGCCGATGGCGACGAGGGCGAACGGCACGAGGTACCAGGTCGGCAGGATCGTCGTGAGGCCGCCGACCGGGTCGCTGCCGATGGCCTTCGCCAGCTCCGGGTCGCTGCCCGCGAGGAGCAGCCCGTAGAGGACGAGGACGAGCGGGGCGATGCTCGCACCGACCGTCGTCCACGCGACGACGCCGCGGCTCGACGCCTCGCGCGGCAGGTAGCGCGAGTAGTCGCCGCCGGAGTTCACCCAGCCGAGCCCGAACCCGGTCATGACGAAGACGAGGGCGCCGACGAACGTCTGCGTCGAGCCGTTCGGGATGGCGCTCACCGTGGACCACTCGACGTGGTCGAGGGTGAGGACGACGTACCCGACGGTGAGGACGGCGAGCGCGACGGTGAGGATCGTCTGCAGCCGCATGATGACGTCGAAGCCGAAGACGCCGGCGAACACGATGACCGCCGCGACGACGAGGAAGGCGAGCACCTTCGTCAGGTTGCCGTCGCCCCAGCCGAGCCGGCCGAAGACCGTGGCGGTCGCGAGCGTCGCGAGCGCGCAGAGCACGGTCTCCCAGCCGACGAGGAGCAGGTAGGAGACGGCTGCGGGCAGCGAGTTGCCGCGGACCCCGAAGGCCGCACGCGAGGTGATCATCGTCGGGGCGGAGCCGCGCTTGCCGGACAGGGAGACGAGCCCGACGAGCAGGAACGACACGACGATCCCGACGAGCCCGGCGACGAGGGCCTGCGCGAACGAGACGCCGAAGCCGAGGATGTACGTGCCGTAGCCGATGCCGAGCACCGAGATGTTCGCGGCGCACCACGGCCAGAAGAGGTCGCGCGGTGCGCCCTTGCGCTCGGACTCCGCGATGACGTTGATGCCGTTCTGCTCGACGCCGCCCGCCGCGGTCACGGTCGGGCCGGCGGCGACGCTGCCGGGTTCGGTCATGGCGTGCTCTCCCTCCCGGCCGTGCTGCCGGCCGGCGTCAGGTCGGTCGCCCCGGTGAGCACCGTGGCGATGACACCCCCCATCCGGGTGGCGGCGGCTGCCGCGACCCGGACGACCTCCTCGCCGTCGATGACCTCACCGGTCGCCTCGACGGTCGTCACGACGGACAGCCCGAGCAGCTCCATGCCGGCCTCCCGGGCGGCGATCGCCTCGGGCACCGTCGACATGCCGACGACGTCCGCCCCGAGCGTGCGGAGCATGAGCGCCTCGGCGACGGTCTCGTAGTGCGGGCCGCGGAGCATCGCGTACACGCCCTCGACGAGGTCGGGGCCCGCCGCGAGCGCCCGCCGGCGCCAGTGCGGGGACCACGCGTCGGTGAGGTCGACGAAGCGCGGCCCGACGAGCGGCGTCGCGTCGGCGAGGTTCAGGTGGTCGCGCAGGACGACGCCGGTGCCGGTGCCCCACTCCGGGCGCAACGAGCCGTTCGCGTTCGTCAGGACGGCGAGCCGGCAGCCCGCGGCCGCCGCGGTGCGGACGGCGTGCACGACCTGCGCGGCACCCCGCCCCTCGTAGAGGTGGGTGCGGCCGAGGAACGTCAGCACCCGCAGGCCGCCGAGCGCGGTCGACCGGACCCGCCCGACGTGGCCCTCGGCGACGACCGGCACGAAGCCCGGCAGGTCGGTGACGTCGACCTCGACGGGCGTGCTGCCCGGGTCGGCGAGGGCGTCGGCCGCGCCGGCCCAGCCGGAGCCGAGGACGACGACGACGTCGTGCCGTTCGACCCCGGTCGCGGCGGCGAGGGCGCGCGCGGCGTCGTGCGCGGCGCCGTAGGGGTCGGCGGCCACGGCGGGGGACGGACCGGCGGGCACGGCGTGAACGTAGCAGCGCGCACCGACGAGGACGAGACCTGCCGATGGCCGGCCGACGAGCCTGCCGACGAGCGGGCCGACGAGCGGGCCGACGAGCGGGTTCGGTCAGGCGCCTGCGTGCGGGGCCGGCCGGACGGTCAGGTCGGCGTCGGTCGGGCCGCTGTTCGCCCCCGGCCGCGTGATGCTGACCGCCGCGGCGGCGTTGGCGAGCGCCGCCGCGGCCGGCAGCGCGAGCCCTCGGGACAGCCCGGCGAGCAGGGCGCCGGTGTGGACGTCCCCCGCGCCGTTCGTGTCGACGACCGGCCCGGGGGCCGGGACGCCGGGCACCGTGACGACGGGCCCGCCCGGGAGCCGGACCCGGGCGCCCTGCGCCCCGGCCCGGAGCACGACGGCCGCCCCGGCGGGCAGCCAGGGCGCGTGCAGGTCGTCGTCCAGGCCGAGCACCTCGGCCTCGGCGCGGGAGAGCGTGACGAGGTCGGTCCGGGCGAGGACCGCGGCCAGCAGGGCGGCCGGCACGTCGGCGACGAGCGGACCGGGGTCGAGGACGACGAGCGGCCCGCCCGCGGGGCCGGCGGGCGGCAGCCCGGCGACGAACGCCGCGACCGCCGGGCCGGCCTGCGGGTAGGCGAGGTCGTACCCGGAGACGTAGAGCGCGTCCCGGTCACCCGGCCGCAGCGCCGCGAGCCGGTCGCCGCGCTGCCGGGCCTCCGCACCGGGCACGGTGACGAACGTGCGCTCGCCGTCCGGCTCGACCATCGCGAGGCACCAGCCGGTGTCCGCCACGGGCTCCGGCGCCAGGAGCGGCTCCACGCGGTCCGCGGCGAGGGCTGCCCGCACGGTGTCGCCGTTCGGGCCGGTGCCGTGCGGCCCCGCGTACGCGGCGGGCAGCCGCAGCCGGGCCGCGGCGGCGAGGGCGTTGAGACCGCCGCCCGCAGCCCGGCCCGCGTCGTCCGCGACGACGTCGCCGCCGCGCGCGGGCAGCGCGGGGAGCCGGACCGCGACGTCCACGAGGATGCTCGCGAGGCCGACGAGGCGGGCCGGGGGCAGCAGCGGGGTGCCGGCCGCGGTCCACGCCACCGGTGCACCGCCGCTCATCGCGCCGCCCGCAGGGCGAGCAGCCCCTCGACGAGCGGGGCGAGGTCGAGCGTGTTGACCGCGACGACCTGCGCGACGACGTCGGGCGGCAGGGCCGCCGTCCCGGTGCAGGCCGCGACGCACGCCCCGGCCATCGCGGCGACCGTGTCGGCGTCACCGCCGAGCCGGGCCCCGAACCAGGCGGCCCGCCACGGGTCGCCGTCCGCGAGCGCCGCGACGGCGAACGCGGCGGGCACCGACTCGTGGGTGGCGAGCGTCGTCCCGACCCGGGTCGCGACGGCGTCGAGGAGCGCGCTCCCGCCGTCCGCCGCCGACCGGCCGCTGCCCCGGGCGCCGGACCGGACCAGGGCGAGCGCGGCCTCGATCCGCCCGGCCACGTCCTGGTCGTCCGGCCGCGCGCCGCGCCGGCCGGCCTCGCGGGCCGCCCGGACGGCGAGCGGCAGCGCCGCGTCGAACGCGGCGCCGTCCACCCCGGCCGCCACGACGGCGGCGACCGCGGCCGCGCCGGCGTGCGCCGTCCCGGTGTCGTGCGTGACCTGCCCGGCCGCGACGACGGCGTCGACGAGCCCGGCGAGCGGCTCCGGCGGGGTCGCGACCCCGACCGGCGCGACCCGCATCGCCGCGCCGTTGGTCGTCCCGCCGCGCCCCGTCGTCGCCGGGTCGGCGCCGCCGCGGACGGCGAGCAGCGCGGCCTTCGTCGAGGGGCCGAGCAGGTCGAGCGAGCCGCGGGCGGCCATCGCGTCCTCCCAGCCGAGGAGCCGGTCGGCGAGGTCGTGGGGGTCGATCCGGCCGTGGCCGTCGACGAGGAGCCGGCCGAGCAGGAGCGCCTGCGCGGTGTCGTCGGTGACGGACCCCGCGGCCAGGCCCGGGCAGACCGGGTTGTCGGGCGGGCCGTCCAGCAGGACCGGGCCCGCACCGAGCAGCTGCTCGGCACGGGCCCGGGACAGCTCCTGCGTCGGCATCCCGAGGGCGTCACCGACCGCGAGGCCGAGGAGCGCGGCGAGGCTGCGGTCGTGCCGGGAGGCGTCCACGGGCGGCAGTGTGGCAGGCCGTGCGCGGACGGGCCGCCGCACCCCGGGGGTGCGGCGGCCCGTCGTCACCGGACGCGGCAGCAGGTGCCGCGCCGCCTCAGCGCTTCGCGAAGAAGACGTCCGGGTCGTGGCGCCCGGCCGGCCACAGCGAGTTCTTCACGATGTCGCGGTTGTCACCCCAGGCGAGGTACAGGCCGCCGTCGGTCGCGACGTTCGCGATGTAGTCACCCATGTACCCCGTCGCGATGACCGGGTCGAACTGCGGGTTGTTGAAGACCCCGGGGAACGCCTTCGTCGTGACGCGCTTCGTCGTCCACGCCGTGCCGTTCTTCGAGTCGGACAGGAGCACGTCGACCGTCAGGTCCGGGTTCTTGTGGTACGCGGCCAGGTGCAGGCCGGCGGCGTCCGCCGAGAGCGCCGGCTGGAAGTCCTCGCCGGCGGGCGAGGGCACCGGCACCGTGGCGCTCCAGGTCGCCCCGCCGTCCTTCGACGCCGACCACAGCGTGTGCATCGCGCCCTGGGGACCCTCGTTCCACGCCGTGACGAGCGTGCTGCCGAGGCGGGTCACGGTCGGCAGCGGCAGGTTGCGCGCCACCTGGCCGGGGCCGAGGTCGATGGAGGCGAAGTCGCCCACGGTGGCGACGACGACGGGCTTGGTGAAGGTCACGCCGCCGTCCTTCGAGGTGACCGAGACGATGTCGAAGGCCTCGGTGCCGCCCTCGCACGTGGGGTCGTCCACGGCGATGCGGACCGAGACGACCGTGAGGTCGCCGGTGGCCGGGTCGACGCTCGGCTGCGAGCCGATGTACTGGCCGAAGCTGCAGCTCGACGGGTCGCTCGTGATCTTGTCCGCGTACGCCAGCTGGAACGTCCGGCCGCCGTCCTGCGACCGGGCGACGGGCAGGCCCGCGAAGAAACCGCCCTGGCCGTCGTCGACGAAGTCGTCCCACGCGACGTACACGGTGTCCTTGGCCGCGGAGGCCTTGGACCGGCCGACCGTGAGCGCCTCCTTGTCACCGGAGTAGAAGAGCGCCGGGTCGTTCGGCGAGGCGTACGTCGGCACCGTCCACCGGGCGCCGTCCTTCGACGTCGAGACGCCGATCTCGAGGCCGCCCGACTCGCCGCTGATGACGAGCTCGGAGTAGTAGAAGACGCCCTTGCGGTCGACGCCGAGCCACGGGTCGCCGAGGTTGATCTGACCGGGGCCCTGGGGCAGGGTGCCGGCGTCGGTGAAGGTCTTGCCGCCGTCGGCGGAGTACGCGACGCCGGTGAGGTTCGCCGCCGCCGTGAGGAAGCCGCCGGGGTAGACCTGCTGGGAGTCGTTGAACCCGACGACGACCCGCTTGCCCTTCACGGCGATCGCCGTCTCGCTCTGGGTCGTCTGCTCCAGCGTCCGGTCGGCCCGCGGGTCGTTGACGCGGACGTTCTTCAGGCCCGCCGACGCGACGGCGGCCCCGGCGGCCCGGTTGGTCGCCGCGCCGGCCCGGCCGGCCGCGGGCTCGTCGCCCTCGCCGACGAGGCCGCCGGGGCGGTTCTTCCCGGCGAGGAAGCGGAGCCCGGCGAGCGCGCCGGGGGAGAGGTACTCGCCGCGGCGCGCGAGCAGCGTCTCGGCGACCTGCTCCCGGGTCAGCTTCGGCGTCCCCGTCGCGGCGGTCGTCGGTGAGAGCTGCGTCGCGAGCACGCCGCCCGCGACGAGGACCGACGCCGTCGCCGCGGCGCCGACGCGGACCGACCTACGGGCATGGAAAGGTGCACGTCCGGACATGTGGTTCCCCCAAGCCGCCCGGGCCCCCCGGGCGTCGACGGCGCCCGGTTCCCGACCGGACGTCCGTGGACGAACACGGTGGCCCGCGCGATCTTGTTCCGCAAGGAACGTCACGGACAGTTCTCGTGTGATCGTTACCGGATCGCCGGGCGGGCAAGGATGCGGGCGGTGCGTTCCGGGACCCTCGTCCCGGGGCGGACGACGGACGCCGCCGGTCGCTGTGCGCGACCGGCGGCGTCCTCAGGGGTTCGTGCGGGACTCCCCGCGAGGGTCAGTGCCCGCGGGCCACCCACGCGTCGTAGTCGCCGGCCTCGGCGCCGATCGTCGTCGAGTCGCCGTGCCCGGTGAGCACGGTGGTCGTCGGTGCGAGCGTGAGGAGCCGGGTCCGGATCGACTCCAGGATCGTCGGGAAGCTCGAGAAGGACCGGCCCGTCGCGCCCGGACCGCCCTTGAACAGGGTGTCGCCGGAGAAGAGGACCTCGAGGTCCGGGACGTGCAGGCACACCGCGCCGGGGGAGTGCCCCGGGGTGTGGAGCACCCGCAGCGTCGTCCCGCCGACCTCGACCACGTCTCCGTCGGCGAGGTACCCGGGCTCGCGGTCGGGGTGGACGACGTCCCAGAGCATCCGGTCCTCGGGGTGCAGGAGGATCGGGGCACCCGTGGCGTCGGCGACCTCGCCCGCGGCGTTCACGTGGTCGTTGTGGCCGTGGGTCGACACGATCGCGACGACCTTGCGGCCGCCGACCGCGTCGAGGATCTTGGCCGCCTCGTGCGAGGCGTCGACGACGACGACCTCGTCGGCGTCCCCGATGAGCCACACGTTGTTGTCGACGTCGAAGTCCTGCCCGTCGAGGCTGAAGACCCCGCTCGTGACGACGTTCTCGATGCGTGCCCGGCTGCTCAAAGGACCACCACCGACCGGAGGACCTCGCCGTGGTGCATCTTCGCGAACGCCGCTTCGACGTCCCCGAGGCCCACGGTCTCGCTGACGAACTTGTCGAGCGGGAGCCGGCCCTGCAGGTACAGCTCGATGAGCGTCGGGAAGTCGCGCGAGGGCAGGCAGTCGCCGTACCAGGACGACTTCAGCGAGCCGCCCCGGCCGAAGACGTCGATGAGCGGCAGCTCGAGCGTCATCGTCGGGTTCGGCACGCCGACGAGGACGACGGTGCCGGCGAGGTCGCGGCCGTAGAAGGCCTGCTTCCACGTCTCGGGGCGGCCGACGGCGTCGATGACGACGTCCGCGCCGAAGCCGTCCGTCGCGGCCTGGATCGCCTCGACGGCGTCCTGCGACGAGGAGTTCACCGTGTGGGTGGCGCCGAAGTCCTTGGCCCACTCGAGCTTCTTGTCGTCGATGTCGACGGCGATGATCCGGCGGGCGCCGACGAGCCTGGCACCGGCGATCGCCGCGTTGCCGACGCCGCCGCAGCCGATGACGGCCACGGTGTCGTCGCGCTGCACGTTGCCGGTGTTGATCGCCGCGCCGAGGCCGGCCATGACGCCGCAGCCGAGCAGGCCGGCGACGGCCGGGGCGGCGGCCGGGTCGACCTTCGTGCACTGGCCGGCGGCGACGAGGGTCTTCTCGACGAAGGCGCCGATGCCGAGCGCGGGGGACAGCACGGTGCCGTCCTCGAGGGTCATCTTCTGCGTGGCGTTGTGGGTGGCGAAGCAGTACTGCGGGCGGCCGCGCCGGCACGAGCGGCACTGGCCGCACACCGCACGCCAGTTGAGGACGACGTAGTCACCGGGCGCGACGTCCGTGACGCCGGCGCCGACCGCCTCGACGACGCCCGCCGCCTCGTGGCCGAGGAGGAACGGGAAGTCGTCGTTGATGCCGCCCTCGCGGTAGTGCAGGTCGGTGTGGCAGACGCCGCAGGCCTGCACCTTCACGACCGCCTCGCCGGGACCGGGGTCCGGGACGACGACCGTCTCGACCGTGACGGGGGCACCCTTGCCCCGCGCGACGACGCCCTGCACCTTCTGCGACATGTCTCGCCAGCCCTTTCCGACCGGGAAGTCGGGTCAGCCTCTGACCCGGCCACCCGGCAGGTGCCGGTGGCGCTCCGACCCTACTGGCGCGACCTGGGACGCGCGTGGCCGACCGGTGATCGCCGTCGCCGCGGTGGTCGCGCGGTCAGAACCGGAACGGCCGCGGCGGTGCCGCCAGGGCGGCCCGCGGGCAGTCGGCGAGGGTGAGGTCCCCGAAGCCCAGTGCCTCGTCGCACAGCGTCTCCACGGTGAAGCCGAGGGCGGAGCCGAGCCTGGAGATCATGACGCGGTAGATGGTGATCTCGTACTTCGTCGGGGTGCCGTAGGCGATCTGCAGGCTGCCGACGAGACCGGTGGCGTCCTCGGGGCGCTCCCCGGGCCAGGGCTGCTCGTACCGGGTCCAGCGGCTCGGCTCGGCGAGCCAGAGCCCGTCGGCGTGCACCGAGTTCAGCGAGAGCTCGACGAGGATCGCCCGGGCGGCCTCCTCCGGGACGATCGCGGCAGGACGGATCACCTCGGTGACGACACCTTCGTCGTACGCCTCGTCCAGGCCGATCGGCTCCTGGTTCACGCCACCTCCCAGTCGTGCCTCCTGGTACGTCTCGGCGTGTCGCGGTCGGATCTTCACTCCGTGGTCGATGGAATACGGAACGTAGTTGTCGTTCTACCCAGAGTTTCGATGAGAAAGGTGGTGCGGGTGTGATCCGTGGTGCAGAATGGCCGGGGACAGGCGCCAGCATCACGCCCCTGCCAGCAAGGCTGCTCATCGGACGAGGTCGTTGGGGAAGACGCACCTCAACCCGGTGAAGGAGGCCCCCATGGCCGGTGCGACGACGCGAGGCGTCCTGTTCGTGCACTCCGCGCCGCGTGCGCTGTGCCCACACGTCGAGTGGGCCGCCGGCGGCGTCCTCGACGTGCGCCTGTCGCTGGACTGGATCCCGCAGCCGGCGGCGGCGGGGCTCTACCGCACCGAGCTCTCCTGGCAGGCCGAGCAGGGGACCGGGGCGCTGCTGGCGTCCGCCCTGCGGGGCTGGGCGCACCTGCGGTACGAGGTGACCGAGGAGCCGAGCCCCGGTGTCGACGGCGGGCGGTGGATGCACAGCCCCGAGCTGGGCATCTTCCACGCCGTGACCGACGTGCACGGCAACATCCTCGTCCCCGAGGACCGGGTGCGGCACGCCCTCGAGAGCGGGCACGGCGACCCGGCGACGATCGTCGCGCAGCTCGACCTCGCCCTCGGCAGCGCGTGGGACGACGAGCTCGAGCCGTTCCGGCACGCCGGGGACGGCGCCCCGGTGCGCTGGCTCCACCGGGTCGGCTGACCCGGGCCGCACCGCCCGCAGCACGCGCGAAGGGCCCCGACCGGACGGTCGGGGCCCTTCGACGTCCGGGCTCAGTGCATCGTCACCTGGACCTGGTCGCTCGCCAGGTCCTCGTGCCGGACCCGGAGGAACGCCACGACGAGCAGCCCCGCGCCGAGGATCATCCCGGCGGCGACGACGAAGGCCGCCGTCGCGCCGGAGGTGAACGCCTCGACCTGGACGAGCGCCTTGAGCTGCGCCAGCTGGTCGGCCGGCAGGCCCGCGGCCGCCTTGGCCTGGAGGTCGGCCGCGAGCTCCGCCGCCTTGTCCGCGGACGACCGGGACGCCACGGTGCTCAGGGTCGCCAGGCCGATCGCGCCACCGATCTGCTGCATCGTGTTGAGGACGGCGGAGGCGACCCCGGAGTCCCGCTTCTCGACGCCGGCGACGGCGGTGAGCGTCAGCGGCACGAAGATCAGGCCGAGGCCGAACGCCATCGTCACCATCGGGCCGAGCAGCCCCGTGAGGTACTCCGTCTGCGGGGTGATCTGGGCCATCCACAGCATGCCCGCCGCCGCGATGAGCGCACCGGGGCCGGAGATCCACCGGGCGTCGACGCGGCTCACGAGGAACGAGCCGAGCTGGGCCGCGGCGATGATGCCCGCGCTGAACGGCAGGAACGAGACACCCGCGCGGACCGGCGAGTACCCGAGCACCGTCTGGATGTAGATGCCGAGGAAGTAGAAGAGGGCGAACATCCCGGCGCCGACCACGAGCATCGCGAGGTAGGACGCCGCCCGGTCCCGCTGGGCCAGCACCCGGAACGGCATGAGGGCGTGCGCCGAGCGCGACTCGATGAGGAGGAACGCGACGATGAGCGCCACCCCGACGGACAGGTACACGAGCGTGGCGGTCGTGCCCCAGCCCTTCTCGGCGGCCTGGGTGAGGCCGTAGACGAGGCTGACGAGACCGGCCGTCGCGGTGACCGCGCCCGGCAGGTCGAACCGGCCGCGCTGGCGGGCCGACTCCGGCAGCACCATGGGCGCCAGGATGATGACGGCGATGCCGATCGGCACGTTGACGAAGAACGTCCAGCGCCAGTCGATCTCGGTGAGCAGCCCGCCGAGGATGAGCCCGATGGCCGCGCCCGCGCCGGACATCGCGGCGTAGATCGCGAACGCCCGGTTTCGGGCGGGGCCGGCCGGGAAGGTCGTCGTCACGAGGGAGAGCGCCGTCGGGGACGCGATGGCGGCGCCGAGGCCCTGGAGGATGCGCGCGCCGATGAGCTGGCCCTCGGACTGCGCGACCCCGCCGAGGAACGACGCGAGCGCGAAGACGCCGACGCCGACCATGAACGTCTTGCGGCGCCCGAGCAGGTCGCCCGCCCGGCCGCCGAGCAGGAGCAGGCCGCCGAAGGCGAGCGTGTACGCGTTGACGACCCACGACAGGTTCGCCTGCGAGAAGCCGAGGTCCGTGCCGAGCGTCGGGAGTGCGATGTTCACGATCGTCGCGTCGAGGACGACCATGAGCTGCGCCGTGCTGATGACGGCGAGCGCGAGGCCGAGGGCCCGGCGGCGGGCGGGCGCGATCCCGGCCGTGCCGTCGGTGGCGGCGTCGAGCTCGGCGTCGAGCTCCGGGTCGAGGGCCGGGTCGAGCAGCGGGTCGTCGGCGCGGGCGGGACCGTCGCCGTCGTGCCCGCCGGTGGTGGCGGAGGTGGACATGGTGCTCCTCGGTCGGTGCGGGCGTGCGGGAGGGACGTCCGGACCTCGATGTCCGGACGCGGGTGGACGGTGACTCAGCCGCGGGCCCCCCGGACCGCGGGCAGGACGACCTGGTCGACGATGCGCTCGACGAGGGCCGCGAAGGGCTCGTCGGGGGCGCCGAAGGACAGGCGGAACATGACGACGGCCGGGACGAGCTGGCCGATGAGCTCGAGGTCGACGTCCGCGGCGATCTCGCCCCGGTCGCGGGCCCGTTCGAGCATGGTCAGCACGGTTTGCCGGCGCGGCTCGAGGAACCTGTCCCGCAGGGCGGCGCCGAGCGCCTGGTCGCGGTACATCGCCGTCGACAGACCGCACACGAGGTCCATCTGGCCGGCGTCGAGGATGCCGCACTTGTCGTCGGTCAGCGCGAGCAGGTCCCCCCGGAGGGTGCCGGTGTCCGGCACGGCCGGTGCACCGCCGTCGAGGTGGCTCATCGCGTCGGCGACGAGCTCGGCCTTCGTGGTCCAGCGGCGGTAGAGCGTCGCCTTGCTCGCCCGGGCCCGGGCGGCGACGGTGTCGATGGTCAGCTTGTCGTAGCCGACCTCGCGGAGGACCTCGACGGCGGCGTCGAGGATCTCCTGCTCGCGGTCCCCGCTGACCCGGGGGCGCGGTCGCGTCGCGGCGGGCTGCACGGCGGTGGGCTGCACGGCGGCGTCGTCCGTCGTCGTCACGAGCCCTCCCTCCGCAGTCCGGTCGGACGAAACGAAACCGTTCCGTACCGTCGAGAGGACAGTACGGAACGGTTTCGTTTCATGCAACCCGAACCGCTCGGACAGGCGAGCGACCGGTCAGACGCTGCGGAACGCCACTGCCACGTTGTGGCCGCCGAAGCCGAACGAGTTGTTCAGCGCGACGATGTCGCCGGCGGGCAGCGGCCGCGGGTCCTTGCGGACGACGTCGAGGTCGACCGCCGGGTCCGGGTCGTCGAGGTTGATCGTCGGCGGGGCGAGCCGGTGGTGCAGCGCGAGGACGCAGAAGATGCCCTCGAGGGCACCGGCGGCGCCGAGCAGGTGCCCGGTCATCGACTTCGTCGCGGAGATCGCCACGTGGTCGGCGTCCTTGCCCAGGGCGCCGCGGATCGCGTTGAGCTCCGCGAGGTCGCCGACCGGGGTCGACGTCGCGTGCGCGTTGAGGTGCACGACGTCCGCCGGCGACAGCCCGCCGGACTCCAGCGCGAAGAGCATCGCGCGCGAGGCGCCCGAGCCCTCCGGGTCCGGGGCGGCGATGTGGTGGGCGTCGGACGTCAGCCCGGCCGACACGAGCTCGGCGTAGATCCGCGCGCCGCGGGCCTTCGCGTGCTCCTCGGACTCGATGACGACGATGCCCGCGCCCTCGCCGAGGACGAAGCCGTCGCGGCCGGCGTCGTACGGCCGCGAGGCCGCTGCCGGGTCGTCGTTGCGCGTCGAGAGCGCCTGCATCGCCGCGAAGCCGGCGATCGGCAGCGGGTGGATCGCCGCCTCGGTGCCGCCGCACACGACGATGTCGGCCCGGCCGTTGCGGATCATGTCCATGCCGTACGCCATCGCCTCGGCGCCGGACGCGCACGCCGACACCGGGGTGTGGGTGCCGGCCCGGGCGCCGAGCTCGAGGCTGATCGCCGCGGCCGGGCCGTTCGGCATGAGCATGGGGACGGTCAGCGGGAAGACCCGGCGCGGGCCCTTCTCCTTGAGCACGTCGTAGGAGTTGAGGAGGGTCCAGACCCCGCCGATGCCGGACGCGACGACCGCGCCGAGGCGCAGCGGGTCCACCTCGGGGGAGCCGGCGTCCTTCCAGGCCTCACGCGCGGCGGCGAGGGCGTACTGGCCGGACGGGTCGAGGCGGCGGGTCTCCACCTTGGCGAGCTGGTCCTCGGGCCGGACGGCGACCTCGGCGGCGAACGTCACGGGGATCTCGTAGCGCGCGACCCACTCGTGCTCGAGCGTGCGCGCGCCCGACCGGCCCTCGAGGGCCGCCTGCCAGGTGGTGGGCACGTCCCCGCCGAGGGGCGTGGTCGCGCCGAGACCGGTCACGACGACCTTGGTCCGATTCTCGGTGGCCATGTGGAGTCCTTCGCTGCTGTTCGGGCCGGATGGGGTCGGCGGCTCAGGGGGTGGCCGCGCGCCCGCCGGACGTCACCGGCGGGCGCGCGGGCCGGTCAGCCCTGGGCGGACTGGATGTAGGAGACGGCGTCGCCCACGGTCTGCAGGTTCTTGACGTCCTCGTCGGGGATCCGGACGCCGAACTTCTCCTCCGCGTTGACGACGATCGTCATCATCGACAGCGAGTCGATGTCGAGGTCGTCCGTGAAGTTCTTGTCGGGCTGGACGGCGTCCGCCGCGAGACCGGTCTCCTCGTTCACGATCTCGGCGAGACCCGCGAGGATCTCCTGCTCGCTCAGTGCCATGGGATGTTGCTCCTTCGTCGACGTCCCGCCGCGGGTGCGGCGGGTGGTGGCGGTTCGTATCGTGCCGGTCCGTGGTGCGGTCCGCCGCGCAACGCGGCGGGGTTCTGTGGGGGATCCTGCCGTGCTCAGGGCAGCTCGACGACCTGCGCCGCGTAGGCCAGGCCGGCGCCGAAGCCGATGAGGAGCGCCAGGTCGCCGCTCTTCGCCTCGCCCTCGGCGAGCATCCGGTCCATCGCCAGCGGGACGGAGGCGGCCGAGGTGTTGCCGCTGGTGGCGATGTCGCGGGAGACCGGGACGTGCTCGGGCAGGCCCATCTGCTTGACCATCGCGTCGATGATCCGGACGTTCGCCTGGTGCGGGATGAACGCGCCGAGGTCGCCGATCGCGACCCCCGCGGCGTCGAGCGCCTTCTGCGCGACCGGTGACATCTGCCACACGGCCCAGCGGAAGACGGTCTGGCCGGCCATCTTCAGCGCGGGCCACTCCTCGTGGCCGCTGTCGCGGTACTCGACCCAGGACTGCTTGTTGACGATGGCGTCCCACTGCGCGCCGTCCGAGCCCCAGACCGTCGGGCCGATGCCCGGGGTGTCGCTCGGGCCGACGACGACCGCGCCCGCGCCGTCGCCGAAGATGAACGCCGAGCCGCGGTCGTCGAGGTCGAGGAAGTCCGTGAGCTTCTCGACGCCGACGAGCAGGACGTGCCGGGCGGTGCCCGCGCGGATCATGTCGTTCGCCAGCGCCACGCCGTAGCAGAAGCCGGCGCAGGCGGCGGAGATGTCGAAGGCGGCGGCCGGGGTGGCGCCGAGCTTGTGCGCGAGCAGTGTCGCCGCCGAGGGCGTCTGGTA
Source organism: Kineosporia sp. A_224 (assembly GCF_002198655.1). Taxonomy (GTDB): domain Bacteria; phylum Actinomycetota; class Actinomycetes; order Actinomycetales; family Kineosporiaceae; genus R-H-3. Next base: position 47,797 of record NZ_MWLN01000199.1, read on the forward strand.
CGGGTGGGTCACCGTCGCCACGAGGACGACGTCGATGTCGGCACCGGTCAGACCGGCCCGCTCCAGGGCGACCCGGGAGGCCGCCTCCGCCATGTCGACGACGGACTCGTCGGGGCGGGCGAAGCGGCGGCTCTCGATGCCGGAGCGCTCGCGGATCCACTGGTCGGAGGAGTCGATCCGGTCGACGATCTCCGAGTTCGGGACGACCCGCTCGGGGCGGTAGCTGCCGGTCGACAGGAAGCGGGCGTAGCCGGTCACGGGCGGGGCCGTGAGGCGGTGCCCGGCCGCCGGGACGGTGGTGTCGCTCATGCGGTGCCTCCGTGGTTCGCGACGAGGGTGCGGGCGGCGTCGAGGTCGTCCGGCGTCTTCAGCGCGACGATCTCGATGCCCTTGAGCGCGCGCTTCGCCAGCCCGGCGAGGGTGCCGGCCGGCGGCAGCTCGAGCAGCGCGGTGACGCCGAGGCCGGCGAGGGTGGCCGTGCACAGGTCCCATCGGACCGGGTTGCTCACCTGCGCGACGAGCCGGGCGAGGGCCTGCGCACCGTCGGCGACGGCCGCGCCGTCCGCGTTGGAGAGCAGTGTCACGGACGGCGCCCCCGGGGTGATCCCGGCCGCGAGCGCGGCGAGGGTGTCGACGGCCGGTGCCATGTGGTGGGTGTGGAACGCCCCGGCGACCTGCAGCGGGACGACCCGGGCCCGGGCGGGCGGCTCGGCGCCGAACGCCGCGAGCTGCTCGAGCGTGCCGGCGGCGACGACCTGGCCGCCGCCGTTGTTGTTCGCCGGAGTGAGGCCGTGCTTGTCGAGCGCGGCCGCGACCTCGTCCGGGTCGCCGCCGAGGACGGCGCTCATGCCGGTCGGGGTGACGGCGCTCGCCGCGGCCATCGCCCGGCCGCGCTCACGGACGAAGGTCAGCGCCTGCGCCTGGGTGAGGACGCCGGCCGCGGCGGCCGCGGTGATCTCGCCGACGGAGTGCCCGGCGACGACGCCGGTGCCGGCGGGAAGGCCGGTCGCGGTGCCGGGGGCGGTCGCACCGGCCGGGTCGGCGAGCGCGGCGAGCCCGAGCAGGCCGGCGGCGACGATGAGGGGCTGGGCGACCGCCGTGTCCCGGATCGTCTCCGCGTCGGACGTCGTGCCGTGCGCCACGAGGTCGAGCCCGGTCACCTCCGAGCAGACGGCGAGCCGGTCGGCGAGGCCAGGGACCTCGAGCCACGGGGCGAGGAAGCCGGGGGTCTGGGAGCCCTGTCCCGGGCAGACGATGGCGAGCACGTCTCAAGAGTTGCCGCTGGAGGCCTTGATCAGGCGCTCCGGCGGCGACGAACCTCCGGCAGCCGGTTTGGAGGTTTCCTACAAGCCAGGGGTGGACGGCGTCAGCGCGGCGGACCGTCGGCCAGCCGACCTGCGGCGATGGCGACCTGGAGCACGAAACCCTCTCTCGGGTCGGCCGGGTCCCAGCCGGTGATCTCGCACACACGGCGCAGGCGGTACCGCACGGTGTTCGGGTGGACGAACAGGGCGCGGGCGGCGCCCTCGATCGACCGGCCGAGGTCGAGGTAGGCGGCGACGGTGTCGAGCAGGGGGGAGTCCTCGTCGTCCGTGAGGCGCCTGTAGGCGCGGTCGACGAGGGCGCGGCGGGCGGTGACGTCCCCGGACAGGACGCGCTCGGGGAGCAGCTCGTCGGCGGCGACCGGCCGCGGGGCACCGGGCCAGGCACGGGCCGCGACGAGCCCGGCGAGCGCCGCTCGCGCCGACCGGCTCGCCTCGGCGAGCGTGGCCATCACGGGGCCGGTGACGACCGGGCCGGGGCCGAACCGCTCGGCGAGCGCGCCGGCCGCGGCGAGCGGGTCGTCGGCCCGGCCGAGGACGACGACGACCCGGTCGCCCTGGACGCCGACGAGGGCGTCCGCGCCGAGGTGCCGGGCCGCCCGGCGCAGGTCGTCGACGACGTTCTCGACGCGGCCCTGCGGCGTGGAGCCCACGACCACGGCGACCTTCTCGGTCTCGTTCCAGCCCAGTGCCGCCGCCCGGGAGCGCAGCCCGTCGTCCGCCTCGCCGCGCACGAGCGCGTCGACGACGAGGGCCTCGAGGCGGGCGTCCCAGGCGCCGCGGGCCTCGGCGGCCCGGGCGTAGATCTCGGCCGCCGCGAAGGCGACCTCGCGGGAGTAGCGCAGGACCGACTCGCGCATCCGCTGCTGCGGCGCACCCGGGGCCTCGAGCGCGACGCCCTGGTCCTCGACGACGTCGACGACGACGCGCATGAGCTCGAGGGTCTGCTGGAGCGAGATGGACCGGGTGAGCTCGCGCGGTGCGGTGCCGAAGACGTCCGCGGTGATCTCGAGCTCGCGACCGGGGTTGCCGTACCAGGTGACGAACGCGCCGATGCCGGCCTGGGCGACGAGCCCGACCCAGGACCGCTCCTCGGCGGGCATCGCGCTGTACCAGGGCAGGCGCTCGTCCATCCGCTGCAGCGCGGCCGTCGCGAGGGTCCCCGCGGCCCGGCGCAGCCGCGTCAGGGACGGGTCGGACGCACTGACGGACACGTCGCTGCTCACGGGTGGACTGTAGCCGCGCGCGGGCCCGCGCCGTCAGCGCGTCTTTGTGCCGATGTGACAACGGGCACACCCGAGAGGTCGGCCGGCGGATCCCTCGGCGGGGCGGTCGGGCGGCCCGTCAGCCCTGCTTGGCGATGAGTGAGGCGGCGTGGTCGGGGACGCTGCGGAACAGCTCCCGCGGCGGCCGCTCGTAGTCCTTGGCCGGCGGGCGCGGCGGGAGCTTGACGACCGGGACCTCGACCTTCTGCCAGGGCAGGATGCCGAGGAAGTGCTTGATCATGTTCAGCCGGGCGTGCCGCTTGATCTCGGCCTCGACGACGTACCAGGGGGCCTCGGGCAGGTCGGTGTGGACGAACATCTCGTCCTTGGCCCGGGAGAACTCGACCCACTTGTCGCGGGTCAGCAGGTCGTTGGGGGAGAACTTCCACTGCCGCAGCGGGTCCTCCAGGCGGGAGCGGAAGCGGCGCTCCTGCTCCTCGTCGCTCACCGAGAACCAGTACTTCACGAGGTGGATGCCGTCCTCGACGAGCATCCGCTCGAACGTCGGGCACTGGTGGAGGAAGCGGCGGTACTCCTCGACCGTGCAGTAGCCCATGACGCGCTCGACCCCGGCGCGGTTGTACCAGGAGCGGTCGAACAGGACGATCTCACCGGCCGCGGGCAGGTGCGGGATGTAGCGCTGGAAGTACCACTGGCTCTTCTCGCGCTCGGTCGGCGTCGGGAGCGCGACGATCCGGGCGACGCGGGGGTTGAGGTACTCGGTGACGCGCTTGATCGTGCTGCCCTTGCCGGCGGCGTCCCGGCCCTCGAAGACGACGACGACCCGCTGGCCCGTCGTCTTGACCCACTCCTGGAGCGCGACGAGGTCGGCCTGGAGCGTGATGAGCTCGGCCTCGTACGCGTCCTTGGAGAGCTTCGCGACGCCCTTCAGCCGTCGTCCGTCGTCCTCGCGGTCGCCCTTGGTCTTCGCCACGCCTGCCCCTCCCGTGCCGTCGGCCGCACGGTGCGCGCGCGGTCCCTCGTCGAACCTCATCGTGCAGGCCTGCCGGGCGCAAGGCCCGGACGTCGGTCCCGGGCGCGCCGGGCCCGCCCGGCCCCTTCGGTGCGCCGGACGGGGCAACGTCGGCGGTCCGGCGCGCGTCACCCGATCGGGCGACGTCGTTCGCTCCTGTCGGGACCCGGGACTAGGGTCGGGAAAAGGACGGAACCGGACGAGTCGCTCGAACAGCGGGGCGACGGCCTCGGGGGGCCGCTTCTTGGAAGGAACGACATGAAGGCTTTCGACCGTTTGAGAACGCTCTTCGCAGGGCGCACGACAGACCCGGCCGAGGTCCCCGCGGCGGCGGCGACGACCCCGTTCGCGGAGCCGCTGCCCGTCGACGCGGCCGAGGAGAACCGGCTCTGGGCCGTCCTGCGGGAGGACCCGAACGACGTCGTCGCGTTCGCGCAGCTCGCCGAGGTGGTCCGGCAGAACGCCGCCGAGGGGCACCCGGTCAACGAGCGCGTCCGGTCGGCGGACGACGCCGTCTGGTCGCTCGCGGAGGAGCTCGCCCACTCGCCGCGGGCCTGGTTCCCGCTCGTCGAGCTCGCCCGGCTCTCGATCCACGACGACCGCGAGCAGGCGCTGCGCCGGCTCGCCACGGCCGCCGAGCGCGACCCCTCGGGCGACGCCCTCGCGACCGGGCTGCTCATGCTCCGGGACGCCGGCCTGCCCGGTGACGCGCTGAACCTCGGCGTCGGCCACTGGCGCCCCCGCGAGCACGACCTCGAGGCCGGCCGCCAGCTCGTCGAGGCCGCCGTCGAGGCGGGCCGGGTCGGCGAGGCCCGCCGCCACCTCCAGGCGCTCGGCCAGCACCCGGACGCGCACGGTGCCGCCGTCCTGCGCAGCGAGCTCGAGCGGCTCATCGCGACCCGCTCCGGCGATCCCGAGCCGCCGGCCGCGGCACCGGCGACGCCGCCGCCCACGGACCTCTCCCTCCAGGACACCCCCGGGCCCGGCTACGGCAGCGGCCCGGCGACCGGCCCGATCCGGCTCGGCCCGGCCGAGGGGGCGCTGGACGTCCGCGAGCAGGTCGAGGAGGTCGTCGACCTCACGATGACCGACACGCAGTCCACCGAGCAGCGCCGGTTCTTCCGCCGGACCTGACCGGTCTCTCAGCATGGCCACACAGACCCGCCCCCGCCCCGGAAGGGGACGAGGGCGGGCCTGCGTGCGTGGTCGCTCCGGTCAGGCGTCGCCGCCCGAGGAGCCGGTGGTCCCGGCGGTGACGTCGAGCAGCCGGTAGCGCTCGATCGCCTGACCCGGCAGCGAGGGGTCGACCTCGCCGCGGGCGGCGAGCTGCTGGAGCACCTTGGTGACGATCGACGGGCCGTCGACGAGGAAGAACCGGCGCGCCGCCGGGCGGGTGTCGGAGAAGCCGAACCCGTCCGTGCCCAGCGAGCTGAAGTCCTGTGGCACCCACTGCCGGATCGCGTCGGGCACCTGGCGCATGTAGTCGCTCACCGCGACGACCGGGCCGGGTGCGCCGGCCAGCCGCTGGGTCACGAACGGCATCGGCGCCTGCTCGCCGGGGCGGGTGAACGCCTGCTCGTCGCAGCGCATCCCGTCCCGGCGCAGCTCGGTCCAGCTCGTGACGCTCCAGACGTCGGCCGCGACGCCCCAGTCGTCGAGGAGCAGCTGCTGCGCCTCGAGCGCCCACGGCACCGCCACGCCGCTCGCGAGCACCTGTGCCCGGGGACGCTGCTCGCCCTCGGGGACGTCTGCGGCCCGCAGCCGGTAGATGCCCCTGAGCACGCCCTCGACGTCGAGGTCCGCCGGCTCGGCGGGCTGGACGAGCGGCTCGTTGTAGACGGTGAGGTAGTAGTAGATGTCCTCCGGCGACTCGCCGTACATCCGGCGCAGGCCGTCGCGCATGATGTGGCCGATCTCGTACCCGTACGCGGGGTCGTAGGAGACGACCGCGGGGTTCGTCGCGGCGAGGACCGGCGAGTGCCCGTCGGCGTGCTGCAGGCCCTCGCCGGTGAGCGTCGTCCGGCCCGCCGTGGCGCCGATGACGAAACCCCGGCACATCTGGTCGGCGGACGCCCACAGCGCGTCCGCCGTCCGCTGGAAGCCGAACATCGAGTAGAAGATGTAGATCGGCACCATCGGCTCGCCGTGCGTCGCGTAGGACGAGCCGACCGCGGTGAACGCCGCCGCCGAGCCGGCCTCGTTGATCCCCAGGTGCAGGATCTGGCCGGACTCCGACTCCTTGTAGGCGAGCATGAGGTCGCGGTCGACCGAGATGTAGCGCTGGCCGTGCGGGTTGTAGATCTTCGCCGTCGGGAAGAACGAGTCCATCCCGAACGTGCGGGCCTCGTCGGGGATGATCGGGACGACCCGCGGGCCGAACTCCTTGTCCCGCATGAGGTCCTTGAGGATCCGGACGAACGCCATCGTCGTGGCGATCTGCTGCTTGCCCGAGCCTCGGCGGGCGCCCTCGTAGGCGGAGTCGTCCGGGAGCTTGAGCGTCGAGCCGGTGACCCGGCGCTGCGGCAGCGCGCCGCCGAGCCGCGTCCGCACCTCGCGCAGGTGCTGGATGACCGGGTCGGAGTCACCCGGGTTGTAGTACGGCGGCAGGTACGGGTCGGCCTCGAGCTGCTCGTCGGTGAACGGGATCCGCAGCCGGTCGCGCAGGAGCTTGAGGTCGTCGAGGCTGAACTTCTTCATCTGGTGCGTCGCGTTGCGCCCCGCGAAGTGCGGGCCGAGCGTCCAGCCCTTGATGGTCTTGGCGAGGATGACGGTCGGCTGGCCCCGGTGCTCGCTCGCGAGCTTGTACGCCGCGAAGACCTTGCGGTAGTCGTGACCGCCACGGCGCAGCGACCAGATCTGGTCGTCCGTCATGCCCTCGACGAGCCGGCGGGTCCGCGGGTCGCGCCCGAAGAAGTTCTCCCGGATGAAGCCGCCGTCCTCGGTCCGGAACGTCTGGTAGTCGCCGTCCGGGGTGGCGTTCATGAGGTTGACCAGGGCGTGGTCGCGGTCGCCGGCGAGCAGCGGGTCCCACTCGCGGCCCCACACCACCTTGACGACGTTCCAGCCGGCGCCCCGGAAGTACGACTCCAGCTCCTGGATGATCTTGCCGTTGCCGCGGACCGGCCCGTCGAGCCGCTGCAGGTTGCAGTTGACGACGAACGTGAGGTTGTCGAGCTCCTCGTACGCCGCGATCTGCAGCGCGCCGCGGCTCTCGACCTCGTCCATCTCGCCGTCGCCGAGGAACGCCCACACGTGCTGCTGGCTGGTGTCCTTGACGCCGCGGGCCTGCAGGTACTTGTTGAACTGGGCCTGGTAGATCGCGTTGATCGGGCCGAGGCCCATCGACACGGTGGGGAACTCCCAGAAGTCCGGCATGAGCCGCGGGTGCGGGTAGGACGGCAGCCCGCCGGTCGGGTGCGACTTCTCCTGCCGGAAGCCGTCGAGCTGCTGCTCGCTGAGCCGGCCCTCGAGGAAGGCCCGGGCGTAGACGCCGGGGGAGGCGTGGCCCTGGATGAAGACCTGGTCGCCGCCGCCGGGGTGGTCCTTGCCGCGGAAGAAGTGGTTGAAGCCGACCTCGTAGAGGGTCGCGGACGACGCGTACGTCGAGATGTGGCCGCCGACGCCGATGTTCGCGCGCTGGGCGCGGTGCACCATGACCGCGGCGTTCCAGCGGATCCAGCGGCGGTAGGCGCGCTCGGCGTCCTCGTCACCGGGGAACCAGGGCTCGTGCTCCGGCGGGATCGTGTTGATGTAGTCGGTCGAGGCCAGGCTCGGCACCCCGACGCCCTGCTCCCGGGCGCGCTGGAGCAGCGCGAGCATGAGGTAGCGGGCCCGGTCCCGGCCGCGCTCGTCCACCGCGCCGTCGAGCGAGGCGAGCCACTCGGCCGTCTCCTCCGGGTCGATGTCCGGGAGCTGGCTCGGGAGCCCGTTGAGGATCGGTCCGGCGTCCTCGCGTGCAGCCACGTCTTCTCCTTGTCAGAGGTCCTCGTCGGGTGGGGCCGGGCCTCGTGAGCAGCACCTCACCTCAGGGTCTTGCACCCCATCCTCGTCCCCTGCCCGTCGATCGTCACATCTACCCCCCGGTAGCCCGATGGGTGGGACGCCGTCCCGCACCGTGACGTACCCGTGACGCACCTTCCCCGTGCTCGGCGGGAACCCCGGGCGGGGTCGTGATCGATAACGATCCGGGCCGTCCGACCCGGTCAATACCCGCGAATCGGCGTCAAACACTGCGGTCGGAGCCGCGACGCGCCGATGATCGCCCTGCGGGCGGTTGCGCTCGGCAGGGGGAGTGCAGTGCACTAGCGTGACGAATCGACATGGTGTTCGACCGGTCGAAGGAGGAGGAGGTCATCGAGGTGGGCACGACCGCGGAGTCCGCGGCGGATCAGTCCATGGCAGGTCGCCTGGGCTTCCGCCCTGGACAGGTGGTCCAGGAGTTCGGCTACGACGACGACGTGGACGACGAGCTCCGGCTCGCCGTCGAGGACCTGACCGGCAACGAGATGGTCGACGAGGAGAACCAGGAGGTCGTGGACGCCGCCGTCTACTGGTGGCGCGACGGCGACGGGGATCTCGTCGACTCCCTCATGGACGCTCTGACGAACCTCGCCGAGGGCGGGGTCGTCTGGCTGCTCACTCCCAAGTCCGGGCGGCCCGGGCACGTCGAGCCCGCGGAGATCGAGGACGCCGCCCCGACCGCAGGGCTGCACGCGACGAGCACGATCAGCGCCTGCAGCGACTGGACGGGCACCCGCCTGGCCAGCCCTCGCAACGGGCGCAAGTGACGGCAGAGCCGCCCGTCGGACCGCCCTCAGGTCTGGAACGTCCCCGGTTCGCCGGGCCCGACACGTTCGCCCGCCTGCCCCGCCTCGACGAGGTGGGCCGGGCGGGTGTCGCGGTTCTCGGCGTCCCCTTCGACTCTGGGGTCTCCTACCGGCCGGGCGCCCGGTTCGGGCCGGCCGCGGTCCGCGCGGGCTCGAAGCTGCTGCGGCCCTACCACCCGTACCTCGACGTCCACCCGTGGGACGTCCACCAGGTCGCGGACGCGGGGGACCTCGCCGTCAACCCGTTCGACCTCACTGCCGCGATCGAGCAGGTCGAGCGCGGGGCGCGCGAGGTGCTCGAGGTCGCCGGCGCCCTCGTCACGGTCGGCGGCGACCACACGATCGCCCTGCCGCTCCTGCGCGTCCTCGCGCAGCGGCACGGCCCGGTCGCGCTCGTGCACTTCGACGCCCACCTCGACACGTGGGACACCTACTTCGGTGCGCCGTACACGCACGGGACGCCGTTCCGGCGCGCGGTCGAGGAGGGCCTGCTCGACCTCGGGACGAGCGCCCACGTCGGCATCCGCGGCCCGCTGTACTCCGCCGCCGACCTGACCGCCGACCGTGAGCTGGGCTTCGCCGTCGTCTCCACGATGGACGTCGCCCGGCGCGGTGTCGACGCGTGCATCGACCAGGTGCGTGAACGGGTCGGCGGCCGGCCGGTCTACGTGAGCATCGACATCGACGTCCTCGACCCGGCGCACGCGCCCGGCACCGGCACCCCGGAGCCCGGTGGCCTGACGACCCGCGAGCTCCAGATGATCCTGCGCGGCTTCGACGGCCTCGACATCGTCGGGGCGGACGTCGTCGAGGTCGCCCCCGCGTACGACCACGCCGAGCTCACGACGATCGCCGCGGCGAACGTGGTCTACGAGCTGCTCGGGCTGCTCGCGCTGCGCGCCGGACGGCGGTGACCGGGCCGGTCGGCGGCACGGCCCGGGCCGTCGCCGACCGCGTCGTCACCGCCCGCGCCTGCGTCGAGGAGTCGCTGCGCCGGATCGCCGCGGCCACCGGCCTCGGGGCCGTCGTTGCGCTGCGGGCCGACGAGGCGCTCGCCGAGGCGGACGCGCTCGACGCCGAGGTCGAGGCCGAGCACCGGCGGCACCGCGCCCGGGCGGACGCCGTCGCCGCGGTGCTCGCGCGGCGGCCGCTGGTCGGCGTCCCCGTGCTCGTCAAGGACCTCGAGGACGTCGCGGGCCTGCCGACCCGGCGTGGCTCGCGGGTCTTCGCGGCGGCCCCGGCGGCCGTCGCGGACGAGGTGGTCCCGGCGCGGTACCGGGCGGCGGGCGGGGTCGTCGTCGGCAAGACCGCGCTGCCCGAGCTCGCGATCGAGGGCTTCACCGCGTCGTCCGCGCACGGGGTGACCCGCAACCCGTGGAACCCCGAGCGGTCGCCGGGCGGCTCGAGCGGCGGCTCGGGCGCGGCGCTGGCGGCGGGCCTGGCACCGGTCGCGACGGCGACGGACGGCGGTGGCTCGGTGCGCATCCCCGCGGCGTTCTGCGGGCTGCTCGGCCTCAAGCCGACTCACGGTCTCGTCGGCCGCTGGCCGGTCGCGGACTGGGTCGACCTGTCGACGTACGGCCCGCTGGCCCAGGACGCGAGCGACCTGCGGCTGCTGCTCTCGCTCATGGCGGGCGTCGTCCCCGGCGACCCGGACAGCGCCCCGGCGCCGCCCGACGTCGCCGACCCGTACCGCCGCGGCCACGACGGGCCGCCGGTCCGCCGGGTCGTCGTGGCGGACCGGACGTCTCCGCTCGGGCCGCTGCCGGACGGTGTCGCGGACCGGCTGCGGACCGGCGCCGACGCACTGGTCGCCGTCCTGGCCGCGGGCGGCCCGCCGCCCGCTGTCGAGCGGCTCGACCCGTCGTCGCTGTTCGCCGGCGTCGGCGACCCCGACCTCGACTGGTTCGTCCTCGCACCCGCCGAGCACGTCGCCGCGCTCGCCGCGCTGCTCGGCGGCCGGGACGCCGTCGCCCGCCTCGTCGAGGGCGGCGACCTGCTCGACCCCTCGACCCGGCAGTTCCTCGCCGACGGGCTCGCCGTCGACGTCGACCGGTACCTGGCCGCGCGGCGGCGGCGGACGGCGTACACCCGGGCCCTCGACGTGCTGCTCGGCGACGACGGCGTGCTCGTCACCCCGACCGTCGCCGTCGACGCGTGGATCGCGGACGGCCGGCTCGTCCGGGAGGCCGGCCCCGGGCTGCTCCCGCCCGAGGTCTTCTCGACGGCGGTGCAGAACGTCACCGGGCACCCCGCGGTCAGCCTGCCGTGGGGGCTCGACGCCCACGGGGTGCCGTCCGGGCTGCAGGTCACCGCGCCGCGCTGGCGGGACGGCGTCCTGCTCGACCTCGCGGAGCGCTGGCAGTCGGCCCGTCCGTGGCCCGCCGCCGCGCCGGGGTACGTGCCCTGGCCGACCTGGTGAGCCGCACCGGGCGAGAGGCTTGACGGGAGAATAGTAAGCGCGCATAGTGCTCTGCATGACGACTCTCAGCACCGCTGCCGTGCGCTCCACCGCCCCCGCCGCCGCCTTCTTCGAGCGCTGGGCCGACATGGCCACCTGGCCGCAGTGGAACCTCGACACCGAGTGGGTGCGCCTCGACGGCGCGTTCGCCGAGGGGGCCACCGGCGTCCTCAAGCCGAAGGGCGGCCCGAAGGTGCGGTTCACCGTCGAGCGCCTGGTCCCCGGCCGGGTGTTCGTCGACGTCTCGCACCTGCTCGGGGCCCGCCTCGTGTTCGACCACGCGGTGACCCCGCTCGACGACGGCGGGTGCACCGTCGAGGTGACGGCGACGATCTCGGGTCCGCTGCGGCTGCTCTGGACGGCGATCCTCGGCGCCGGCATCCGGGCGTCGGCGCAGGCCGACCTCGAGCGCCTCGCCGCGGTCGCCGAGGGCCGGCAGGTCCTCGCCTGATGGCCGGCTGGCTCGGGGTCGTCCAGGCCGAGCACGTCGCCCGCGCGCTCGTGCTCGGCATCGCCCAGGTCAACCACGGCAAGCGGTCCGGGCTGGCCCGGATGCGTGCGGGGGACTGGATCGTCTACTACTCCCCGCACCACCGGCTCGGCGAGCACAGCCCCCTCCGGGCGTTCACCGCGGTCGGCCGGCTGCCGGACGACGAGATCTGGCAGGCCGACGAGGGCACCTTCCGGCCGTTCCGCCGGCGGGCGGTCTACCGCACCGACGCGCGGCACGCCCCGCTCACGGACCTGCGCGACCGGCTCGACCTCACCGCCGACCCGCACTGGGGGTACCTGCTGCGCCGCGGGCTCGTCCCGCTCACCGACCACGACCTGGCGCTCGTGCACGAGGCGATGACCGGGGAGCCGTTGCCGGGCGGTCCGCCGTCCGCGCCCGCCGCGCCGGCCGGCCGGGTGGCCGCAGCGCCGCCACCTGCGGCACTGTGGTGAGCGTGACCGAACCCCGCAGCGGGCTGGCGACCGAGTTCGGCAGCGCCCAGGACAGCCCGGGCCTCGGCCTGTGGCAGGTGACGAACCGCTGGCAGGCCGCGCAGCGCGCGGCGCTCAAGCCGCTCGGGCTGACCCATGTGCAGTTCGTGCTCCTCGCGTCCCTGACCTACCTGGACGACGCGGGCCCGGTCACGCAGAAGCAGCTCGCCGACCACACGGCGTGCGACGTCATGATGACCTCGCAGGTGCTGCGAACCCTCGAGGAGCGCGGGCTCGTGACCCGCGAGCCGCACCCGTCCGACCGCCGTGCCCGGGCCCTCGTCGCGACGCCGGACGGCCGCGCCCTCGCGAACCGGGCTGTCGCCGTCGTCGAGGCGTGCGACCGGGCGTTCTTCGCGCCGCTGGGGGCCGACGTCCCCGGCTTCAACGCGCTGCTGCGCCGGCTCGTCGCCCAGGGCTGACGCGGGCCGGGCGCCTCAGCCCGTGGGCCCCGGCCGGGTGTGCCGGGCCTCGGCGAACCGGACGAGGCCGGAGCGCTCGTAGTTCGCGAGCGCGCGCGGGTGGTCCAGCGAGCACGTGTGCAGCCAGACCCGGCGGGTGCCGGGCAGCGCCCAGGCCGCCGTGAGCGCGGAGTGCAGGAACCAGCCGCCCCAGCCGCGGCCGATCGCCGTCGGGGCGAGCCCGAAGTACGCGACCTCGACGCTGCCGGGGACGCCGCCGTCGGAGTCGGCGTCGAGCTCGAAGTAGCCCGCGGGAACGCCTTCGTGCCACGCGGTGACGAGGCGGTGGCCCGGCCGGTCGACCCAGCCGGTCCACTGCTGCGGCGTCCAGCCGAGCCGGTCGGTCCAGCCCCAGCCGGCGCCGACGAGCGTGTAGAAGAACCGCGAGAGCTCCGGCGCGGGGTGCCGGGCCGCCAGCAGGAGCGGGGCGTCGTCCGGCGCCGGCACCGGGACGAGCGAGGCCGGGCCGGTCATCTCGAGCGACCATGTGACGACCTCGACGTGCGCCGCGCCCATGTCCGGAGCTCCTGTCCCGCAACGGTCCTGTGTCAGATGAGGTACAGCCGCGACAGGCTGACCCGGTCCTGGGCCGAGGATGTCACGACGTCACCGTCGAGCCGGACCTGCGCCGTCCGCGGGTCGACGGTCACGGTCCCGGTGCGGCCGTGGTGCGCCATGTCCGCCAGCCCGACGTCCCGGCAGCCGCGGACGGCGACCCGGCGGCGGCGGGTCGGCAGCCGGTCCTCGCCGGCGTCCGCGCAGGCCTGCGAGACGAAGAGCACCGACAGGTCGGCCGCCGCGCCGCCGTGCCCGCCGAACTGCGGGCCGAGGACGAGCGGCTCGGCGGCGTCGATCGTCGCGTTCGGGTCGCCGGTGACGCCCCACGCCGGCACTCCCGCCTTGAGGACGACCTGCGGCTTGACCCCGAAGAACGCCGGGTGCCACAGCACGACGTCCGCGAGCCGCCCGGGCGCGAGCGACCCCACCTCGTGCGCGAACCCGTGCGCGAGCGCCGGGTTGAGCGTGAGCTTGGCGAGGTACCGCAGCACCCGGAAGTTGTCCGCCAGCCCCATCCCCGCAGTTACCAGCGCGTATGACCCATCTATCGGGTCAGACGCGCCAGTAACTCGGGGGGAGGGTGGGGGGAGGGGGCCGAACTGGGCCTTCATCGCGCCGGCCAGGGCGAAGGTGCGGGCCCAGGTCTCGCCGGCGCGGCCCATGCCCTGGGCGTCGGACGACGTGATCGGGACGACGCCGAGGTCGTGGAGGACGCCCTCGGCGGCCATCGTCGCGGCCCGGACCCGGTCCCGGGCCAGGGCGTCCTCGCCCGGCAGGTCGGTGCGCAGGCCGTGCGCCGAGACGATCATCGCGTAGTGCTCGGCGGTCGCGTCGCGGCCGAAGGGCAGGGTCGGGTTCGTGCTCGACCCGATGACGTTCGGCACCCCGGCGAGCGAGAGGACGTCGTGGTGCCCGCCGCCGCAGCCCTCGACGTGGAACGCGTGGACGGCGCGGCCGGCGACGACGGCGAGGGTGTCGGCGACGCTCATCGCCTCGTTGAGGCCGTCGGTGTGCAGCGCCACCTGGACGTCGTGCTCGTCGGCGACGCGCAACGCGGTGTCGAGCGCGCGGTGGTGGGCGCCGGTGTCCTCGTGCACCTTGAAGCCGCAGACCCCGGCCCGGACGAGCGCCTCCTCGAGCGGTCCGGGGCGCGACGACGAGCCGCGGCCAAGCCAGCCGACGTTGACCGGCCACGCGTCGAACGCGGCGATCCCGGCCCGGACGCCGTGCGCGTCGTTGACGCCGACGCCCCACAGCGGCCCGTACTCCTGCCCGAGCACCGTGGTCATCCCCGACGACAGCTCGGCCTCCATGACGCGCGGGGAGAGCATGTGGACGTGGGTGTCGATGCCGCCCGGCGTCGCGATGAGTCCCTCGCCGTTGACGATCGCCGTGCCGGTGCCGACGACGACGTCGACGCCGTCGAGGGTGTCCGGGTTGCCGGCCCGGCCGATGGCGGCGACCCGGCCGTCGCGGATGCCGATGCTCGTCTTGCGGATGCCGAGCACCGGGTCGAGCAGGAGGCAGCCGGTGACGACGAGGTCGCACGACTGCGACGGCGGCACGGCCTGCAGGTGCATCCCGTCGCGGGCGGTCTTGCCGTAGCCGATGAGCAGCTCGTCGCCGCGGCGGGCGTCGTCGACCGGGACCTCGACGACGAGGCCGGTGTCGCCGAGGCGCACCCGGTCCCCGGTCGTCGGGCCGTAGACGCTCGCGTACGTGGCGCGGTCCATGCCGGTCACCGGCCCTCCCCGTCGGAGTCGTCCGGGGCACCCGCGCCGAGGTAGCCGAACTCCCGGGCCCGTTCCAGGGCGGCCTCCCGGGCGCCGTCGGCGTCGAGCGGGCCGTCGACGAGGCCGGCGAACCCGACGGCGACCCGGGCGCCGCCGATCGGCACGAGCGCCACGGTCGTCGGCGCGCCCGGGTCGAAGCGGACGGCGGACCCGGCCGGGACGTCGAGCCGGCGGCCGTACGCGGCGGCCCGGTCGAACCGCAGCCGTGGGTTGGCCTCGAAGAAGTGCCAGTGCGAGGTCACCGTGACCGGCAGCGTCGCGGTGTTCGTCACCTCGACCTCCACGACGTCGCGACCTGCTGGGGGAGAGGCGGTCTCGTCGGCACCAGGCAGGACGGCGCCCGGGGCGCCGGCCCCGAGGTGCCCGCCGCCGACCGGGTCCGGGACCACGACGAGCCGGGTGCTGTCGTCGAAGACCGCCTCGACCCGGACCTCGGTGACGACGTCCGCGACCCCCGGCAGGACGTCGTCCGGCCCGAGCAGCGCCCGGGCGGCCTCGACCGCCTCGGCGAGCCGGAGCCCGTCGCGGGCCGCCTCGACGGCGGCGTCCGCGACGAGCGCGACCGTCTCGGGCACGTTGAGCCGCAGGCCCCGCTCGCGCCGCCGCCGGGCCACGGCGGCGGCGCCCGCGAGCAGGAGCCGGTCGCGCTCGGCGGGGGTCAGCCGCATGTCACTCGGATCACCTGCACGCGGCCATGGTGCCCGTCACTGCCCGGTCGCCGCGTGGACGACGCGCCCGGCCGCGACGGTGAGCACCACGGACGCGTCGGCGACCGGAACGTACCCGTTGCGCGAGAACGACTCCGCGAAGACGTCCGTGTCGAGCACCGCGAGGTCCGCGCGGGCGCCGACCTCGACCCGCCCCGCGTCGTCGTCGTGGTTGACGTACGCCGACCCCGCGGTGAACGCGTCGACGGCGACCTGCAGCGGCAGCTTCTCCGACGGCAGGAACGCCGGGACGTCGCGCGCCCACGACGCGGCCCGGTTCACCGCGACCTCGATCTGCTCGAGCGGGTCGGCGCTGCTCACCGACCAGTCGCTGCCCATCGCGAGGCGGGCGCCGGCGGCC
The DNA here is from genome assembly GCF_002198655.1 of Kineosporia sp. A_224. Classification (GTDB taxonomy): domain Bacteria; phylum Actinomycetota; class Actinomycetes; order Actinomycetales; family Kineosporiaceae; genus R-H-3. The sequence continues at coordinate 63,508 of NZ_MWLN01000199.1, forward strand.
CGGATGCTCTCGAACGGGTACTGGAAGCCGCCGCGGTCCGGGCCGAGGAACGGCATGGTCAGCTCGTCCATCTGCGCGTCGCTCTGCGCCCAGAGCGCCTGGCAGTTCGCGACCGCGCCGAGCGCCGCGAACCGCGGCACGTCGTCCGGGTGCACGACCTGGACGTGCGCGACGTGGTGGCGCCGGTCGCCGGCCCCGTTGGCGCGCAGCGCGGCCTCGACGGCGTCGAGGCTGTTGCGGACGGCGCGGTCGCCGATCGCGTGCATGTGCACCTGGAAGCCGTGCCGGTCGAGGGTGCTGACGGCCTCGACGAGCAGGTCGTGCTCGACGTACGCGAGCCCGTGGTTGCCGGTGTGCCCGCCGCAGCCGTCGCAGTAGGACTCGAGCAGCGCACCGGTGTAGTTCTCCAGCACGCCGTCCGTCATGATCTTGACCGTCGTCGGGTGGAAGCCGGGCACCGGGGCACCGGCCTTCGCGGCGACGTCCAGGGCGTGCTCGCGCTGGGCGAGCAGGTCGTCGACCTGCTCCAGACCGCGGTGCCGGTCCCACCACAGCGACCCGACGACGCGGCCGGTGAGCCGGCCGTCGGCGGCGACGGTCTCGTAGGCCCGCAGGGTCGCGGGGGTGACCCAGGCGTCCTGCCAGCCCGTGATGCCGAGCGAGTGCAGGTGCCGCTGCCCCTCGAGGACGGATGCCACCCACTCCTCGTGGCTCGGCACCGGGACGACGGTGTCGTTGAACGTGTACGCCGCGCCCTCGTGGAGGGTCCCGGTGGGGGAGCCGTCCGGGTCGCGCTCGATCCGGCCGTCGGACGGGTCGGGCGTGGCGGCCGTGATGCCGCCCACCTCGAGCGCGCGGGAGTTGACCCAGGCGCCGTGGACGTCCCGGTTGAAGAGGAACACCGGCCGGTCCGGGACGACGGCGTCGAGGTCCTCCTTGCGGGGTGTCCCGCCGGGGAAGAACTCCATCGCCCAGCCGCCGCCGAGGATCCACGGCTCGTCCGGGTTGGCCGCCGCGTACGCCGCGATCGCGTCGAGGTAGGCCTGCTTGCCGTGCAGGTCGTTGAGCCACACCCGCAGCCGGTTGCGGCCGGCGAACGGCGCGTGCACGTGGCTGTCCTGGAAGCCCGGCAGGACGAGCCCGCCGGCCGCGTCGACCACCCGGGTCGCGGGGCCGACGAGGTCGCGGACGGCGTCCGCGGCACCGACGAAGACGATGCGGTCGCCGCGGACGGCGACGGCGTCGGCAGGCGGGGCGGCGCCGGGGCCGCCCCCGGCGCGCGGGTGCACCCGCGCGCCGGTGACGACGAGGTCGGCCGGACCTGTGGACGTCGTGCTGCTGGTCGGGGAGGTCGGCTCAGTGGGCACCGGGCAGGATCCCCTCCTCCTCGACGAGCCGGCGCTCGGCGGCCAGGTCGAGGTCGCGGCACAGGAACATGTAGAGCAGACCGGCGACCGGCAGGCCGATGAAGATCGAGTAGTCGACCGCGCCGAGCGCCGTCGCGGCGAAGCCCGTGTACGGCGCCGTCACCATGAACGGTGCCATGATGATCAGCGTCACGAGGTAGGCGACGTTGCCGCGCCAGCCCCACCGGCCGTAGATGCCGTCGGCCTTGAAGATCTCGGCGATGACGTAGTTGCCCTTGCGCACGAAGAAGTAGTCGACGAGGTTGATCGCCGTCCACGGCGTGAAGAGGTACGCGAGGAAGATGAGGACGTTGCCGTAGAAGGTGTTGAAGCGCTCGATGCCCACGAACTGGGCGATGCCCCACACCATGACGAACATGACGGCGATGCCGATCGCGCGCACCCGGACCGTCGGCTTGACCGGCACGAACGAGTCCCGGATCGAGATCATCGACATCATGCCGCCGTACTGGTTGATCGCCATGACGGACAGCAGCCCGAGCAGCAGGCCGAGGACAGCGACGAAGCCGAACCCGTTGAACAGCCGGTCGCCGGCGCCCCGGAACGCGAGCACGGGGTCGGACTCGTCCGGGGACGCGGCGGACATGACGGCGCCGAGCACGAAGACCCAGATGCCCGACAGGCCGCTCGCGAGGTAGGTCCACCAGAACGTCGACCGGACGCCCACGTTCGCCGGCAGGTAGCGGGAGTAGTCCGAGACGTACGGCGCCCAGCCGAGCTGGAAGCCGGCGACGATGACGAAGACGGTCATGAACGGCGCGAGCTTGAACTCGCCGAACGAGAACGCGCCCGCGGCAAGGTTGGAGTCGCTGAACGCCGCGACGGACAGCACCACCATGATCGCCATGAGTGGCCAGTTGAGCCAGCGGTTGACCCGGTGGATCCAGTGGTAGCCGTAGAGGGCGATGAGGGCGGCGATGCCGGCGGCGATGAAGTAGCCGAGCTCGGTCGGGACCTTGACGAGCGAGTTGAACGCCGCACCGGACAGGAGCGCGTCGCTCGTGTTGTAGGCGACGTAGTTGACGAGTGCGAAGATCCACACGGTGACGGCGGCGCCGACGTAGCCGAACTGCGGCCGGGACTGGACGAGCTGCGGGAGCCCGAGCTGCGGGCCCTGCGCCGAGTGGAACGCCATGAAGAACGTGCCGAAGAGCGAGCCGATGACCGTCGCCACGACGGTCCACATCAGCCCGGCGCCGATGCTCAGGGCGGTGACCCCGGTGGCCATCGCGGTGAGGTTGATGTTGCTCACGAACCACAGCGGGCCCAGGTGCGACACCTTGCCGTGCCGCTCGGAGCTGGGGACGTAGTCGATGGACCGGGACTCGAGCCCGATCGGCTGGACGGCCTCGGCCTGCGGCTCGAGGTCGTGCGGGGAGGGGGAGTGCGTCGTCACGGGAGGCCTCCGGGCGTGAACGGTGGGATGGAACGCTGGAGGAGCTGTGATCGAGAGTGTGAGGCTGGTCACGGACATAGTCAATGGTTCAGACTATGGAGATCGGAGACGAGGGGGGACGCATGGCGAAGACGGAGCCGGGCGCCGCGACGGGTGCTCGCACGCGCCGGCCGCGCAACAGCCTCAACCCGGACGCGATCGTCGAGGCCGCCGTCCGGGTCACCGACCGGGACGGTATCGGCGCGCTGACGTTCGAGGCGCTCGGCCGTGAGCTGGGGTCGCACCCGACCGCCATCTACCGGCACTTCCGCGACAAGGACGAGCTCGTCCGCGCGCTCGTCGACCGGATCAACGCCGAGGCGCAGCTCGACGGGCTGCCGCAGACCGACGACTGGCAGGCCGACCTGCGCCGGATCGCGGCGGCGATCCACCGGGCCTTCCTCGCGCACCCGGCCGTCGCCCAGCTGCTGCCGGCCCGGACGGCGGCCCGCGAGCACGAGTTCGTCACCGTCGAGTACATCGTGTCGTGCATGCGCCGGGCCGGGCTGCCGGACGACGAGGCCGCCGCCTGCTACCGCGTCTTCGCCGACTTCGTGCTCGCCTACGCCGGGATGGACGCCGCCCTCGCCGCGCTCGCACCGTCGACCCGCGAGGCAGAGCTGCTCACCTGGGACGTCGACTACCGGCGGCTGCCGCCCGAGCGGTTCCCGCACGCGGCGGCGACCGCCGAGCACTTCCCGCGCCTGGACGACCCGCGCAACTTCGCGCTCGCCGTCGACCTCATGATCGAGGCGGTCGCGGCCCGGGCTACGGCGCGGCGCGCCGGACGGTGAGCGTCATCGGCTCGCGCAGGCTCTGCCCGACGACGCAGTAGCGCTCGGCGACCTTCGCGAGCCGCTCCAGGGCGGCGTCGTCCGCGTCGGTGTCGAGCTCGGCGACGACGGCGACGTCCCGGACGCCCACCGGCACCGCGCGGTCGACGCCGAGGGTGCCGCGGGCATCGAAGGCCGCGGACGCCGTGAGGGTCGCGGACCGGACGTCGAGGCTCATCGCCGTCGCCACGCTGCGCAGGGTGACACCGGCGCATGCGAGCAGGGCCTGCAGGAGCATGTCGCCCGAGCAGGCGTCGGAGCCGTCGCCCCCGGTCGTCTCGTGGAGGCCGGCGCGGACCGGCCCGGCGAAGGTGTCGACGGTGCACGTGACGCCCGGGTCCGCGAAGGTCGCCCGGGCCGACAGTGCGCCCAGGGCGGCGTCCGGGTGCTCGCGGTAGCGCTCCTTGAGCGGGGCCTGCGCGGCCCGCAGCGCGTCGGCGTCGTCGATGCGGCGGCCCACGGGGAAGGGTGTCGGCACGGTCGGCTCCTCACGTCGGCGGGCGGCCCGGGCATCGTCGCACCCGCGGCAGGACGGCGCCCGCGGGGCTGTCGGGGCACCGTGCTTGACTGCCACGGTGCGCCTGATCTTCGTCCGACACGGCCAGTCGTCCAACAACGCCGCCTACGCGGCGTCCGCCGACGGGGCGGCCGACACCGCCGCGGGGAAGGCCGCGGAGCGGGACGAGCACTCCGGCTGGGCGTACCCGGGGCGGGTGCCGGACCCGCCGCTCACCGCCCTCGGGCTGCGGCAGGCCGAGGCGCTCGGCGGGGCACTGCGGCTCGGCCGGGCCCCGTTCCGGCCGACGCACCTCTACTCGAGCCTGACGACCCGGGCCGCGCAGACCGCCCGCCCGCTCGCCGAGGCGGTCGGGCTGCCCGTCGTCCTGCGGCCGGACCTCTACGAGGTCGGCGGCATCCACCACTACGACCCCGCGACGCGCACCCGGCAGCCCCGCGAGGGGGCGACCCTCGCGGCGCTGCAGGCGGTCTGCCCGCCGGCCGTGCCCGGGCCGGGGGTCGACCCGGTCGCGTCGTGGGCGGGCGGGTTCGAGGCGGACGACGCGCTGGCGCTGCCCCGGGCGCGCACGCTGCTGGCCGACCTGCGGGCCGCGCACGGCCCGGACGACGTCGTCACCCTCGTGACCCACCAGTACTTCAGCCAGTTCCTCATCGCCGTGCTCATCGGCCTGGAGAGCCCGCCGTGGCAGCGGTTCCGGGTCGACAACACCGCGCACGTCGCCGTCCGGCTCGAGGGCGGCGCGGTGTCGGTCGACTGGGTCAACCGCGGCGACCACCTCGCGGCGGCGGACGTCACGAACTGAGCCGGCCGGCGCCCTCGCGGCTCAGCGCCCGGAGAGCACCCCGAACCGGGAGAAGGCCTGGCCGGTCCGGGCGACGGCGCGGGCCGCCGCCTGGAGCGCGCCCCCGCCCGGCAGCGACTGGACGGCGTCGAGCGCGGGCACGACCGCGAGCAGGCCGGGCACGTCGCGCAGCCGCAGCCGGCGGTTGAGCAGCATCGGGACCGGTTGCCGGCGCCCGCTCGCGGCGTCGAGGACGTCGGCCGCCGTGCCCTCGACGGTCGGCCACCCGGTGTCGGCGAGGCCGCTGCCCCCGAGCCGGACCGTCGTCCAGCTGCCCTCGGCGTCCGTGGCCGTCGCCCACGCGGTGTCCGGGGTCCGCACGAGGAAGGTGACCTCGAGGCCCTGTCGGGCGGCGAGGCCCGCGGTCACGTCGACGAGGGCGCCGATCGCGGCGTCGGTGAGCGGCGGCGGCACGTCGCCCGGCGGCGCGACGTCGAGGACGCCCACCGCGAGGTCGTACGTCGCGGCCGCGAGCACGCACGTCAGCGGGAGCGGCCCGACGGCGGACTCGGTCGCCTCGCGGCCGAGCGTCACGGCGTCGCCGGAGCGCAGGAAGCCCGAGACGACGTCGCCGGCACGGCGGAGCGCCGCGGCCACCTCGGTGTTGTCGGCGTCGTGGTGCGCGGCGACGACGAGCGCGGACCGGCCGTCCGCGTCGTCCACCTCGTGGACCCGGTCGGCCCGGACGTCGGCGACGAGCGAGACGAACCGCCGGTGCTCCTCCCACGACCCCAGCGGGACGAGCACCTCCCGGACCGTGCGGCCGGTGAGCCGGGACGGCAGGTCGAGCGGGAGCTGCTCGGCGACCTCGGCGGCGGCGGACCAGGCTCTCCCGAGCAGGTCGGCGACGTCGTCCGGGTCGGCCGTCGCGAGGCCGCGGTCGCCGACGTCGGGAAGCAGCGGGGGGCGTGTGCCTGACACACTGGCATCCTGCCGTGTCCGGGCACCCGCCCGTGCACGCACCCGTCACCGGACGCCGCCGCGCGGCGTCCGTCCGCGTCCACAGGAAGGTCAGGTATGGCCCTCGAGGTCGGAACCCCGGCGCCGGACTTCGCGCTGCCGGACCAGAACGGCGAGACCGTCAGGCTCTCGGACTTCCGCGGCGAGTCGAACGTCGTCCTCGTCTTCTACCCCTTCGCGTTCTCCGGCATCTGCACCGGTGAGCTGTGCGAGATCCGCGACAACATCTCGGTCTTCGCCGACGAGGACGTCCAGGTCATCGGCGTCTCGTGCGACCCCAAGTGGAGCCTCAAGGCGTTCGCGGAGGCGGAGAAGTACGACTTCCCGCTGCTGTCGGACTTCTGGCCGCACGGCGCCGTCGCCCAGCAGTACGGCGTCTTCAACGACCAGATCGGGTTCTCGATCCGGGGCTCGTTCCTCGTCGACACCGAGGGCACGCTGCGCTGGCAGGTCGTCAACGGCCCCGGCGAGGCCCGGCCGCTGTCGGCCTACCAGGAGGCGCTCGCGGCCCTCAAGGCCTGAGCATCTCGTCTAGCCTTCCTTCTCCACGGATCCACCACGTTCCACCGGGCGGGGGCCTGGTCCCGGACCAGGTCCCCGCCCGAGCAGGGCCTGTAGCTCAGCTGGTAGAGCACCGCGCTTACACCGCGGACGTCGTCGGTTCGAACCCGGCCGGGCCCACCGCCGGTCACCTCCGCGGGGGTGATCACAAAATGACCACAATCGGGGCAAGACGGTGACGTTCGGTCACTCGCCACGCGATCTTGACTCCAATTCGTAACGGCTTGGTTGCAGCGTGTGGGCAAAAAGCCTCCGGTTGGGGTCCGGCGTGGGTAGGGTGCGGCGCGTGACCAACGAACTACAGCCTGCGACTCTGGCCCAGGTCGTCGACGTCCTCGACCGGATGTACGACCCGTCGTGGGCGCGCGACTGGGACGCCGTCGGACTCGTCTGCGGCGACCCGTCGGCCCCCGTCCGCCGGGTGCTCCTCGCCGTCGACCCGGTGCAGACCGTCGTCGACGAGGCGCTCGCCTGGCACGCGGACCTCGTCATCACCCACCACCCCCTGCTCCTCAAGGGGGTCCACGGGGTGCCGTCGACGACCGCCAAGGGGCGGATCGTCCACCGGCTCATCCGCGGCGGGTGCGGTCTGTACACCGCGCACACCAACGCGGACGCCGCGGCCCCCGGCGTCTCGGACGCGCTGGCCCGGGTGCTCGGCCTGACCGACCTCGAGCCGCTGTCGGCCGACCCGGGCAACCCGGTCGACAAGATCGTGACGTTCGTGCCGGTCGAGGCCGTCGAGGCCGTCGTCGACGCGATGTCGAAGGCGGGCGCCGGGCACGTCGGCGAGTACTCGCGGTGCGCCTTCACGGCGGCCGGTACCGGCACCTTCGTGCCGGGTGCGCTCGCCTCCCCGGTCGTCGGCCGGGCCGGGGAGCGGACCGACGTCGTCGAGCAGCGCGTCGAGATGGTGTCCTCGCGGGCCCTGCGCGGCCAGGTCATCGCCGCCCTGCGCGCCGTCCACCCGTACGAGCAGCCCGCGGTGGACGTCTACGAGCTCGCCGCGTGGTCGAGCCCGCGCGGCATCGGCCGGGTCGGCAGCCTCGCGTCGCCGACGACGCTGCGCGAGTTCGCGATGCTCGTCGCCGAGGCGTTGCCGGCGGCGGTGCAGGGCGTCCGGATCGCCGGCGACCCGTCGGCCGAGGTCTCCCGGGTCGCCGTCTGCGGCGGCTCCGGCGACGACCTCCTCGACGCCGCGCGGGCCGCGGGCGCCGACGTCTTCGTCACCTCCGACCTGCGCCACCACCCCGTGAGCGAGCTGCGCGAGGAGGCCGACGAGTTCGGCCCGTTCCTCGTGGACGTCGCGCACTGGGCCAGCGAGTGGCCCTGGCTCGCGGGTGTCGCGAACCGGCTCGAGGGCGTCCTCGAGGCGGCCGGGACCCCCGTCGAGGTCCACGTCTCCCAGCGTTCCACCGACCCCTGGAGCTTCCGTGTGCCGAGTCCCGGCAGCGTCGTCCGCTGACGACCGCGGGCCGGCGGCCCGGGCCTTCGGGCCCGCTGCCGCCGACCTACGGCCCGCCCCCTCGCAGTGGTCCGGTCCGGCCACCCCGACGAACGCCGTCCTCGCCGGGACGCGCGGCTGGGTGCTGCGCGGCGCCGTCCCCGTGCGCCGCCACGTCGTCCGGCCGCGTCCCGCGGCGGACGGCGACCCCGCCGGCCTGCCCGTGCTGAGTCCCGCCGCACAGCCGGCCGCGCACCCCGCCGCCCGCTGAGGCCGCGTCGCGGGCAGGGCCGGGTCGCGTAGGGTGCGGCGTGCCGGTGCACGGCGCTCTCCGGGGCGTGCGAGGCACCGGAAGGCGAACGTGACGGAGGTACGACCGTGGTGACCGCGGCGCCCCAGGACCAGTGGCGGCTCCTCGACGTCCAGGCGCACGACACGCGCCTGGCGCAGATCGCGCACCGCCGTCGGACCCTGCCCGAGCTCGCCGAGATCGAGCGGGTCGACGGCCGCCTCAAGCTCGTCGCCGACGACCTCGTCGCGGCCCGCACCGTCGCCTCCGACATCGAGCGCGAGCTGAAGAAGGCGGAGGCGGACGTCGAGCAGGTGCGTCAGCGCGCCGCCCGCGACCAGGCCCGCCTCGACAGCGGCCAGGGGACCTCGAAGGACCTCACCGCCCTCCAGCACGAGATCGCCTCGCTCGCCGAGCGCCAGTCCGTGCTCGAGGACGTCGAGCTCGAGGTCATGGAGCGGCTCGAGGCCGCGCAGGTCCGGATCGCCGAGGTCGAGGCCGAGCAGGAGCGCCTCACCACTGAGCTCGCCGGCTTCACCGCCGCCCGGGACGCCGCGTTCGCCGAGTTGGACGCGGAGGCCCAGCGTGAGTCGGCGGACCGGGTCAACGCCGCCGCCGGGGTGCCGGCGGACCTTCTCGCGCTCTACGAGAAGATCCGCGAGCAGGTCGGCGGGGCCGGTGCGGCCAAGCTGCACCAGCGCCGCTGCGAGGGCTGCCGGCTCGAGCTGAACAACTCCGAGATCGGCCGGTTCCGGACGGCGCCGGACACCGAGGTGCTGCGCTGCGAGGAGTGCCGGCGCATCCTCGTCCGCACGGGCGACTCCGGGCTGTGAGCGACGGCGCCGCCGCGCCGACGACGTCCTACGGCTCGGTCCGGGCCCCGCGCCGCGACGGCGACCCGGGGGCCCCGACGACGCTCCTCGTCGCCCGGCACGGCCGGACCCCGAACACCGAGGCCGGCCGGTTCGCCGGTCGCGACGGCGAGGACCCGGCGCTCTCCGCGACGGGCGAGCAGGACGCCGCGCGCCTCGGTGCGGTCGTCGCCGCGTTCGGCGGACCGGGCTCCGTCCTGCCCGACGTGCCGCGCCCGACGGCGGTCGTCGCCTCGCCGATGCGCCGCACCCGGCAGACGGCGCAGGTCGCCGCCGCCGCGCTCGGCCTGCGCGCGGACGAGGTGACGCTCGACGACGGCTGGGTCGAGGCGTCGTTCGGCAGCTGGGAGAACCTCACCTACGGCGAGATCGTGGACCGCTTCCCGCAGGACCTCGCCGCCTGGCAGGGCTCGATGACCGTCGCGCCGCACGGCGGGGACGCGCTGACCGACGTCATGGCGCGGGTCCGTGGCGCACGGCAGCGGCTCGTTGCGGGGCACCCGGGGGAGTGCGTGCTCGTCGTGACCCACGCGACCTGCGTGCGTGCCGTCGTCCACGAGGCGCTCGGCTGCGGCGACGAGGGCATGTGGCGCACCCGGGTCACGCCCGCGGCGCTCACCGTCGTGCGGTACTGGCGGGACGGCGGCGTCGAGGTCGCCGCCGTCAACGCGACGGCGCACCTCGCCGGGGCCTGAGCCGATGCGACGACGTCCCGACGGGCTCGCCCCCGGCACCCTGCGCGACTCGCTGCGCGACTCCCTGCGCGACTCCTTGCGCCGCAACGGCGCCGGGACCCGCGAGGCGCTCATGCTCTGGCTCGCGAGCCGGGCGGCGCTCGTCGCGTTCTCGCTCCTCGCGACGTGGCTGCTCGGGCTCTCGGACGCCGCCCGCGGCCGGGTCGGCGGCACCCCGCTCACCGGGTCGACGGCCTGGGTGCTCGAGCGCTTCACGTGGTGGGACTCGTTCCACTTCCTGCGGATCGCCGACCTCGGCTACCTGCCGCCGGGCCTGCCCTGCTGCGACCAGGCGTTCCTGCCCGGGTACCCGCTCTCGATCGCCGCTGTCGCGCCGCTCCTCGGCGGTGACCTGGCGCTCGCCGGGTTCGTCGTCTCCGTCGTCGCGAGCGCGGCCGCCGCCGTCGGGCTGTGGCACCTCGCGGAGCGGGTCGCCGGCGCGGGCGCCGGGCGCGCGGCCGTGCTGCTGCTGGCCGTCATGCCGTACGGGTTCTTCCTCACCGCGGTCTACAGCGAGGCGCTGTTCCTCGCGCTCGCGCTGGCCGCCTGGCTCGCGGGCCTGCGCCGGCACTGGTGGCTCGCGGGCGCGCTCGCGGCACTGTCGACCGCCGTCCGGATCAACGGGCTGTTCCTCGCGCTCGGCCTGGCCGTCATGCTCCTCGTGCAACTGCGCCAGGACGGGGCGTGGCCGTTCCGGCGCGCTCGGGGGCCGGCCGCGGACGGTCGCGCGGGCCCGCTCGCGACGCTGCGGCAGGCGCTGCCGCTCGGGCTGCCGGCCCTGACGTACCTGGCCTGGACGCTGTACCTGTGGTGGCGCACCGGCTCGCCGAACGCCTGGCAGGAGGCGCAGCGGCTCGGCTGGGACCGGCACGTCGCCCCGCCCTGGACCGGGCTCGGCGAGGGGGTCAGCAGCCTGCTCGCCGCCCGGGCGCCGAACATCGTGGTGAGCCGGTTCGCCGACCTGCTCCTCGCCGTCCTCGGGATCGTGGTCGTCGTCGTCCTGCTCCGCCTGCGGCGGTGGGCCGAGGCGGCCTACATGCTCCCGAGCGTCGCGGTGCTTGTCTGCTCGACGACGCTCATCTCGACACCGCGGTACGCGGTCCTGTGGTTCCCGGCGTTCCTGCTGCTCGCCGGTGCCGCGCGGACGCGGCCCCGGCTCGTCCCCGCGCTCGCGCTCCTCGGCGTCCCGTGGCTCGCCCTCGTCGCGCTGTCGTTCAGCGCGCACCTGTGGACGGCCTGACGCGAACGACCGAGGACGGCGGCCCCGCAGCACGGGGACGCCGCCCCGGACGGCGGATCGGAGAGGACCGGGCGGGTCAGCCCGCGAACGCGGCCTCGAGGATGTCGAGGCCCTCGCGGAGGAGGTCCTCGCCGATGACGAGCGGCGGCAGGAAGCGCAGGACGTTGCCGTAGGTGCCGCAGGTCAGCGTGACGAGGCCGGCCTGGTGGCACGCGGCGCTGACGCGCGAGGTCTCCGCGGCGTCCGGGTCGGTGGTGCCGGGCTTGACGATCTCGACGGCGATCATCGCGCCGCGGCCGCGGACCTCGCCGATCTGCGGGAACCGCGCCTGCAGCTCGGTGAGGCGGCCGACCATGATGTTCTCGATGAGCCGGGCCCGGGCCACGAGGTCGTGCTGCTCGATCGTCGCGATGGCGCCCAGCGCCGCCGCGCACGCGACCGGGTTGCCGCCGTAGGTGCCGCCGAGGCCGCCGCCGTGAACGGAGTCCATGATCTCGGCGCGGCCGGTGACGGCGGCGAGCGGGAGGCCGCCGGCGATGCCCTTGGCGGTCGTCATGAGGTCCGGGACGACACCCTCCTGGTTCACCGCGAACATGTCGCCGGTGCGGGCGAAGCCGGTCTGGATCTCGTCGGCGATGAACACGACACCGTTGGCCGTGCACCACTCGGCGATCGCCGGGAGGAAGCCCTCGGCCGGGACGACGAAGCCGCCCTCGCCCTGGATCGGCTCGATGACGACGCACGCGACGCGGTCGGCGCCGACCTGCTTCTCGATGACCGAGATGGCGCGCATCGCGGCCTCGGTGCCCTTGATCGAGGCCGGCTCGTGGAACGGGTAGGACATCGGCGCGCGGTAGACCTCGCCGGCGAACGGGCCGAAGCCGTCCTTGTACGGCATGTTCTTCGCCGTCATGGCCATCGTGAGGTTCGTGCGGCCGTGGTAGGCGTGGTCGAAGACGACGACCGCGTCGCGGCCGGTGTAGCGGCGGGCGATCTTCACGGCGTTCTCGACGGCCTCGGCGCCGGAGTTGAACAGCGCCGAGCGCTTGTCGTGGTCGCCGGGGGTGAGCCGGTTCAGCGCCTCGCACACCGCGACGTAGCCCTCGTAGGGCGTGACCATGAAGCAGGTGTGGGTGAACTCTGCGACCTGCTGCTGCACCCGGGAGACGACCTCGGGCGCGGCGTTGCCGACGTTGACGACGGCGATGCCCGAGCCGAAGTCGATGAGCTGGTTGCCGTCGACGTCGACGAGGATGCCGCCGCCGGCCTTCGTCACGTAGACCGGCAGGGTGGTGCCGATGCCGGCGGCGACGGCCGCGGTCTTGCGCGCGTGCAGCGCCCGGGAGAGCGGGCCCGGCAGGTCGGTCACGAGGACCCTGCGCTGCTCGACGCCACCGGCGCTGCCGAGGGTCTCGAGGTTGGGGTGCAGGGTGTCGGTCATCGCTGCTCCAGCGTCGTCGTGGGTGGTCCCTCCACGCTAGAGGTCGCGGGGCGCCGTCGCCGCTCTCCCGGGCGGCGAAACACCAGGTGGCGGCTCGCCCGGGCGTACACCGAGCGGGCACCATGGGGGCATGACGACGCTGCGCCGGCTGCTCGCCGCCCCGGGACTCGGACTGCGCGTCGTCGCCGGGGCCGGCTCCGACGCCGCCCTCGACCGGGCGGTCACCTGGGTCGCCGTCTCCGAGCTCCCCGACCCGACGCCGTACCTCGAGGGCGGCGAGCTCGTCCTCCTCACCGGCGTCACGGTGCGCTTCGGCAACCAGCACGCGCGCGAGTACGTCGACCGACTCGTCGCCCGCGACGTCGCCGCGGTCGGGCTGGGCATGGGGGTCTTCCACGAGGAGATGCCGCCCGGGCTCGTCCTCGCCGCGGACGCCGCGGGCCTGCCGCTGCTCGAGGTCGACCGGCCGACGCCGTTCATCGCCGTCGGCAAGGCGCTCGCCGACCTGCTCGCGGCCGAGCAGACCGAGCGCGGACGGCGCCGGGTCGAGTCGATGCGGACCCTCACGTCCGTGCTCGCCGGGGGCGCCGAGCCGCTGTCCGCCGTGCGCCGGCTCGCGAGCAGGCTCGACGGCTGGGTGGCCGTCCTCGACGCCCGCGGGGACGTCGTCCTCGCCGCCGGCCGGCCCGAGCGGCCGGACGCCGCGGCCGGCCTGGCCCGCCAGCTCCGCGGCCGCGGCGGCCACGCGAGCGCCGCGACGTCCGACGAGACCGGGCGCACCGTCGTCCTCCCGCTCGGCCTCGGCGACCGTGCCCACGGCTACCTCGCCGTGGCGACACCGCCCGGCGCGGAGCCGGACCACAGCCTCGTCGCGTTCGCGGCGTCCCTGCTCACCCTCGACCGGGAGCGGGCCCGGGGCACCCGGCCGGCGCTGCGCTGGGCCCGGGCCGCGCTCCTCGCCGACCGGGTCGGCCGCCCGGCGCCGCCGCCGCCCGCGGTGCTGCTCGGGCCGCTCGCCGGCACCGGCCGGGTCGTCGCCGTCCACGTCACCGAGCCGGCCGACAGTGCCGCCCTCCTCGACGCCCTCGACGACGAGGACCGGGTCGTCGCGCTGCCGACGCCGGGCGGCGCGACGGGTCCGCGCGGCACGCTGCTCGTGACCGCCGAGCACGACGTCGACGAGGTGCTCGTCGCACTGGCGGCCGTCGCCGGGCTGCGTGGCGGTGCGAGCCGGCCGACGCCGGTCGAGGCCGTCGCGGACGCCGCCCGGCAGGCGGCCTCGCTGGCCGCGCGGTCACGGGGCGGGGTGCTGCGCGCCGAGGAGGCGACGCTGTCGCTGCGCGACCTCGTCGACCCCGCCGCGGCCCTCGCCTTCGCCGACGCCCTGCTGCGCCCGCTGCGCGAGGCCGGGCCCGCCGAGGAGGCGCTGCTCGTCGAGGCGCTCGGCACCTGGCTCGTCCGCAACGGCGAGACCGGGACGGCGGCCGAGGCGCTCGGCGTCCACCGGCACACCCTGCGCGAGCGGCTGCGCCGCGCCGGCAAGCTGCTCGGCGCCGACCTCGACGACGCCGCCGTCCGCGCCGACCTGTGGGTCGCGCTCGGGGCGCGCGGCGCCCTGCCCGGGCTGCCGTGAGAGGCTCGTCCTGACACCCCCCAGCGCTGCCCGGAGGACCGAGCCATGCCCTACGCGGGCGACCTGAGCCCCACCGACGCCTACCGTCGCGTCGCGGACGGCGACGCCGTCCTCGTCGACGTCCGGACCGCGGCCGAGTGGTCGTACGTGGGGGTCCCCGACCTGTCGGGCATCGGGCGCGAGCTCGTCCGGATCGAGTGGGTCTCGTTCCCGGACGGCGCGCGGAACCCGGCGTTCCTCGAGCAGCTCGAGGCGGAGGGCGTCGGCCAGGACACACACGTGCTGTTCCTCTGCCGCTCCGGCGTGCGCTCGGTCGCGGCGGCCGAGGCCGCGACCGCGGCCGGCTGGGCCAACGCCTACAACATCACCGACGGGTTCGAGGGCCCGACGGACGCCGCCGGGCACCGCGGGACGTCGGCAGGCTGGAAGGCCGCGGGCCTGCCCTGGCGGCAGGGGTGAGCGCACGCGAGGGCGGGCGGCTCGGCACCGACGGCCCCCGGCAGGGCCCGACCGCCGCCGAGCTCGCGCGCTGGCGGCCGGACACCCTCGCCGTCCGCGGCGGGGTCGCCCGGTCGAGCTTCGACGAGGTCTCCGAGGCGGTCTTCCTCACCCAGGGGTACGTCTACGCCGACGCGGCCCAGGCCGAGGGCGCCTTCGCCGGCGACGTCGACCACTACATGTACTCGCGTTACGGCAACCCGACGATCTCCGTGTTCGAGGAGCGGCTGCGGCTGCTCGAGGGTGCGGACGACTGCTTCGCGACGGCGACCGGCATGGCCGCGGTCTTCAACTCGCTCATCGCGTTCCTCAAGGCCGGCGACCGGGTCGTCGCGGCGCGGGCCCTGTTCGGCTCCTGCTTCGTCATCCTCGACGAGCTGCTCCCGCGGTGGGGGATCACCTGCGACTTCGTCGACGGGCACGACCTCGACCAGTGGGCGCAGGCGCTGTCCGCGCCCGCGCAGGCGGTCTTCTTCGAGTCCCCGAGCAACCCGATGCAGGACCTCGTCGACGTCGCCGCCGTCTGTGAGCTCGCCCACGCCGCGGGGGCGAAAGTCGTGGTGGACAACGTCTTCGCGACGCCGCTGCTGCAGAAGCCGCTCGACCTCGGGGCGGACGTCGTCGTCTACTCGGCGACCAAGCACATCGACGGCCAGGGGCGGGTGCTCGGCGGGGCGATCCTCGGCGACCGGGAGTACATCCGGGGCGGCGTCGAGACGCTCATGCGGCACACCGGCCCGTCGATGTCGCCGTTCACCGCGTGGGTGCTGCTCAAGGGCCTGGAGACGATGGGCCTGCGCGTCGACCGGCAGTGCTCGTCGGCCCTGACCGTCGCCGAGCACCTCGACGCGCACCCGCGGGTGCGGTCCGTGCGGTACCCCTTCCTGCCGTCGCACCCGCAGCACGACCTCGCGAAGCGGCAGATGCGCGCGGGCGGCACCGTCGTGACGTTCGACGTCGACCCGGCCGGAACGGGGGAGGACGCCGCCAAGGAGGCCGCGTTCGCCGTCCTCGACGGCCTGCGGATCGTCGACATCTCGAACAACCTCGGCGACGCGAAGTCGCTCGTCACCCACCCCGCGACGACGACCCACCGGCGGATGACCCGCGAGGCCCGCGCGGCCGCCGGGATCACCGACTCGACGGTGCGGGTCTCGGTCGGGCTCGAGGACGTCGCGGACCTCGTCGCGGACCTCGACCAGGCCCTCGGCGCGCTGTGAGAGCGCCCCGACGGCCCGCGAACTGCCCGACTGGAATCTGAACAGACTCTGAACAGGTGACGTTGCGTGGACGTTCGTTCAGCGCTTCGTCGTCGGCCCGACCACGGTCCGTGATCGTCTTGCCGCGAACGGTGGTTACTGGACGGTAACATCACTGTTTTCGATGTGATCGCTCCCATCGGGCTCTGAGACTTGATCCCGATCACGCCCCCCGCCCGGGGCGTGACAGGGATCGAGCAGAGGTCCGAGCAATGAGCTTCTTCGTGGCCGCCACCACGGGAGCCGGGGGGAGCGTCGACCCCGGCGCGACCGCATGGGTCATCGTCGCCACCGCGCTGGTGATGCTCATGACCCCCGGTGTGGCGTTCTTCTACAGCGGGATGGTCCGCGCCAAGCACGTCCTCGGCATGCTCATGCAGAGCCTCATGGCGATGGCCGCCGTGAGCCTGGTGTGGCTGCTCGTCGGCTACACCCTCGCCTTCGGCGAGGGCAACGGCCTCGTCGGCGACCTGCGCTTCGCCGGGCTGACGCACATGGACGAGCCGGTGCCCGGGTTCTCCGGGGCCGACGCCCTCGTCATCCCGCCGCTGCTCTTCGCGGCGTTCCAGATGATGTTCGCCGTCATCACCCCGGCCCTGGTCACCGGCGCGACCGCCGACCGCTGGCGCTTCCGGTCCTTCACGCTCTTCGTCGTCGTGTGGACGGTGCTCGTCTACGTGCCGGTCGCGCACTGGGTCTTCTCCCCGGACGGCTGGGCGGCCCGGCTCGGCGTCCGGGACTTCGCCGGCGGCCTCGTCGTCCACGTCAACGCCGGTGCCGCCGGGCTGGCGATGGCGCTCGTGCTCGGCCGGCGCACCGGCTGGCTCCGGGAGCCGATGCGCCCGCACAACCTGCCGACCGTGCTGCTCGGGGCCTCGCTGCTCTGGTTCGGCTGGTTCGGCTTCAACGGCGGCTCGGCGCTGCGCGCGGACGGCGTCGCGGTCACCGCGATCGTCAACACCCACGTCGCCGCATGCGCGGCGCTCGCGGCCTGGGTCGGCGTCGAACGGGTGCGGTACGGCAAGTCGACGACGCTCGGCGCGGCCTCGGGCGCCGTCGCGGGCCTCGTCGCGATCACCCCGGCGGCCGGCTACGTGACGCCGCTGAGCGCGGCGGTCATCGGGCTGCTCGCCGGGGTGGTGTGCGCGTTCGCGGTCTCGCTCAAGCTCTGGTTCCGGCTCGACGACTCGCTCGACGTCGTCGGCGTGCACCTCGTCGGTGGGGCGCTCGGCAGCCTCGCGGTCGGGCTGCTCGCGACCGACGGCGTGAGCACGCACGCCGGGAACGGCCTCTTCTACGGCGGCGGCTACGACCTGCTGCTGGCCCAGGCGGCCGGGCTCGTCGTCGTCGCGGCGTACTCCTTCGGCGTGACCTACGGCATCGGCCGGGTCATCGACCGCTTCGTCGGCAACCGCGTGCCCCTCGGGCAGGAGCGCAAGGGCCTCGACCTGGCCGTCCACGGCGAGTCCGCGTACGACCTCGACAGCACCACCACGACCTCCACCGCGCCGGCCGGCGCGGGCAACGACCGGAACGGGGGACCCGTCCATGTCTCGTCCTGAGACGTCTCGTCCTGAGACCGCTCGCCCTGAGCCCCGCCAGCAGGGCCGGCGGGTGCGCCGCCGGGTCGCGGCGGGCCTCGCCGCCGTCGCGGTGCTCGTCCCGTACGTCGTGACGCTCGCGCTCTTCGCGCAGCGGCAGACCGCGGACCTCACCTTCGCCCGCGACGAGCGGGACGGCGTGACGTACGCGCGGGCACTCGTCCGGCTCGTCGCGGCCACCGCCGACGGCCAGAGCGCCGCGGTCGCGGGCCGGCCCGTCGACACCGGCCGGCTCACCGAGGCGCGGACCGCGGTCGAGGCCGTCGACGCCCGGCTCGGGGACAGCCTCGGGACGGGCAAGCGGTGGGACGACCTCGGCGTCGCGCTCGACGCCGTCCTCGACCGGGGCCCGACCGGCACCGCCGCCTACGACGCGTGGGGCCAGGTCGTCGACCTCGAGCTCGCCCTCACCGCGGCCGTGGGCGACTCGTCGAACCTCATCCTCGACCCCGAGCTCGACACCTACTACGTCATCGACGCCGCGCTCACCCGGCTGCCCCGGGTCATCGCCCTGTCCGGCCGGGTCAGCGACCTCGCCCGGCTCTCCGGGGCGGCGGAGCACGACGCCCCCGGGCTCACCGAGGCGCAGCGTGCGGCGGCGGGTGCCGGCGAGCGGGTCCGCTCCGAGTTCGCGAACGAGGCCGCCGCGCTCGACCGCAGCCTGCGCGTCGCCTTCGGCACAACCCGCAGCCGCACCCTCGGGCCGGCGCTGCTCACCCGGCTCGACCGGCTCCGGGACGCCTCGAACACCCTCGCGCCGCCCGGTGACGCCCTCGGAGTCGAGCTCGGGTCGACCGGGGTGGCGCAGGACCAGGCGGCCCGGGTCCAGGTCCGGGACGCGGCGGTCTCGCTCGCGGCCTCGGCGAGCGGGGAGATCGACACGCTGCTGGGCACCCGGATCGACAGCCTCACGCAGCAGTACCGGCTCGCGGTCCTGCTCGCCGTGCTCGCCGCGGTCGGGGTCCTCGCCGCAGCCTGGGTCGCCGCCGGCCCGCGCCGCCGCCACGAGGAGGCGGACGACGCCCCGGGGGCGGACGACGCCGGCGACGGCGCAGCCGTCGACGACCTCGTCCTCGAGGCCGAGGAGCTCCTCGCCGGGCGCCGCCTCGTGCGCTCCGGACGCGCGCTGTCCAGCAGCCGGGACGCCGTCTGATGCTCAACCGCCTCCAGGTCCGCGAGAAGCTCACGCTGCTCGTCGTCGTCCCGCTCGTCGCGGTCGCGCTGCTGCTCGTCCCGCTGCTCGCCGGCCGTCTCGACGTCGCCCGCTCCGCCGGGGCGACGGCCCGGACGGCGACCCTCGCGCGCGACGCGGGCGTGCTCGTCGAGGGCCTGCAGTCCGTGCGCCTGCTCGCCGTCGCGTACCTCTCGGTGCCGGACGCCGCACCGGGTGAGCTCACGCTCGCCGTCGCCGATGTCGAGGCCCGCCGGGTCGCGCTCGCGCAGGAGGCCCGCGACGCCGGGCAGGACGACCTCGCAGCCCGGCTCGACGGCCTCGCACCGGTCGGGGAGCTGGGCCGGCGGGTCCTGGCCCGGGAGGCGACGCAGGACGCGGTCGTCACGGCGACGTCCGAGGCCGTCGGCTCCGTCGTCGACGGTCTCGGCCTCACGGCCGCGACCGGGGAGGGAGCCGGCCGGCTCACCGCTCTCGACACGCTGCTGAGGGCCGACGAGTCGTCGGCCCGCTCCGGCGTCCTCGTGCTCGTCGCGGCGACCTCGACCGGTGCCCGACGGCAGGAGGCCCTCGCGGCCGCCCGGGACGCCTCGGCCTCGGCCACGGCGCTCGGCAGCCAGTTCGCCCGGCTCGCTCCCGGGGCCGTCGCCGAGCTGTTCGGCCAGGCGACCGGCGGTCCGAGCGCCGCGCGGCTCGCGGCGTCGCGGGCCGCGCTCGAGCGGGCCGGCGCCGACCGGGTCGCCGACCGGGCCGCCGTCGAGGTGTACGGCGCCGTCCGGTCGGAGAACGCGGCCCGCCAGCTCGTCCAGACCCGGGTCGCCCAGGAGGTCGCCGTCACCGCCAGTGACGCGGCGTCCGCGGCCACCCTCGCGGTGAGCGTCGTCGCGGCCGTCGTCGTCGTGCTGTTCCTCCTCGTCGTCGCCCTGACCGTCGTCGTCGGCCGCTCGGTCTCCCGGCCGCTGCGCCGCCTCACCGGCGCCGCCGGCCGCGTCGCCGACCTCGCGCAGGCCGAGCTCCGGCGGGTCGCCGACGAGGACGACGCACAGGACGTCACGCCGCGGCTCGCCGCCGTCGAGGTCGGTACCGACGACGAGATCGGCGAGCTCGCCGAGGCGTTCAACCGGGTGCAGGCCAGCGCGGCCCTGCTCCTGCAGCGGCAGGTCGTGAGCCGCCGCAACGTCGCGACGATGTTCGCGGGCGTCGGGCGACGCACCTCAAACCTGGTCGGCCGCCAGCTCTCGCTCATCGACCGGCTCGAGCGCACCGAGGACGACCCGGACACGCTCGCGATGCTCTACCGGCTCGACCACGTCTCGACCCGGTTGCGCCGCAACGCCTCCAGCCTCGTCGTGCTCTCCGGGTCGACCGAGAGCTCGGGGGAGAGCCGGCCGGTCGCCATCGCGGACGCCGTCCGCGGTGCCCTCGGTACCGTCGAGGAGTACCAGCGGGTCATGATCGGCCGGCTGCCGGCGGTGTTCCTCGCACCCGGCGCGGCGTCCGACCTCGTCCTCCTGCTCGCCGAGCTCATGGAGAACGCAGTCCTGTTCTCGCCGCCATCGAGCACCGTCGAGGTCACCGCGGAGCGGTCGGCGGACGGTGTCTGCGTGCTGTCCGTCGTCGACCACGGCCTCGGCATGTCGCCCGACCGGTTCGCCGTCGAGAACGCCCGGCTCAAGCAGCGCGAGCGCCTCGACCTGGCCCCGACCGACGTCCTCGGCCTGTTCGTCGTCGGCCGGATCGCGCGCCGGCACGGCCTGGACGTCCGGCTCGAGCCGACCGCCGACCAGGGCGTCACCGCGGTCGTCACGCTGCCGCCCGCGCTGCTCGTCGACGCGCCGGTGCTGCCCCCGGCGCAGGTCGAGTCCCGGCGCTCCCGGCAGCAGCGGCCGCAGACCGAGCGGGTCCCCGTGGCCGCGGCCGACGCCGCCCCGGCGGCGGGAGGTCCACGGGCGCAGTGACGGGCGGCCCGACCGGCGGCGCGGCCGAGGTCACCGGGGTGCCGCGCCGGGTGCCGGGGGCGCACTTCGTCCGGGGCGACGTCGCACCGCCGGCTCCGGCCGCGCGGAGGACGGGGCCGGACGCCGACCGGGCCCGCAGCGACGTCGACGACCTCGAGGCCGGCGTCGAACGGGCTGCGCAGGAGCAGCGGGACGCGCGGTACGGCGTCCCCGGCCGGACCGCACCCGCAGCACCGGCGGCAGCGCCCGCGGCAGCCGGTCCGGCCGGTCCGGCGGGTGTCCGCCGCCGCGTGCCGGGGCGGGCGCTGGACGCGTTCGACACGACACCGGCCGCCGTCGCCAGCCCGAGCAGCGTCGACGCCGACGAGGTCCGGGCAGCCCTGGACGGGGTCGGCGAGGCCGTCAACCAGGCGCTGCTCGCGCCTCCCGAGCGCACCGTCCGGACCCGCCGCCGCGAGGCCGAGCGGGACGCCGCCGCCCCGGAGCCGCTGCGGGTGGGCGACGCGCTCGCCCAGCAGGCCCGGGCCCGGGCCGCGGCACTGCCGGACACCGTGCCGGTGACTGCGGCCGACCCGGCTACCGGGCCGGATCCCGGGACGGAGCCAGGGACGGAGCCCGGGACCGGCGGAGCCGGCCCGACCCTCGCCCGGCGGCGCCCGGGCCAGGCCCTCGCGGCGCTCGAGGAGACCGAGCGGGAGAGCCTCGAGGCCCGCGCGGTGCCCCGCGGCCCGCAGCCCGTCGCCGCCACGCCGGAGCGCCCGGAGGAGGTGCTCGCCTGGGCCGACGACCTGGAGTCCGCGATGGCCCGGGTGGACGACGTCCTCGCCACGGCGGAGGCGGACGCCGGCACCGCGGCGAGCACCGGCAGCGACACGAGCACCGGCAGCGACACGAGCACCGGCAGCGACACGAGCACCGAACCAGACCCCGAGACCGGAGAGCTCCGATGACCGAGACCTTCCACCTCAGCGAGGCCGCGCAGGACTTCACCTGGCTCCTCGACAAGTTCGCCGACGAGACGTCGGGTGTCGTCGACGTCATCGCGGTGTCGGCGGACGGCCTGCTCATGGCCGCCGCGGGCGAGGCCGACCACGCGAGCAGCGACCGGCTCGCGGCGATCGTCTCGGGCATGGTGAGCCTGGCGGCCGGCGCGGGCCTCAGCTACGGTCTCGGGGCGCTCAACAAGGTCATCGTCGACGCGGACGGCGGGTACGTCGTCATCATGGCGATGGGGGCCGGTGCGCTCCTCGGCGTCGTCGCCGAGCGCACCGCCTCGCTCGGCACCGTGGCCTACGAGATGGCGCTGTTCATCAACCGCACCAACGCGATCCTCAGCCCCCGGCTCATCGAGGAGCTGAAGAACTCGGTGGGCGCGTGACCGACGACCACGACCGGCACCACCCGGGCGAGGACGACGTCGGCGGCCTCTGGTCGGTCCGGCCGTTCCTCGACCGGACCGCGCGGGTGCAGCCGCCGGCCGCGCCGGCCGCGCCGGCCGCGCCCGACGAGGACGCCGCGACCACCGTGCGGCCGTTCGTCGTCACCCGCGGCCGGACGGCGGAGGAGACCGACCTCGCCGTCGAGGCGCAGGTGGTCACGACGAAGCTCGGCCAGGCCTCGGTGGACGAGCTGTCCTTCGAGTACCGCGACATCGTCGACCTCTGCGTCGAACCGCTCGCCGTCGCCGAGGTCTCGGCGCGGCTGCGTCTCCAGCTCGGGGTCGCACAGGTCCTCCTGCGGGACCTGACGCGCTCCGGGCACGTCACGACGTTCGAACCCGGCGTCGGGCTCTCCGACGACGTCCACACGATCCTGAGGGTGATCGATGGCCTCCGACAGCTCTCCTGAGACCGGCCCGGTCGCGACCGGGCCGCGACGCACGCCGCCCGTGCCCGTGAAGATCCTCGTCGCGGGCGGGTTCGGCGTCGGCAAGACGACGACCGTGGCGACGGTGTCCGAGATCGCGCCGCTGACGACCGAGGCGCGGATGACGTCCGCCGGCATCGGGGTCGACGACAACGCCCTCGTGCCCGGCAAGACGACGACGACCGTCGCCATGGACTTCGGCCGGATCACCATCGACGACAGCCTCAAGCTGTACATCTTCGGGACGCCCGGCCAGGACCGTTTCGGCTTCATGTGGAACGACCTCGCCAAGGGCGCCCTCGGCGCGCTCGTCCTCGTCGACGACCGCCGGCTCGACGACTGCTTCGCCGCGGTCGACTACTTCGAGCGGATGGGGCTGCCGTTCGTCGTCGGCGTCAACCGGTTCGACGGCGGCCACGAGCACGACGTCGACACGATCCGGTGGGCGCTCGCGATCAACCCCGAGGTGCCGATCGTCGAGCTCGACGCGCGCAAGTTCCTCTCGGTGCGCGACGCGATCCTCGTCATGCTCCACAAGGCGCTCGAGGCGGCGCAGGCCCGCGCCGGCAGGCCGGACGCCGCGGCGTCCTGACGACCCGGGCACCAGGGGACGCCCGGGACGGCGTTCAGGGCGTCCGGAGCATCCAGTGCCCGTCGGTGGACCAGCCGAGGAACCGCTCCGGGATCGCGGCGCGGGTCACCCGGACGCCTCGACGGTGCGGCTCGTCGTGGGCTGGTGCCGACCGTGCGCCCCGCAGCCCGGCGAGCAGGGGGAGCAGTCGGCGCCGGTCGACGTCCGGTCGGGCCGCCACCTGCGACCCGGCGAGGTCGAGGAAGCGGTCGGTGGCACCTGCGGGGGAGACGGACAGGAAGAACAGCGTCTGCCGCCACGCGTAGGCGGCGTCCTTGACCGTCGGCAGCGGGCGCTTGTCGCCGGGGAGCCGACCGACGAGCGTGACGACCCGGCCGAAAGCCTCCTGTGCCAGGGGTTCCCAGCCGTTCTCCGGTCGCACGCCGAGACCGGCGACGAGCGCGGCGAGGTTGTGGGTCGTCAGCACCTGGGCCTGCTCGACGACGGTGCCGTTGGTCGCGACGGACCACCACCCGCGACCGTCGACGTCGACCCCCGCGCGCTGCGCGGCGAGCAGGGCGAGGCCGCCCCGGTGCGGGCCGCGCACGGCGCTGACCCCGTCGGACAGAGCCAGCAGGGCGTCGGTGTCGATGCCGTAGTAGCGCGCGTAGGGCGTCCCGGCGAGCACCTCGGCGGCGAGCTTGGCGGCCCGGCTGAACTTCGCCGAGAAGGCGCCCATGAAGATGTCCGCCGCCAGCTCCTCGGTGAGCGGCAGGTCGACCCCGGCGGCCCGCAGCAGCGTGTCGAGCTCGGCGACGAGCGGGTTCGGCAGGATCGTCCCCGGGAAGGCCGTCAGGGCCAGCCCGGCGACGCGGACCGCTGTGCGGCGTTGGACGTCGGCGGCCCCGCCCGCCGTCCGGTGCGGTGCGAGCGCGGCCACCCAGGGCAGCTCGCCGAACCCGACCTGCCGGGCCAGGTCGAGCAGGAGCAGTGAGCGGCGGTGCCGGAAGGCGCCGTAGGCCGCCGCGACGAGGGTGCGCAGCCGGGGGTCGGTCCAGCTCTCCGCGAGGACGCCCGCCGTGATCTGCGGGACGAGCCCGGCGAGCACCTCGGACGACGGGACGACACCGAGTGCGACGAGCCGCTCGACGGTGGCGGCGGTCGACCGGCGCACCGTCCGCTCGACGCCTGCCGGCACCGGGTGCCCGTCGACCGGGGCGAGCAGGGCGTCCGGCGCGTAGATGCCGGTGTCGGCCGGGTGCTCGCGGACCCGGTCGGCGACCGCCCGGGCGAGGACGTCGTGCGTCGGCAGGGCGACGACACCGGCCTGGACCTCGCGGAGCGTGGCATGACGGTCCGTCCCCGGGACCCCGCGCTTGGCGAGCATCCCGTCGACGGCCGTCTGCAGCCGGCCGCGGTCACGGGCGGTGAGCGGGTGCCCCTCGACCGCACCGACGAGCGCGGAGCGCAGGGTCGCGAGGTTCTCCTTCGGGTTCAGGTGCTTGCGGCACAGCCGGTGCTCCGCCGCGAGCGCCCGGTACCTGTCGAGGAGTGCCGCCGCGCGGTCGCCCCAGCCGTCCGGCACCAGCGCCGCGACCCGGCCGCCGTCGACGGTCTCGAGCCACAGGGTCAGCAGGTCGTCGCCGAACGGGGCCCAGACCTCGAGCGCCTCGCGCATCGCCTCGACGCGCGGGTTCGGCCGACGGGCCCGGAGCGTGGCCGCGGTCTCGCCGGCCGTGGCCCGCCACACCACCTCCGGTGCGGGTGCGGGGCGGGCCGCGGGGCGGGGCAGGAACCGCAGCCGGTCGGCGAACGGCGCCACGGTCGTGACGAGGGTCTGGGCGCCGGCCACGTCGCCCGCGTCGACGAGCCACGCGACCGTGAGGAGCACGGCCTCCTCGGGGACCGTCACGCGGTAGGTGCCCGCGTCGAGCAGCGCCGCGAGGTCGGCGAGGCCGGCCGGTCCGAGGTGGTGCCGGAAGAGGTCCAGCCGGGTCGCCGGCACGCCGGCGGCCGCGGCCGTCGCGACCTCGTCGGGCTCCAGCGGCCCGCCCGCGGCGGGGTCACCGGTCGCGAAACCACCGCGGACCACGGTCGGCGTCACCCAGGCCGGCAGACCCTCGACGGGCGTGCGGGAGCCGATCCGCAAGGTCCCCGTGAGCATGCCGGACAGCACCTTGCCCCACTGCCGGGCGCGGTGCTCGGCCCGGGTGCGGACCGCCGGGTCCTCGTGGGTGAGCGCGGTGACGAACGCCGTGGTCAGCTGCGCCGCCGCGTAGCCGCTGCTCGCCCCGACCCCGGTCGTGCCGTCGTCCCCCTGGTGCGTCATGCCGACGTGGCAGGTGCTGCCCCTGCGCCCTCCGGGTCCCAGCCCGGTGCTCTGCTGCTGAGCTACACGTCGCGGCCGACGTGGCAGGTGCTGCCCCTGCGCCCTCCGGGTAGCAGCCCGGTGCTCTGCTGCTGAGCTACACGTCGACGGAGCGATCACGATAGGACGTCGGGGACCGGCCGCCGATGGAGTTTCGCGATCACCCTGCCCAGCCCGGCCGGCCGCCGCGACACGCTGGACACCTGTTCGAACGATCCGCTTCCTCTGTGGGCCCCTCTCGGGGGATGCTGGGACCCGTGACGGCGCAGACGGTACGGGGGGCGCAGCGGGGTGCCTCGTCGTCCGCCGCGTCGCCCGGGCGAGCGCCGTCGGAGCCGCCGTTGCTCGTCGTCCTCGACGGCGACGGCCTGCTCCACCGGGCGTACCACGGCATGGCGGGCGACGACGAGCGGGACGCCCTGGGCCGCCCGACGTGGGCGCTGCGCGGCCTCGTCACCGCGCTCGCGCAGGCTGCGGCCCGGCTGCGGCCGGACGCCGTCCTCGTCGCCCTCGACTCGCACGAGCAGTCGGTCCGGGCCGGCCGGCACGCGGCGTACAAGGCGCACCGGCCGGAGAAGGACCACGACCTGCAGGTGCAGCTCGACCTCGCGCCCGACCTGCTCGGAGCGGCCGGGGTGCCGTTCGCGTGCGTGCGCGGGTACGAGGGGGACGACGTCATGGCCTCCGGGGCGGCGCTCGCCCGGGACGCGGGCTGGCGCAGCGTCCTCGTGACGAGCGACCGGGACACCTTCGCCCTCGTCGACGACACGACGTCCGTGCTCCGGGTCGGCGACGGCGGCGTCGAGGCCGGCTCGCTCGTCACCCCGACGCAGGTCCGTACCGCGTACGGCGTCCTGCCCGCGCACTACCGGGACCTCGCGGCGCTGCGCGGCGACCCGAGCGACAACCTGCCGGGGGTCGCCGGGATCGGGGAGAAGACCGCCGCCCGGCTGCTCGGCGCCTTCGGGTCGCTCGACGCGGCGCTGCACGCGCTCGACGACGACCGTGCCGCGGAGGTGGAGGCCGTCGTGGGGGCGGCCTGCGCCGCCGCCCTCGCCGACCCGGACACCCGGGACGTCGTCGAGCTCAACCGGCACCTCATGACGATGCACGACGACCTGCCGCTGCCCGACCTCGACGAGCTCATGCTGCCGCTCGAGCCGTCCCGGCTCATCGCGGCGCTGCGGGCGCGCGGGATCCGGCTCGGCCGCTCGCTGTGGGCGCTCGTCGGCGGTGAGCCGCCGCCGTGGGCGCCGAACGGCTACGACACGGTGCCCAAGGCGCTGCGGCTCGCGGAGGAGCCCGCGCCGTGGGAGGTCCGCGTGGTCCCGACGCTCGCCGAGCTCGCCGACCTGCGGGAGGCGACCGCACGGGCGGTCGGCCAGGCCGTCGAGCAGGCCGCCCGGGCGGCGGTGGCGACCGTCGACCTCACGACCGCCGCGGTCGGACGGCGGCGAGGCCGCCCGGTCGCCGCCTGCGAGGACCAGCTCGAGCTGTTCTGACCCGTGCCCGATGGCGGGCAACGCCGACCGTTCGGACGGCGTCCAGGAGGCATGATGCGAACGGTGCGGACCCTCGTGCGCGGCGCGTGGCCGGGAGTGGCCGCGGCCGCCCTCGTCCTTCTCGTCGCCGGCTGCGGCGCGGCGTCCGGCGCCGCGGACGGGGCGGGCGGCTCGGCGGGTTCGGCGAGCGCGTCCCCGAACGTCACCGGTGTCGTCCTCGTCGGGCCGAGGTGCCCGGTCCAGACGGTGGAGAACCCGTGCCCGGACACCCCGGCGGCGGCGGGGGTCGTCGTCCGGTTCGTCGGCGACGGTGCCGGCGCCCCTGTCCGGACGGCGACCACGGGCGCCGACGGCCGGTTCGCCCTGTCGTTGGCGCCCGGCGGCTACGTCGCGCAGCCGGTGGCGGACCCGGGTAGGGGCGTCATGTCCGCGCCGCCGCAGGACGTCATGGTTCCCGGCACCGGCACGGTCGACCTCGAGCTCAGGGCCGACACCGGGATCCGCTGACGACGGTCGAGGAGGGTCAGCCGGCGGCCGCCTCGAGATGCGCGAAGAACATCTCGGTCCAGGCGGCCTCGTTGTCGAACACCGGGCCGTGGCCGGAGCCGGCGAGCATCTCCATCCGCACCGAGCCGCCCTTGTCGGCGTAGGCGGTGAAGACGTCGCGGAGCTGGGTGACCATGAGCTGCGGCGGCATGACGTCGGCCCCGGGCCAGCCGGGCACGTGCCCGGCGGCGCCGAGGGTGCCCATCTCCCAGGCGGAGCCGTCGGCGACGACGATGTCGGCCTCGCCGTGGGTCCACAGGATCGGCGGCTTCGGGTCGAGGTCGACGATCGCGGACCAGTTGCAGTACTTGGGGGAGAGGGCGTTGAGGATGCCCTTGGTGCCCGGCGCGACGCCGGGCCAGTTCTCGGACGTCGTCGTGTCACCGGGGTAGCCGCCGTCGCCGATGAGCGACTTGAGCACCTCGTCGACGAGCATGTCCTCGCGCTCGGGGTCGACGGTGTGCGTGCTCGCCCAGTAGGACGTCCGCATGACGTTGCGCGGCGAGAACGGCGAGTCGGTGCCGCGGTCGCCGTCGCGCAGGCGGGCGACGAAGTCCGGGCTGCCGGTGCCGCCGCCGGAGCCGGCGTGGTCGGGGAAGGACGGCGTGCCGTCCCGGTGGACGCCGCCGAACCCGTACGGGGACACCGGGTCGATGTACGTCAGCGAGGCGACGCCGCCGTGGTCCAGGGCGTAGTGCGAGATCGCCGCGCCGCCGGTCGACCAGCCCGCGAGGTGGATCGGTGCGGTGATGCCGAGGTGGTCGACGAGGGCCTTGACGTCGTCCGACCAGTCGCGGAGCCCCCGGGTCGCGTCGAGGTCGGCCTTCTCGCTGTCCCCGAAGCCGCGCATGTCGGGGGCGATGAACCGGAACCGCCCCGGGGCGCCCGGGAGCACGTGCTCGTAGAACCGCCCCGTCGAGAGGTTGCCGTGCACGAGGACCACGGGGACGCCGTCCTGCGGCCCGGACTCGATCCAGTGCGTGGTCAGGCGCGCGGTCTGCGCGGTGTGCGACGTGACTCCGGACGGAAGATCCACGGGGCGCTCCTCGGGATGGGGGACGACATCGGCGTCGCGGCATCTACGCACCGGCAGGACGCGGTGTCAAGGACGGTGCAGCGGCCCGGCCCCAGACCGGCAGCACGAGCACGGCAGATCCGTGACAAACGCCCTGAACCACGGCGTTCCGGGCCGACGAGGATGGAGGCCCACCCCGAAAGAGAAGTGGTGATTCACCATGTCCTCCGTGCAGGCCTACCCGGCCAAGGTGGACGCGGTCCTGGACGCTCCGCTGTCCCGATGGCTGTGGCTCGTCAAGTGGCTCCTGCTCGTGCCGCACTACATCTGTCTCGCGTTCCTCTGGGTCGCGTTCTGCGTCATGACCGTCGTGGCGTTCTTCGCGATCCTCTTCACCGGCCGCTACCCGCGGGCGGTCTTCGACTTCAACGTCGGCGTCATGCGCTGGGGCTGGCGGGTCGCGTACTACGGCAGCGGCGCCTTCGGCACCGACCGGTACCCGCCGTTCACGCTCGCTGACGTCCCCGACTACCCGGCCCGGTTCGACGTCGAGTACCCGCAGCGGCTCTCGCGCGGCCTCGTCCTCGTCAAGTGGTGGCTGCTCGCCATCCCGCACTACATCGTCGTCGGCATCCTCGTCGGCGGTGGCGCCTGGGCGGCGTCGTCCGACCGCGGCGACGACTGGCAGTGGGGCAGCGGCGGTCTCGTCGGCATCCTCGTGCTCGTCGCGGGCGTCGTCCTGCTCGTCCGCGGTGCCTACCCGAAGCCGCTCTTCGAGATCGTCCTCGGGCTCGACCGCTGGGTGCTCCGGGTCGCCGCGTACAGCGCGCTCATGACCGACGTGTACCCGCCGTTCCGCCTCGACCTCGGCGGCACCGACCCCGGCACGCCGGCCGGTCCCGGCGGGGAGCCGGCAGCGCCCGGCACCGTCTCCGTCGCCCCCGGGTCGACGAACGCCGGGACCAGCGGCGGCGGCTGGGGTGCCGGCCGGGTCGCTCTCGTCGTCGTCGGCAGCCTGCTCGCGCTGTTCTCCACCGGGCCCCTCATCACGGGTGCGGCCCTCGGCGGTGCCGACCGGTTCGCCCGGGACGGCGCCTACCTCACGTCGGGCGACGCCACGTTCGCGACGTCCGGTGCAGCGGTGACGACCGACAGCCTGCTGCTCGAGGGGCGCGACGCCGACTGGGCGCTGTCCCGCGTGCTCGGCACCGTCCGGGTCCGGGTGGCGCCGCAGGACGCCGCCGACCAGGTCTTCGTCGGGATCGCCCCGACCGCGGACGTCACCCGCTACCTCTCCGGCACCGCGTACGCCACGGTGCGCAGCATCGAGAACGGGCGGACGACGTACACCGAGACCCTCGGGACCGGGACGCCGGCCGCACCGGCCGCCCAGTCGTTCTGGGTCGCCTCCGCGACCGGACCGGGGGAGCAGTCCCTGACCTGGGACGCGACCTCCGGTGACTGGACGCTCGTCGTCCTCAACGCCGACGGGAGCCCGGGCGTCGCCGTCCGCGCCGACGTCGCCGCGACCGCCCCGGTCCTCGGTGCCGTCGCCCTCGGCCTGATCGTCCTGGGCCTCGTGGGTCTCGGGGCCGGTGTCGTGCTCCTCGTCGTCGGGGTGCGCAGCAGCGGCCGGCCGGCCGGTCCGGCCACCGCCGGCCCGTCGTCCACCCGGGTGCCGACGCTCACGAGCTGAGCGCGGGGATCACCGGCCGGGCGGGGCCGACGCACGGCGCAGCAGGTCCCACAGCGCCGCGACGTCGGCCCGCTCGGTCGCCTCGGCACCGATCGACACCCGGACCATCCACCGGCCGTCGAGCAGGGACGGCGTGACGAACGCCGCCCCCGAGTCGTTGACCGCCGCGGCCCAGGCGAGCGTGTGCTCGTCGAGGGCCTGCGCGGTCAGCGGCCCGCCGTCCGGCCCCGTCGGCTCGTGCCGCAGGCAGACCGTCTGCAGGTCGACCGGTGCCAGCACCCGCCAGCCCGGCTCCGCGCGCACCTGCTCGGCGAGCCACTGCGCGTTCGCGAGGTCGCGCCGCAGCCGGGCCCGGATCGCCTCGACGCCGTCCAGGCGCAGGTGGAACCAGAGCTTGAGCGCGCGGAACCGGCGCCCGAGCGGGACGCCCCAGTCCTTGTACTGGGTGACCTCGCCGTCGGCCGCCGACCGCAGGTACGACGGGTTCGTCGACATGACCCGCACGAGGTGCTCGACGTCGCGCACGTAGAGCAGCGAGCAGTCGAGGATCGTGCCCATCCACTTGTGCGGGTTCCACGAGAGCGAGTCGGCGCCCTCGACGCCGTCGACGAGGTGCCGGCACTCCGGCAGCAGGAGCGCCGAGCC
Organism: Kineosporia sp. A_224; assembly: GCF_002198655.1. GTDB lineage: Bacteria > Actinomycetota > Actinomycetes > Actinomycetales > Kineosporiaceae > R-H-3. The sequence goes on from NZ_MWLN01000199.1 coordinate 94,434, forward strand.
TGCCATCGCGGCGTCGACGTGCACCCAGGCGCCGTGCACCCGGGCGGCGTCGACGATCGCGCCGACCGGGTCCGTGGCGGTGGTGCCCGTCGTCCCGACGGCGGCGACGACGGCGGCCGGACGGCGGCCCGCCGCGGCGTCGTCCGCCATCGCCGTCGCGAGCGCCTCGGGGCGCATCGCGTAGGTCGCCGGGTCCACGTCGACGAGGCGCAGGTTGTCCTTGCCGAACCCGGCGAGCAGGGCCGCCTTGGCGACGGAGGAGTGCGCGTGCGGCGAGGTGTAGACGACGAGCGGCGCCGGCTCCGCCTGCAGGCCGCCGCGGCTCTCGGAGTAGTCGCTGGCGCGCTCACGGGCGGCGAGCAGCGCGACGAGGCACGCCGTCGAGGCGGTGTCGTGGATCGCGCCCTTCCACGCCGGGGACAGGCCGGTCAGGTCCCGCAGCCAGTCGGTGACGACCTCCTCGACCTCGGTGAGCGCGGGCGCGGACTGCCACGTGATGCCGAGGGCCGCGACGCCGGACGACGCGAAGTCCCCGAGGACGGACGCGAGCGAGGCGTTCGAGGGGAACCAGCCGAAGAACGCCGGGTGCTGGGTCTGGGTGATGCCGGGGACGACGACCCGGTCGAGGTCGGCGAGGACCGCCTCGAACACCTCGGGAGTCTCGGGCGCGTGAGCGGGGAGCGCGGCCGCGACCTCGCCCGGCCGCGTCGTCGCCTGCACGGGCAGGTCGGGGATCCGGGTGCGGTGGTCGGCGATCCAGTCGACGAGCGCGTGGCCCGCCACGCGGAACTCCTCGGGCGTCATGGGGTCACGGTATTGCCCGGCCCCGGGCGGCCTCCCTCAGGCCTGGACGACGACGTCCACGGTCCACGGCCGGCCCGGCTTCGGCGGGCGGTGCAGCTCGACGTCCCAGCGGTCCGCGAGCGCCTCGGCGAGCCCTTCGACGGTCCGCGGGTCGGCGCCGGACTCGAGCAGGTGCCGGGCGACCTCGCCGCGGGTGTGCTTGGCCATGTGGCTCACGACGCTGCGTCGGCCCGCCTCGTCGCGGAGCACCCGGACCTCGACGGTGCGGGAGCCGAGCGCGGGGACGCGGCCCATCGCCAGGTAGCTGGACGACCGGCAGTCGACGACGACGCCCTTGGGGCCGGCGGCCTCGGCGAGGACGGCGGGGAGCACCTCGCGCCAGGCGGGCTCCAGGGTGCCCAGGCCCACGAGGCGGGCGCAGACGTTGCAGCGGTAGGCGGGGATCCGGTCCGTCGGGCGGACGGCGCCCCACAGGCCCGAGACGATGACGAGCCGGGTGTTCGCACGCCGCTTGGCGCCGGGGGAGAGGGTCTTCGCGTCGAGGGCGTCGTAGAGGACGCCGTTGTAGACCTCGAGCGCGGGCCTCGCGGGCAGCTCGGGCAGCCGGGTGTTGCGCTCGACCTCGGCGGCCAGCGACGGGCCGACGTCGAGACGGGCGAACGCGTCGTCCCGCCCGCTCGTCTCGACAAGGGCGTCGAGCACCTGGGCCCGCAGCGCCGTCAGCGCGGGGAACGAGAGCTTCGCGAGGTCGACGGGGGTGCCGCGGCGCGGCGGCGGGTTCTTCGACTCCGATGGTGGCAGGAGGATGAGCACGGGTCCGGAGACTAACGGCGCGGGCGGGTGCGCCGCGCGGCATGCGGCCGCGGGTCGTCCGGCCGGTCGTCCTGCCGGTCGTCGAGAAGCAGCCGGACCATCGTGTCGGCGAGCCAGTCCCGGAAGGTGTCCTCGGCCCAGCCCTGGTGCTCGACGAGGCCGACGAAGAGGTCCGGGTCGTTGAGGGTCCACAGCACGTCGCCGGCGGTGGCCGGGGTGAGCCCGGGGCGCAGGGCCGCGCGGACGACGTCCCGTTCGACGACCATCGCGGCACCGGCACGCCGGCCGCGCAGCCAGCCCTCCCAGAGGTCGGAGACCTCGGGCGCGGAGTCCGTCGCGCGCCGGACGACCTCGACGACGTGCCCGGCGCGACGCCCGATGAGCAGGCACACGTCGGCGTAGGCACGCAGGGCGTCGGGAGCCGTCGCCGCACCCCAGACCGGGGCGAACCACGGCCGGTCGCGGACCGGCACCGGCTCGTCGTCCCCGGCCAGCGCCTCGTCGAGGACCCGTTTCAGCAGAGCGGGTTTGGTCCCGAACGCGGCGACGACGGTGGGGCGGGCGACGCCGGCGCGGACGGCGACGTCCGCGAGCGACGCGCCGCCGTACCCGTGCTCGAGGAAGAGGTCGTGCGCGGCCCGGACGACGGCCGCGCGGGTGCGCCGTGCGGACTCGGCGCGCACCGCGGAGCTGTAGGGCCGCCGCGCGCCGTCGGCCGGGGGCTTGACGTCCTTCGCCACGTCGTCATACTAGCGATCTATTCACCATACTGACTATCTAGTGAAAGTGGCCCGCCATGACCGAGCCGGTCGTCGCCGCGTCCCCCTACCTGCTCCGCCCCGACGAGGGGGAGGCGCTGTGGTTCCTCGACAACCTCGTGACGCTCAAGGCGACCGGGGCGGTGACCGGGGGTGCTCTCACGGTCGCCCACTTCGTCAACCCGGCGGGCTTCGCGCCGCCGCTGCACCGGCACCTCGTCGAGGACGAGATGTTCTACGTCCTCTCCGGGGCGGCCGAGTTCCTGTGCGCCGGCAGCCGGCTGGCCGCCGGGCCCGGGGACTTCGTGCTCCTGCCGAAGGGCGAGCCGCACACGTTCCGGGTGGGCGCCGACGCCCCGCTCGTCGCGCTGCAGCTCACCACCCCCGCCGGGTTCGAGGACTTCGCCGCGGCGGTCGGCGTCCCCGCGGCGGAGCGCCGGCTGCCCGACCCCGGCCCGGTCGACCCGGCGGCGCTCGGGCACGCCGCCGCGCTGCACCGCATCGAGATCCTCGGACCTCCGCCGCGGTGACGCCGCGGGGCGGTCAGCGGCGGCGCAGGGCCCAGCGGGCGAAGGCCCAGGCGGCCAGGGCCAGCACCGACGTCCAGGCTGCCCAGGAGGCGACGCTCTTCACGAGCGAGCCGGCCCGGAACACCGGGCCGACCCAGTCGGGGGCCGCGGCGCCGGCCCGGACGACGGCCCAGGCCGCCACGTTCTCGGTGTAGTCGCCGACGGCCGCGAGCACCGGTGCGAGCGCGAGCAGGGCGGGCCTGACGGTGGTCCGCCGGCCGAGCAGCAGGGCCAGGCCGGTGAGCAGCAGGGCGGTGACTGCGGGGTAGAGCAGGTCGACGACCTGCAGGTCGCGGTACGCGGCCAGGCCCTGCGCCCCGCAGGTGCGGGCGAACTCGCGGACGGCGACCGGGGCCGGGGCGAACCTGACGTCGGGTGCCGGGCCTGCGCACGCGGCCTCCACGGCGGCGAGCGAGAACCGCCCGGTGCCGGCGAAGAGCAGCCCGGCCAGGGCGGCCCAGGCTGCGGTGACGGGCAGCAGGACCGCGGGCCGGGACGGCATCGGGCGCGTCGTCGCGGGGGTGGTCGTCGTGCCCGCGGTCGTCGGGGTCGTGAGGGTCATGACGCTCTCCATTTAATGCGATCTCGTAATACTTAGAAAGTACGACTTCGCAGGAGATATCGTCAAGGGCATGGTGGACGACGCATCGGGGACCAACGTTCTCTTCGACCTGTGGCTGGCCTCGCGGGCCGCGACCTCGGCGCTCGACGAGGCCCTGCGGCCGGCCGGGCTGACGGCCGACGAGTTCGCCGTCTACTCGGTGCTCTCCGCCGCTCCGCTGACACCGGGCGAGCTCGCGTCGTGGATGGCCGCGCCGCCGACGACCGTGTCGAGCTACGTCCGGCGGTTCGAGGCGCGCGGGCACGTGCGCCGCCTGCCGCACCCGGACGACGGCCGCTCGTACCGGGTCGAGCTGACCCGGGAGGGGCGCCGGGCCCACCAGCGGGCCGGCGCCCTGTTCCTGCCCGTGCTCCGCGACGTCGAGGAGCGGCTCGGCCGGTCGACGGCTGCCGTCCGCGGGGCGCTGGCCCGCACGCGCGCGGCTCTCGACGTGGTGCGGCCGGGCGGCGCGTGAGTGCGTAGGGTGCCGCCATGGTTCGTCGATCGATCAGGGTCCGTGGCGACGACGCCGCGTCGGTGGCCGCGCTGACCCGGCGGTTCGGGCGCATCCGCGACGACCTCGGGGTGCCGGGTGCGTTCCCCGGGCCGGTCGTCGACGCGGCGGCCGAGGCGGCCGCGACGGCCGGGGCCGGCGACGGCCGGGCCGACCTGCGGGACGTCCCGTTCGCGACCGTCGACCCGGTCGGCTCGACGGACCTCGACCAGGCGATGGCGCTGTCCCGACGCGACGGCGGCGGCTGGCACGTCGACTACGCGATCGCCGACGTCCCGGCGTTCCTCGCGCCGGGCGGCCCGGTCGACGCCGAGGCGCGGCGCCGCGGCCAGACCCTCTACGCGCCCGACCGGCGCACCCCGCTGCACCCCGAGGTGCTCAGCGAGGACGCCGCGAGCCTGCTCCCGGACGTCGACCGGCCCGCGTTCGTCTGGCGGTTCGACCTCGCCCCCGACGGCGCGGTGGAGCACCTCGACCTCGTGCGGGCCGTCGTCCGCTCCCGGGCCCGGCTCGACTACGGCCAGGTGCAGGCGGCGGCCGACGCGCACCCGCAGGCCGGTGCGAGCCCGGACGACGAGGTCGCCGCGCTCGCCGTGCTGCTGCGCGAGATCGGGACGGTGCGCCAGGCGCAGGAGCGCGCCCGCGGCGGGGCGAGCCTGCCGCTGCCGGAGCAGGACGTGGTCGCGCAGGACGGCCGCTACCGGGTCGTCCTGCGGCCGGCGCTGCCGTCGGAGGACTGGAACGCCCAGCTCTCACTCATGACCGGGATGGCCGCGGCGGACCTCATGCTCCGCGCCGGTGTCGGGCTGCTCCGGACGCTGCCCGCGCCCGAGCCGCACGCCGTCGAGCGGTACCGGCGGCAGGTCAAGGCGCTCGGCGTCCCGTGGGCCCGCGACGAGCCGTACGGCGAGTTCCTGCGCCGCCTCGACCGCGACGTCCCCGCGCACCTCGCGGCGATGCACGAGGCCGGCGCGCTGTTCCGCGGCGCCGGGTACACGCCGTTCGACGGCGCCGCACCGCCGGTCCGCACGCACGCCGCGGTCGCCGCGCCGTACGCGCACGTCACCGCCCCGCTGCGCCGGCTCGTCGACCGCTTCGGGCTGCTCGTGAGCCACGCGGTCGTGTCCGGAGGCGAGGTCCCGGGCTGGGTCCGGGAGGCGCTGCCGGCGCTGCCCGAGGCGATGGCGGCGTCGGACCGGCTCGCCGGTGAGCTCGAGCGGCGCTGCGTCGACGTCGTGGAGGCCGCCGTCCTCGCCGACCGGGTCGGCCAGGTCTTCGACGCCGTCGCGGTCGACGTCGGCAAGGACGGCGCGAGCGGCAAGGTCCAGATGCTCGACCCGGCGGTGCTCGTCCGTGCGCAGGGCCCGCTCACGGTCGGCACGGCGCTCAAGGTGCGGCTCGAGGCCGTGGACGTCGAGGCGGGGTCGGTGCGCGTCGTCCCGGTGGGGTGACCGGGGGACTAGGCTGGCCCGCGGACGAGCCGGACGGGCGGTCGCGTCGGTGGCCGTGAGGTCGCCGCCGAGGAAAGTCCGGACTCCGAAGGGCAGGGTGGTGGGTAACACCCACCCGGGGTGACCCGCGGGACAGTGCCACAGAGAACAGACCGCCGGGCGGCGCGAGCCGGCCGGTAAGGGTGAAACGGTGGTGTAAGAGACCACCAGCGTGCCGGGTGACCGGTGCGGCTCGGTAAACCCCACCCGGAGCAAGACCGAACAGGGAGCGCTCGAGGGCTGCCCGCCCGAGCTCCCGGGTAGGTCGCTGGAGGGCGTCGGCAACGGCGCCCCGAGATGGATGGCCGCCGCCTCCGGTCCGCCGGAGGCACAGGATCCGGCTTACAGTCCGGCTCGTCCGCCCGCAGTGCTCACGGACCTCGCACGAGGTCCGTCAGCACGCCTGCCGCCCGACTGGATACTGTGGATATCGAAGAAAGGCGTCTAGGATATCCAGGGAGCCCACGCTCAGGAGGCGCACGATGGCGATGACCAAGACCCCGATCGAGATCGACGACGAGGCACTCGCCGCTGCGGCCGAGGTGCTGGGGACCAAGACGAAGAAGGACACCGTCAACGCGGCCCTGCGCGAGGTCAGCGAGCGGCTGGTCCGGCTGCGGGCGCTGGAGCATCTCGGTGAGATGGCGGACCGCGGTGACTTCGACGAGTTCATCGCCGACAAGACCGCCTACCGTCGGTGAGCCGCGCCCTCTTCCTGATCGACACGTCCGCGCTGTTCCGGATCCTCACCACGCCGCTGCGCGACGTGTGGGCGGACCACCTGGCCTCCGGCGTCATCTGCGTGTGCCCTGCCGTGGAGCTCGAGTTCCTCTACTCGGCGCGGTCTCTCGCCGACCGTCTCGACAAGCAGCGGACGCTGCGGCTCGTCTTCGGGTGGGTGCCCATGGCGGACGGCGGGTTCGAGCGGGCGGCGGAGGTCCAGGAGGCGCTCACGCTGACCGGACGTCATCGCTCCGCAGGTCCGGTGGACCTGCTCGTCGCAGCCACCGCGGAGCGGGAACGTCTGACGCTGCTCACCGCCGACAAGGACTTCGAGGTCGTCGCCTCGGTCACGGGCCAACCGGTCCGGATGATCTGACCTGGTCGAGGAGTGGAGGACAATCGGTCGCATGACCATCGAAGGGCCGCCGGCCCGCCGCGAGGTCCTCGGCCGGTCCAAGGGAGGAGCCCCGAAGTGTGGGAGTGGGAGACGGCCGTCGTCGTCATCACCGACGACTCACGGCGGGTGCTTCTTGTGCACCAGAACTACGGCCACCGGTTCTTCGGGCTCCCGGGCGGTGTCGTCGACGACGGCGAGACCGCGCCCGCAGCTGCGGTGCGGGAGGCCCTCGAGGAGACCGGTCTGACCGTGACGGTCGGCGACGCGCTCGCTGTCGAGGACCTCGTGTACCCCGGCACGGGGCAGCGCTACCGCGCGCACGTGTTCTGGGCGACGTCGGTGCGCGGGACGGCGGCGGTTCAGGACGCCGAGGAGATCTCTGCCATCGCCTGGTACGACCTCGACGACCTGCCGGCGCCGCTCACGCCGTCGGCCGGGGCAGCGCTCGCAAGACTGCGAGAGGTCTAGAAGAACCGGACGTGCCGCAGCCCGACAGCAGCGCGTTGGAGTACGCCACGGCCCCGGCCGTCCGTGTTCGGCAGGAGTGTCAGACCGCAGGACGCCGCGATCCGGTCGGCGACCTCGCGGACACCACCTGCCTCTGTGTCGACGTGCTCGGCGAACGTCGCGCCGCGCAACGACTCCAGCGCGTCGTCCAGCCGGCTGACGGCGAAGGACTCGCCGCGCAGCAGTCGCTCGCGACCGAGGACGGCGCGGGCGAGGTGCCCGAGGCCGCGCTCGGTGAGCCGGTCGAGGATCACCTCCCGGCGCGCGAGCAGACTGAAGTGCCGGACGTCGTGCCCCAGGTCGCGCAGCCGGCCGACGGTCTGCGCGAAGTAGGTCGGCTCGGTGACCGTCATCGGGGCGAGCACGACGCCGTCGTGGCGCGTCAGTGCGAGGTCGAGCGTCTCGACGACGCCGTCCCGCCACGCGCGCAGGTCCTGGAAGTCGCTGCGGAGCGCTGGTGGCAGCACCCGGTGCAGGCCGTAGCCGATCTCCTCGGGGTCGCAGACGACGCTGCCGGGAAGCCGCCGGTGCAGCTCGAACGCCGTCTGCGTCTTGCCGACGCCGAACGGGCCGTTGATCCAGACGAGCACCTGTCGAACCTAGCCCGGACATGGTTGCGGCGCCCTCGACACGGGGGACGTCGAGGGCGCCGCGAGAACAGACGCTACGGCTGCGCAGGGCGGCTTCCGGGGGGCTTGACACGAAGATCGACCATTCGGCGGAGACTGGTTGCGGCGGTTCTGTGACATTGCGTGGTGATATTCAGAGCGTCACATGACGACTCCGTTACGTCGTGGTGTGGCTCTGCGCGGGGGAGGGGGCGCCGTCCGAGCGGGTGGGCCGGGGCCGCGCCCGCTTGCCATCGGGCCCCGCAGTGGGTTGCCTGGACCCATGTCCACGATCGAGCGTCGCGAAGCTGCCCGGGCCAACCAGCGCGCCGCCGCGTTCATCCGCTTCCAGGTGCTCAGCGACCACGAGGCGATGCACTTCATCCTCACCGAGGCCCAGGAGAGCGACACCGCGCGCCTCGCGTTCACCACCGCGCTCGCCTCGATCGCCGGCTCGCTCGCGACGTCGTCCATGGGGCGGGAGCAGGCGCTCGCGTACCTGCAGTCCGTCGCCGAGAGCAGCGCGGCCCTGTCGGACGCCGACGACATCGACCGCTACTTCGAGGGCTGACCTTCCTCCGGGACTGACGGCACGCCCGCGGCCCGCGGGGACGTAGTACCCCCGCTGCGCGAGGCGCCGCGGACGAGGCTGGCGGTATGCCCGGCCTCACCTCTGCGGAGGCCGCCTTCCGGCTGCGGACCGACGGCCCGAACCTCATGCCCGTCGCCCGGGGTCCGTCCGCGGCGCGGCTGCTGCTGCGGCAGATGGTGCACTTCTTCGCCCTGCTGCTCTGGGGCGCCGCCGCGCTCGCGGCCGTCGCGGGGATGCCGCAGCTCGCCGTCGCGATCGCGGTCGTCGTCGTCCTCAACGGGTTCTTCGCCTTCGCCCAGGAGTGGCGCGCGGACCGGGCGGGGGCCCGGCTGCGCGAGATGCTCCCGGCCCGGGTCGTCGTCGTGCGGGACGGCCGCCGGACGACGGTCGACGCCGCCGACCTCGTCGTCGGGGACCTCATGGTCGTCGAGGCGGGGGACCGGCTCAGCGCGGACGGCGTCCTCGTCGACGCCGCGGACCTCGCCGTCGACGAGTCGAGCCTCACCGGCGAGAGCGTCCCGGCCCGGCGCGGCACCGGCGAGAAGGTCAGCGCGGGCTCGTTCGTCGTCACCGGCGACGCCTCCTGCACCGTCACCGGGACCGGCGCGTCGACCCGGCTCGCGGCCGTCGCGCACCTCACCGAGGGCGGCCACCGCCCGCCGAGCCCGCTCGCCCGCCGGCTGGACCGCGTCGTCACCGTCGTGGCCGTCCTCGCGGTCGGCGTGGGCGTCGCCTTCTTCGGGCTCGCACTCCTGCTCGGCACGTCGCCGTCCGACGGCTTCCTCTTCGCGATCGGTGTCACCGTCGCACTCGTCCCCGAGGGGCTGCTCCCGACGGTCACGCTGTCGCTCGCGCGGTCCGCGCAGCTCATGGCCGGCCGGCACGCGCTCGTCCGCCACCTCGAGGCCGTCGAGACGCTCGGGTCGACGACGTTCATCTGCACCGACAAGACCGGCACCCTGACCCGCAACGAGATGACCGCCGTCCGGGTCTGGACGCCGGACGGCGAGGTGCGGGTCGTCGGGGACGGCTGGTCCCCGGTCGGCCGGCTCACCGGGCCGGACGCCGCGCTCGCCCGCGTCGCGCCGCTCGCGCTCGCCGCGACCCGCTGCTCGTCGGGCCGGCTCGTCCGGGTCGCGGGCCGCTGGCGGCCGCAGGGCGACCCGATGGAGGTCGCTCTCCACGTGCTCGCGCTGCGTGCCGGTGCGGACGTCGAGACCGACGAGCGGGAGCGGCCGCTGCTGCGACGCCGGCCGTTCGACCCGCAGCGGCGGCGGATGTCCGTCGTGCTGCCCGGCGAGGTCGTCGTCAAGGGCGGCGCGGACGCCGTCCTGCCGCTCTGCGGGGCCGCCGCGGACCCGGCGCACCCGGCGTGGGCCGCGCTCGAGACGCTCAGCGCGCAGGGGCTGCGGGTGCTCGCCGTGGCGCGGGCCGGTCGCCCCGACGAGCAGGTCACGGACGAGCCGGTCACGGACGAGCCGATCACGGACGACGAGCACGGCCTCGAGCTGCTCGGCCTCGTCGGGCTCGAGGACCCGCCGCGGGACGACGTCGCCGAGGCCCTCGCGCTGTGCCGGCACGCCGGGATCCGGGTCGCGATGGTCACCGGGGACCACCCGGCGACGGCGCTCGCGATCGCCCGGGAGACCGGGCTCGTGCCGCACGGCGTCGAGGCGCTCGTCGTCGCCGGCGCGGACCTGCCGGCCGACGTCGCGGCCCTCGGTGCACTGCTCGACCGGGACGGCGTCGTCGTCGCCCGGGTCACCCCGGAGGACAAGCTGCGGATCGCCGCCGCGCTGCAGGCGCGCGGGCACGTCGTCGCGATGACCGGGGACGGCGTCAACGACGGTCCGGCGCTGCGGGCCGCGGACGTCGGGGTCGCGATGGGCGCCTCCGGCACGGACGTCGCTCGCGAGGCCGCCGACCTCGTGCTGCTCGACGACCGGTTCGCGACGATCGTCGCGGCGGTCGCGCTCGGCCGGGCCACGTACAGCAACGTCCGGCGCTTCCTCACGTACCACCTGACCGACAACGTCGCCGAGCTCGCGCCGTTCGTCGCGTGGGCCCTCACCGGCGGCCGCTACCCGCTCGCCCTCGCCGTCCTCCAGGTGCTCGCGCTCGACATCGGCACCGACCTGCTCCCGGCGCTCGCCCTCGGGTCCGAGCCGCCGAGCCCGCGCGTCCTCGACGGCCCGGCCCGCACCGGCGAGCTCGTCGACCGGCAGGTCATGCTGCGGGTCTTCGGCGTCCTCGGGCCCGCCGAGGCGGTCGTGGAGCTCGCCGCCTTCACGGCCGTGCTCGTCGCGGGCGGCTGGGTCTGGGCCGCGACACCGGACGCCGCCCTGCTCGCGACGGCGTCCGGCACCGCCTTCGCGGCCGTCGTCCTCGGGCAGCTCGCGAACGCCTTCGCCTGCCGCAGCGCCGCCCGGCCCGTGGGCCTGTGGTCGCTGCGCGGCAACCGGCTGCTTCTCGGTGCGGTCGCCGCCGAGCTCGGCGCGCTCGCGCTCTTCCTCTGGGTGCGGCCGCTCGCGGACGTCCTCGGCGGGTCCCCGCCGAGCCTGCTGGGCTGGCTCGTCGCCGCCTGCGCGATCCCGGCGGTGCTCCTCGCGGACGCCGTCCAGAAGGTGGTGGCGGTCCGCTCCCGGCCCTCGGTCCCCGCACCCGTTCCCGTAGCCGCCCCCGCCCCTGCCCGACACCCGGAGGTGTCGTCATGACCGCTCCCACGTCCATGACCTTCCTCGGCGGCGCCGGCACGGTGACCGGGAGCAAGACGCTCCTCGTCCACGGCGTGCACCGGCTGCTCGTCGACTGCGGGCTCTTCCAGGGCACCCGCGAGCTGCGCCGGCAGAACTGGGCGCCGCTGCCGGTCGCCCCCGCGGGGATCGACGCGGTCGTCCTCAGCCACGCCCACCTCGACCACTGCGGCTACCTGCCCGCGCTGGTCCGGCAGGGTTTCGACGGGCGGGTGCTCTGCACCGCGGGCACCGCCGAGCTCGCGGCGATCGTGCTGCGCGACAGCGCGAAGCTCGCCGAGGAGGAGGCGCGGGACGCCCGCTCCGGCGGCTGGTCGCGGCACAGCGCGCCGCAGCCGCTGTACGACGAGGCGGACGCCGAGAAGGCGATCGCGCTGCTCGAGGTCGTCCCGGAGGACCACCCCGTCGAGGCCGTCCCCGGGGTCGTCGTCGAGCTGCCGCCGGCGGGCCACATCCTCGGTTCGGCGATGCCCGTCGTCCGGGTCGAGTGCGGCCCGGCCGACCGGCGTCCCGGCCCGGCCGTCGTCGCGTTCTCCGGCGACCTCGGCCGCCCGGGCCACCCGCTGCTCCTGCCGCCCGGCCCGCCGCCGTCCGCGGACGCGCTCGTCGTCGAGTCGACGTACGGCGACCGCCGGCACCCGGAGCCCTCGACGGCCGTCCTGGCGGACGTCGTCCGGCGCACCGCGGCGCGCGACGGCGTGCTCGTCGTCCCGGCGTTCGCCGTCGACCGGACCGAGGTCGTCCTGCTCGCCCTGGCGGACCTCATGCGGTCCGGCGCCGTCCCGACCCTGCCGGTGTACCTCGACAGCCCGATGGCCCTCGCGGCCCTGCGGGTCTACCGGCAGGCGCTGTCCGCGGGGGCGGGCGGCCTGCGGCCCGGGCCGGTGGCGGACGTGCACGCGGGCTTCGACCCGTTCGACACCGGCGACCTGCGGGAGGCCCGCAGCGCCGAGGAGTCGATGCGGCTCAACAGCCCCGGCAGCCCGTGCGTCATCCTGTCGGCGTCCGGGATGGCGTCCGGCGGGCGGGTCGTCCACCACCTCGCGCACCTGCTGCCGGACCGCCGCAACACGGTGCTGCTCGTCGGCTACCAGGCCGTCGGCACCCGCGGGCGGGCGCTCGTCGAGGGCGCCACCGAGGTGAAGATCCACGGCAAGTACGTGCCGGTCCGGGCCGAGGTCGTCGCGCTCGACGAGTTCTCCGTGCACGCGGACGCCGACGACATCCTCGCCTGGCTGCGGTCCGCGCCGCGCGAGCCCGAGGTCTGCTACCTCGTCCACGGCGAGCCGGAGGCGGCCGCGACGCTCGCCGCGCGGGTGCGCGCCGAGCTCGGGTGGTGCGCCGTGGTGCCGCGGCCGGGGGAGCGGGTGCTCGTCGGCTGAGGCCGTGCGGACCCGTCGGGCTCAGCTGCCGAGGTCAGCTGCCGAGGTCAGCTGCCGAGGTCAGCTGCCGAGCTCGGCAGCGGCGACGGCCGCGCCGACGATCCCGCCGTCGTTGAGCAGCCCGGCGGGCACGATCGGGGCGCGGAGCTTGAGCAGCGGGAGGAACTTCGCGCTCTTCTTGCTCACCCCGCCGCCGACGACGATGAGGTCGGGCCAGAAGAGGTTCTCCACCGTCGAGAAGTACCTCTGGAGCCGCTTGGCCCAGTGCTCCCAGGTGAGGTCCTCGGCGTCCCGGACGCTGTCCGCGGCCCGGGACTCGGCGTCCTTGCCGTCGATCTCGAGGTGCCCGAGCTCGGTGTTGGGGACGAGCTGGCCGTCGACGATGAGTGCGCTGCCGATGCCGGTGCCGAGGGTCGCGAGGAAGACCACGCCCTTGACCCCCTTGGCGGCGCCGTAGCGTGCCTCGGCCAGGCCCGCGGCGTCCGCGTCGTTGATGACGTGGACGGCGCGACCGAGCTTGGCCGTCATGAGCGCGTCGACGTCGGTGTCGACCCAGGCCTTGTCGACGTTCGCGGCGGTGCGGGCGACGCCGTGCTGGATGACCGCCGGAAAGGTCACACCGATCGGCCGGGTGCCCGACGCACGCCCGAACGAGGACACGATCTGGCCGACGACCTCGGCGACCGCGTCCGGCGTGGACGGGGAGGGGGTGGGGATCCGCAGCCGCTCGGCGCTGAACGCCCCCGCCGCGAAGTCGACCGGAGCGCCCTTGATGCCGCTCCCGCCGATGTCGATGCCGAAACCGATCCCACGTGTCACGCGTGCCATACGCCTACAGTCCCAGATCCCGGGCCACCGCCGCGACCGCCCCCGCCGAGGCGTGCAGCGCGGCGCTCTCGCCCGCGTCCAGGGGCGTGGGGAGCACGGCCTCGACGCCGTCGCGCCCCACGACCGACGGCATCGAGAGGCAGACCCCGCCGATCCCGTGCACGTCGTCGAGCATCGAGCTCACCGGGAGCACCCGGTTCTCGTCCTTGAGGACGGCCTCCAGGATCCGGGAGACGGCCAGCCCGATCGCCAGGCTCGTCGCGCCCTTGCCCGCGATGATCTCGTAGGCGGCGCCGACGACGCGCTCGTGGATCGCCGTCCGGGTCGCGGCGTCGAGCCGGCCGTTCGCGCCGTCCCAGTCGGTGACCGGGATGCCGCCGATCGTCGCGGTCGACCACAGCGGGACCTCGGAGTCGCCGTGCTCACCGGCGATGTACGCGTGGACGTTCTGGACGGCGACCCCGGTGTGCTGAGCGATGAGGAAGCGCAGCCGGGACGAGTCGAGCACCGTCCCCGAGCCGAAGACCCGGTTCGCCGGGAGGCCGGAGAACTTCAGCGCGGCCATCGTCACGACGTCCACCGGGTTCGTCACGACGAGCAGGTGCGCGGCCGGGGCGAGGCCGACCAGACGGGGGACGAGCGTGCGGCACATCTCGACGTTCGCGGCCGCCAGGTCCAGCCGGGTCTGGCCCGGGTGCTGCTTGGCGCCGGCGGTGATGACGACGACGTCGGCGTCGCGGCAGACCTCGAGGTCGTCGCCGCCGGTGATCTGCGCCATCGGCGTGAACTGCATGCCGTGGTTGAGGTCGAGCACCTCGGCGCGGACCTTCTGGGCGTTCAGGTCGTACAGCGCGAGCTGCCGGCACACGCCCCGGATCTGCGCCGCGTACGCGATGGCGGCGCCGACGGCGCCCGCCCCGATGATCGCCACTTTCGTCACGCGTCGACCCTACGGGGCGCCGGGCCGCCGTCAGGACGTCGTCAGCACGACCTCGAAGCCGGCGTGCGTGCGCAGCGTCACCGGGCCGGTGTGGTCGCCCGGCAGCGAGCCGTCGGGGGCCACGACGACGTGGACGGCGTGGAAGCCGTGGCGGCCGGACTCGCGGGTGATCCGGGCGAGACGTTCGGGGGAGCCGGCGCCGAAGGTGAGCCGGCCCTGGATGCCGACGGGGGCGTCCCACGGGCGGACGGCGATCCGCAGCAGGACGGCGCCGGCGCGCCAGCCGATGCCGTCGTCCCCGGCCGCCGGGTGCCAGCCGAGGCGGGCGAGCAGCCAGGTGAGGGAGTCGGCGGTGTCGGGGTCGGCGACGCCGACGACGATCTCCTGGAGCGCGCCGCGGTGCGGGCCGGGACGCCGTCCGCTCACCTCGGCCTCGACCTCCTCGACCTCCTCGCCGACGTGCTCGACCTGGTGCTCGACCTGCCGGACGGCCTCCTCGAGCCGGGTCGCGAGCCGGCCGGCGAACGCGTAGGCGACGATCGCGGCGACGGCGCCGATGATCGCGACCCCCGCGGCCATGATGCAGACGGCGACGAGGCGCCCCAACAGCGTCACCGGGTAGTGCTCGCCGTACCCCACCGTCGTCAGGGTCGTCACCGCCCACCAGGCCGCGTCGCCCCAGTGCCGCAGGTTGCCGCCGGAGGCGTGCCGCTCGGCGAGCCAGACCAGGGTGCCGCCGGTGAGGACGACGGCCGTCGTGAAGACGGAGACGAGCGCACCCCAGCGCAGCAGGTGCTGCGTCCACGGCTGCTGTCGCACGCGGGCCTCTCCCGCGCGGGCGCTTCCCACGCTGGCATTCTCGGCGTCCCGCGGGCCGGCCGTGAGGGATCTACGACCTCCGCAGGGGCGCGGGGCGGGGTGTCGACCCGGCAGGAACGGGCATAGTCGACGTATGGGTGCTCTCGTGCGCTGGAAGGACCTCGTCACCGACACGACCGACCCCGCGGGGACCGGCCGGTTCTGGGCCGGGCTGCTCGGCCGCCTCGTGACCCGGGACGAGGACGGCGACGTGCGCGTCGACGGGTCGTCGGACGCCGAGCGGATCTGGGTGGACCGGGTGCCCGAGCGCCGCACCGTCAAGGACCGCGTGCACCTCGACCTCGTGGGCGACGTGCCCGCGCTCCGGCGGACCGTCGAGCGGCTCGGCGGCCGGCACGTCGCCGACCGCGGGCGCTGGACCGTCGTCGCCGACCCGGAGGGCGGCGAGTTCTGCCTCTTCCCCGCGACGGAGGTGACGGGCCTCGTCGTCGACGCGCGACGGCCGGTCGAGATCGCCCGCTGGTGGGCGGAGGCGTTCGGTGCCACGCCGCGGACCGGTCCCGACGGGCTGCCCCGCTGGCTCCCGGTGCCCGGCGCCCCGTTCGACGTCATGAAGTTCGTCGCGGTGGCCGAGCCGAAGACGGCGAAGAACCGCCGGCACTGGGACGTCTGGTGCGAAGACGTCCCGGCCCTCGTCGGGCGCGGCGCGACCGTGCTGCGGGAGCCGGACGACGAGATCGGCTGGACGGTGCTCGCGGACCCGGAGGGCAACGAGTTCTGCGCGTTCACGCCGTAGGGCGTGGGGCCCTTTCAATCCTTCGCGGAGTCGACGTCCCAGGGGAGATCGAGTCGGTCGATGCGCGCCAACGCCTCGCCGGTGCGGCCTGCGACGAGGATCGCGACGGTGGTGTCGGGTCCGACGAGGTCGCCCGGGAGCTCCTCGGCGAAGCTGAGAGCCAGTGCCCCGTCGCGGTACCAGAGGGCGTGGAGCGGTCCGGGCCAGCGCCACGGCTTGACCATCAGGCGTTCCCAGCCGTCGAAGAAGCGCCGGTGCTGGTCCAGGGTCGCGTCGTTGACCACCAGGCAGCGGTCGGACGTCAGCACCGTCTCGAACAGGAGGAAGTGCCACAGATACTCCAGGAGCGACTCTCCCGTCGACGTCCACAGCGCGTGAGCCTCGTTCTCCCGCTCCACGACCATCTGGTCTCTCAGACCCCACAGCCAGACACCCTGGTTCTCGACACCGATCAGGAGGACATCGCCGGTGTGCTCGGCGTCGGTGGGAATGGTGTTCTGCCGGGCGGCGGTCGCGTCCCAGCAGGCGACGGTCAGCTGCCAGCGCACGACCTCTGCGGGCATCGTGGAGCCGGGGTCGACGGGGGCAGGACCACGGTCCGGTGGTCCGTACCAGGCGCTCAGGAAGCTGGCGGGGTTGGCCGTCGTCGAGACTCAGGGCAGGCCGGACGTCATGGTCCATGCGGTGATCGTGCCGTATGCGGGTCGCCTGCTCCCCGGTGAGCCAGACGTGCCGTCTGACGCGGAGCGCTAGAACGGTGGCGGCTCGTCCTCCGCGGGCGGTGCCTCGGGCGGGCAAGCGTGCGGGAGGTGGGTGCGGGGCAGCGGGACGTGAGGGAGCGCGGTGTAGGCGCGTCCGGTGCGGGTGGTCCAGGTGGTCGTGCCGGGTGGGTCGCCGGGGTTGTCCCGTTGTTCGGGGATGAGCAGCCCGGCGGTCTTGAGCCGATGGCACGCGCGGCAGAGCGGGCGGATATTGCACTCACACGTGGGTCCGCCTTCTGCGAAGGGCTTCTGGTGGTCCGCGTCGCAGCGCCAGGACGCCTTGCTGCACAGCGGAGCGGTGCAGGTCGGGAACGCGTGCTCCACCAACAGCTTCAGTCGTTCGCTCGCGACGTACCCCGGGCTGAAGGTGTTCTTCCCGACCCCGAGGACGGTGCCGTGCTCGCCGTCGACGACCAGGCACCGGAAGACGCCGTTCGTGACGAGGTCGCGGACAGCGTCGGCGGGGATCGGGCCGTAGCCCTGCAGGGTGCCGGGGTCGTTCACCAGCCCCATGAGGGTCTCGGCGGAGACGGTGACGTTCACGCTGACGTGGACGTCCGGCCAGGTCGTGGTGAACCACTCCGGCGCGGACGGCTCGTCGGTGCTGCCGTTCGGGTCGGCGGCGGCGGCGGGCGTGGCGGCCGTCGGCGCACTGGTGTCGGTCGGGACGCAGCCGGCCGGGACCGGGAGGACGTCGGCGGGGACCGGGAGGTAGCCGCTGGTGCAGCCGGTGACGAACAGGTCGTGCCGGAGCTGGTCCAGGGTCCGCGGGTCGCCGTTGGCTCTCAGGTAGCGGGCGGCGGCGTCGAGGCCGTTGTAGGCGGCGGTGATCGCCTCACCGGGGCCGACCGCGGTGAACAGGGCGGCGCCGTCGTCGGTGGTCTGGATGCTGACCCGGCGGCCCTTGCGGTTGCGCTCGCGGCGCTTGGCCTCGGCGTCGGCGTCGACCGCGAGGACCGCAGCGGTGAGGGCCTTCTCGAACCGGTGGGTGCCGCCGTCCAGCACACCCGGCGTCGCGTACACGAGGGCCTCCACCGCTTGTGCGGCCTCGGGTGTCAGGGCCCGGGTACGGCCCAGGACGAGACGCAGCCGGGGCCAGTCCACCCGGCCCGCCTGCAGCGCCTGCGCGGTGAGCGGCAGCTTCTCGTCGATGATCATGGCCTGGGCAGCCTCGACGAGGTAGTCGGCCCTGCTCAGCGTGATCCCGGCAGCACAGGCGATCTCCACGGCGACGGAGCCATCGACCAGGGCGTCCTCGTGGTCCATCTGCGTGCGCCCCGACCGGGCCTTGCGGGGCAGCGACGGGGTGTTCCCGGTCCGGGCGGTGACGATCCGCTCGGCGTGGGCGACCTGCAACCAGAGTGTGCAGTTCTCCAGCCGGCGCAGGGCCGCGGCGCCGGAGAGCGACGCGTCCTGCAGCACGTCGACGAACCCCTCCACGGCAGCCTGCTGCGCGGTCCACGCCTGCGCTCCGCCAAGCACCTCCAATGCCGCTGCGAGCGACTCGAGCCCGGGCGACCCGTCGAGTGCCGCCCGCCGATCGACCGCGTCCCGCCGGTCGTCCGCGGCGATCTGCGCGTACAGCTCGGCGAGCTCTGCGTCCCAGTCCTGCTGCGCCGCAACCGGATCCACCCACCACTCGTCGACCAGCCGCTCCGCGTGAGCGTCGGCGAGCGCCCGCTGCAGTTCCTCGTCCGCTCCGGGGCAGGCCGCCAGATCCGCTGCACTCCAACGGATCTCGCCACCGAGCGGGTCGACCGGCAGGTCGTCGTCGGCGACGTCGATCACATCGCCGACCTTGGTCGAAAGCCTCACCGTCATGATCCGATCCTAGCGCAGATCGAGCCAGGAATCGAACATGGGTTCGAATGAGAATGGTTGCGACGTAACGAGATCGCCCCGCAACGGGTCGGCTACGGTCGCTCTGTCGCGTCCACGTCCGCAACAACCAGTCGTCCCTCGAGCACCGCGAGCGGCCGCACCGTCAACGCCCGCTCGGCCGGCCCGAGCAGCACCTCGCCGGTCCGCAGGTCGAACTCGCTCCCGTGACAGTTACAGGCCAGCACATACCCGTCGAAGACCTCGCCGTCGGCACCGAACGGGCACGCCGCGTGGGTGCACTCGTCGTCGACCGCGACCCACCCGCCCTCGTGCCGGACGACCGTCACGGGCAGCCCGTCGAGCTCGGCGGAGACGACCGTCCCGACCGACGCCGACGTGTCGACGTCCGCCACCGCCGTCCGGCCGGCACCGCCACCAGGCAGGGCGCTCACGCGTCCCACGCCAGCGGCAGCGTCGTCGCCCCGCGGGTCGCCCAGCCGTGCACGACGGGCTCGACGTCCGGGTCGAGACGCAGGTTGGGCAGCCGGGCGAACATCTCCTCGAGCACGACCTGGCCGAGCACCTTGGCGACCGAGTTCCCGATGCAGAAGTGCGTGCCGTAGCCGAACGCGACGTGCGTCCGGGCCGGGCGGTCGAGGTCGAACTCGTCGGGGCGGTCGGGCCACCGCTCAGGATCCCGGTTGGCCGAGCCGATCATCAGCCCGACCTCGGTGCCGGCCGGGAACCGCAGGCCGCCGAGGACGGCGTCCGACACCGTCACCTTCTCGGTGATCCCGAAGGGCGACAGCCAGCGCAGCCCCTCCTCGACGCAGCGTGCGACCCAGGCCGCCGGGTCGGTGCGCAGCCGGTCGGCCTGACCGCCCGCCCCCGGCGCGGCGTCGGGCCGCCCGAGGACGCCGAGCAGGGTGTTCGCGGCGCCGTGCGCGGGCTCCTGGAACCCGCCGACCACGAGCACGCCGATGCTGCCGATGAGGTCCTCGACAGGGCGGACCTGCCCCTCCGGCAGCCCGTCGTGGAGCATGTGCGACAGCGCGCTGCCGTCCGGGGCGGCGGCGAGCGCGCCGAGCCGCCCGTCGAGGTACGCGAGCAGGTCCGTCTTCGCCCGGCGTCCGCGCTCGGCGACGTCGGAGCTGCGGCCGAAGTCGACGAGGTAGGCGGCGTAGTCGTGGAACCAGCGGCCCAGGGTCGCGTCGTCGACGTCCGTGAACCCGAGGACGTCGCCCACGGCGCGCTGGCTGATCGGCTCCAGGAGGGCGGACGTCGCCTCGCAGCGCCCGAGCGGCGCGACGGCGTCGACGTACCGTGCCGCGGTCGCGCGCAGCAGGGTCTCCCGGTACCCGGCGACGGCGCGCGGCCGGAACGGCGGGTTGATCGCGTTGCGCAGGTCCCGGTGCGCGGACCCGTTGAGGCTGATGACGTTCGGCTCGCCGTAGACGTCGTTGAAGATGCCCTTCGCCGGTTCGAAGACGGTGTCGTCCACCCCGGCCTGCTCGCACAGCGCGTACGTGGTGACGAGCACCCGGCCCGACGCGGGCACGTACGCGACGGGCGCGTTCTCGCGCAGCCAGGCGTACGTCGGGTACGGGTCGGCCTCGAGCACCTCGAGCGAGAGGTCGACGACGACGTCCGTGGCGAGGTCGCTGCCGGGCGTGCGGTCGACGTGCAGGGGCAGGGGAGCGGTCACGCGGCGATGCTGCCAGAGCGGACGTCGCGTGCCCAGGGTCGTGCGGGCGGATCGGTCGTGCGGGCGGATCGGCCGTGCGGATGGTCAGCCGTGCGGACGGTCAGGCGCGGCGGCGGCGCCGGGCCGCGCCGCCGCCGCGGCCGGAGCTGCCGAAGATCATGGACACCCCGACCATGAAGCCGAAGTCGTACCAGCCGCCGTTGTTGCGCACCTCGTAGATGCCCACGCCGTCCTTGAACAGCGAGACGACGAACGTCACCGGGCTGATGAACCCGTGCCACAGCCCGAGCCAGAAGCCCGCGGCGTCCGGTCCGGCGACCGAGGCCGTGTTCGGGCCGGCCGCGCAGGCGGTGAGCGCGAGCGCGCCGACGATCAGTGCGAGGGCGATCCCGATGCGCCTCATGGTCATCCCGCTTCCCGTGGCCGCGGTCGGGCGCCGGCGTGGCGTCCCGGGCCGGCCACCCCACCAGCCAACGCCACCGCGGGCCGGCCGGCGCGGTGCGGACGTCCCGCGGTCACGATGCGGCGACGAGCACCCGGCTGCCCGCGCCGTCCGACAGGGCCGTGGCGACCAGCAGGTCGGCGACGTCCTCCCGGGAGACCCTGGGGTTGCCGCGCAGCGGGCGACCGGTCGCGTCGGCGGGCAGACCGGTGCCCGGGGCGTCCGTGAGTGTCACGGCGCGGACGACGGTGACGGGCAGGTGCCCGGCGAGGGCGAGCCGCTCGGCACGGTCGAGGTTCTCGTACGAGTGCCGCAGGGCGCTGAGCCGGACGACGAGGCGGAAGACCGCGGGGAGCGCCGGGCGGCTGTCGCCCGCGCCGAAGGCGCTCAGCAGGACGAGCCGCGGCGCCCCGGGGGCGGCGGCCAGGACCGCCGACACCGCGGTCGGGACGACGTCCGCGGGGCCGTCGAGGCCCTTGAACGGGTTGCCCGCGCGGTACCGGACGCCGACCGCGCTGACGACGGCCGTGCTGCCGTCGAGCGCCGTCCGCATCGCCGCACCGTCGTCGAGGGTGCCGCGGACGACGGTGAGGCCGGGGGCGGCGGCGAGGTCCGCGGGCAGCCGGGCCGGGTCGCGGACCAGGGCGACGACGCGGACGCCGCGGGCCAGGGCGCGCCGGGCGACCAGGGAGCCGACCTTGCCGGTCGCGCCGAGGACGGTGATCTGGTGGGTGGTGCCGGTCATGGCTGCTCCAGGTGGGTGCGGGCCGCCGCTGCTCGGCGGGCTTGCAGCCAGGGCACACCTTCGAGTTGACTCGAAGTCAAGCCGTGCCCGAGGAGGTCCCGTGACCGAGCCCGACGCCGTCCCCGACCTGCCCTGGACCGTGGCGGCGTTCGCCGCCCGCAGCGGCGTGCCCCCGACGACGCTGCGGTACTGGGACGACGAGGGGCTGCTCCCCGCCCACCGGCTCGACAACGGCCACCGCCGCTACGGCCCGGACGACCTGCCGCGCCTGGAGATGGTGCGGATGTGCCAGGGCCTCGGCTGCACGATGGACGAGGTGCGGCTCGTCCTCGACGCGCCCGACCCCGCCGCGCGGGCCCGGTTCGCGGCGGAGAAGCTGCCCGAGGTGCTCGGGCGGATCGAGCTGCTCCGGGTCGCGGCCGATGTCCTGCGGCACGTCGCGGTGTGCGAGCACACGGACGCGACGTCGTGCGGCGCGTGGATGCGCTCGGTGCTCGAACCGCCGGGGGAGCGGCCGGACCTCAGGGCAGGGTGAGGATCTCGGCGCCGGTCTCGGTGACGAGCACCGTGTGCTCGAACTGCGCGGACCGCTTGCGGTCCTTGGTGACGACGGTCCAGCCGTCGGCCCACATGTCCCACTCGAAGGTGCCGAGCGTCAGCATCGGCTCGACGGTGAAGGTCATGCCGGGCTCGATGACCGTCGCGTGGTCCGGGGCCGCGTCGTAGTGCGGGACGACGAGGCCCGAGTGGAACGCCGTCCCGATGCCGTGGCCGGTGAAGTCGCGCACGACGCCGTACCCGAAGCGCTTCGCGTACGCCTCGATGACCCGGCCGATGACGTTCACCTGCCGCCCCGGGGCGATCGCCTTGATGCCGCGCATCATCGCCTCGTGCGTGCGCTCGACGAGCAGCCGGGACTCCTCGTCGACGTCGCCGACGAGGTAGGTCGCGTCGGTGTCGCCGTGCACGCCGAGGCCGTCGACGGTGAGGAAGGCGGTGATGTCGATGTTGACGATGTCGCCGTCCTGCAGGACGGTCGAGTCCGGGATCCCGTGGCAGATGACCTCGTTGACGCTGGTGCACAACGACTTCGGGAAGCTGCGGTAGCCGAGCGTCGACGGGTACGCGTGGTGGTCGAGGAGGTACTCGTGGCCGATCCGGTCGAGCTCGTCGGTCGTCACACCGGGGGTGATCGCCTTCGCGACCTCGGCCATCGCACGGGCCGCGAGCCGGCCCGCCTCGCGCATCGCCGCGATCGTCGCGGCGTCCTTGACCTCCGGGCCGGTGTAGCGGGCGGGGGAGGGCCTGTCCACGTACTCGGGCCGGGGGATGGACGCCGGGACGGGGCGCCGGGGGCTGACCTGCCCGGGCTCGAGGGTGCCGATGGGCGCGACGGAGCCGCCGGTGGTCGTGGACATGGCGTCGAGTCTACGGTCGGTGCGCCCGTGACTCGCGTCGGCGGCTCGCCTTGACGGGGATGTGTGACGGGGCGACCCTGTGGCCCGTGGCCCACCCGCCGCCCTCCGAGCCCGACCAGCCCGCGCCGTCCACGGGCCGCCCCCCGCTGCCCCGTGCCGACCGGATCACCGCGGCCGACCGGCTGCGGAGCGGGCTGCGCCGATCGGTGGCGCGGGTGCGCTGCCGGTTCGGGCTCCACGACTGGGCCTACCGGCGCAACCCGGACGTCGGCGGGGCCTCGGCCGTGTTCCACCAGTGCCGGCGCTGCGGGCGCGAGTACTCGCCGCCCGACCCGCGGCAGACCTGGTTCTGACGCGTCCCGGGCCTCGCGGATCAGGGGCTGACGGCGAGGAACAGGAACGCGGCGAGCAGCACGAGGTGGACGGCGGCCTGCAGCCGGGTCGCCCGGCCCGGGACGACGGTGAGCACCGCCGCGACGATGGTCACCGCGAGCAGGGTGATCTGGGTCGGGTCGAGGCCGAGCAGGAGCGGGCCGTCGAGCCAGATCGAGGCCACGGCGATCGCCGGGATCGTCAGGCCGATGCTCGCCATCGCCGAGCCGAGCGCGAGGTTGAGGCTGATCTGGATCCGCTCGCGCTGCGCCGCCCGGACGGCCGCCAGGGTCTCGGGCAGGAGGACGAGCAGGGCGATGACGACGCCGACGAACGACGGCGGGAACCCGACGCCCGCGACGGCCTTCTCGATCGCCGGCGACTCGACCTTCGCGAGCCCGACGACCGCGACGAGCGAGGCGAGGAGCAGCCCGAGGCTGATGTACGCCGTCCGGTTCGTCGGCGGGTCGGCGTGGACGTCCTCGTCGAGGGTGCCCGAGCCGTCCGTGGCCACGGGGAGGAAGAAGTCGCGGTGCCGCACCGTCTGGGTGAGCACGAACGCGATCCAGAGGGTGAGCGAGGCGATGGCCGCGAACACGAGCTGGCCGGACGAGAGCTCCGGGCCGGGCCGGCTCGTCGTGAAGGTGGGGAGGACGAGGCAGAGCGTCGCGAGCGTCACGACGGTCGCGAGCGCGCCGCCGGTGCCCTCGGCGTTGAACGCCGGGATGCCGTGGCGCAGCGCCCCGACGAGCAGGGAGACGCCGACGATGCCGTTGACGGTGATCATCACGGCGGCGAAGACGGTGTCCCGGGCGAGGGACTGGGTCTCCGGCCCGCCGGAGATCATGAGCGTGAGGATGAGCGCGACCTCGATGACCGTCACGGCGACGGCGAGCACGAGCGACCCGAACGGCTCGCCGACCCGGTGCGCGACGACCTCGGCGTGGTGGACGGCGGCGAGCACGGCCGCACCGAGGACGACCGCGACGAGCGTCACGACGACGGCCCCTGTGGTGCCGTCGAACTTTCGGCCCCAGGTGAGGGCGAGGACGACGACCGCGAGCGGCGGGACCACGGTCGTCCAGGTCAGGGCGGGCAGACGGGAGCGGGTCGCGCGGGTGTCGGTGGTCATCCCCACCACCATTTCAGTGCAGATGCCCGTGCGCAGATCGAGATGCCGTCGCCGGGCGGTGATGCATCCTCAGCCCGTCGGGGTGAGAACCTCGATCCGGTTGCCGTTCGGGTCCTCGGTGTAGAACCGCCGCATCCCGGGGAAGTCGTCGTCGAACGTCACCGGTGCGCCCGCCTCCTCGAGCCGGGCGGCCCAGGCGTCGAGGTCGCCGACGAGGAGCCCCGGGTGCGCCTTGCGCGCCGGCCGGAAGTCCGCCTCCACGCCCAGATGCAGCTCGACGCCGTCCCGCCGGAACCAGCAGCCGCCTCGGGCGGCGAGGGCGGGCGGCTTCGGCACCTCCTCGAAGCCGAGGACGCCGAGGTAGAAGGCGCGCAGCGCGTCCTCGGTGCCGGGCGGGCAGGCGAGCTGGACGTGGTGGACGACGGCGTCCCGGGTCATGGCGGCCTCCTTCGGTGATGTCTTGATGTCAAGATACTCCGTCGTGCCATGATCTCCCCGTGGACGAGGCTCGCGTGCAGACGACTCCCGGTCGTGCGACGCGCTGGTGGGTCGTGCTGCCCTGGGCGGTGGGCGGTCTCGTGTTCTTCGGGCGGGTCTGGTCGCACTGGCACAGCAGTGACGCATGGGACTGGGTCTCGACGTTCGGGGTGGTCATCATCGTCGCCGGCGTCGTGATGCTGTGGCGGGGCCCCGGGACGGTGCGCTCCCGCCAGGCCGCGGGGCTGTTCGTGGCCGCCGGCGCACTGATGTGGTTCCTCGATGTCAACGTCGACCGGTTGGACCCGGGGCAGCCGCATCGCACGTCCTGGCTCCTGCTCACGGTGGCGCTCTTCGGGGGCATCGCCGGGTGCCTGACCGTCGCGTTCGCGCGCGTTCGGGCCGAGCGCGAGCTCTGGCAACCAACGGGCTTCCTCGGCCGGCAGTGAGCAGAATGGCGCCATGGACGACGCCCGCGCCGTAGCCGTTCTCCGCGTCACCGACGCCGAGGCCTCCGCCGAGTGGTACCGGCGCCTCGGGTTCACCGAGGAGTTCCGCCACCAGTTCGAGCCGGGGATGCCCTGGTACATCGGGATCCGGGGCGGGGAGGCCGCCCGGCTGCACCTGTCCGAGCACCGCGGTGACGCCCGTCCGGACACGCT
The DNA here is from genome assembly GCF_002198655.1 of Kineosporia sp. A_224. GTDB lineage: Bacteria > Actinomycetota > Actinomycetes > Actinomycetales > Kineosporiaceae > R-H-3. The sequence goes on from NZ_MWLN01000199.1 coordinate 119,863, forward strand.
CGTCTACCTCTACGTGCCTGACGTGGACGCCGTCGCCGCGGCCTGCGGCGTCACGCACATCCACGACAACCCGTGGGCGCGCGAGTTCGAGGTCAAGGACCCCGACGGCAACCGGATCCGGGTGGGGACGGTGCCCGCGTCGCGTCGGTAGGGTCGCCGGTCATGACCCCGCCCGATGTCCTGACCGGTCGAAGCCTGCTCGTCGCGGCGTCGTACGTCGTCCTGCGCCGCGGCGACGAGGTGCTCCTCCAGCTGCGGCGGGACACCGGCTACATGGACGGGTTCTGGGCCAGTCTCGCCGGGCACGTCGACCCGTACGAGTCGGCGCAGGAGGCCGCCGTCCGGGAGGCGCGCGAGGGGGCCGGCGTCACGATCGACGCCGGCGACCTGCGTGCGCTGACGACGCTGCACCGGGTCGAGGTCGGCGGCCCGCCGGTCGAGCAGCGCTGCGACTTCTTCTTCGAGGTGACCCGGTGGGCCGGGGAGCCGACCGTGCTCGAGCCCACGAAATGTGCTGCCATGCAGTGGTTCGACCTCGACGCGCTGCCGGCGGACGTCGTCCCGCACGAGCGGCTCGTGCTCGACGGGCTGCGCTCGGGCGACCTGCCGCCGGTCGTCAGCCTGCTGCGCTGAGCCCGCCCCTCAGAGGCTGCTCAGCGACGTGATGTTCGCCTTCTCGAGGAAGGTCTTGTAGTCGTCCGGGCAGAGCGCGCCCACCGCGGCGTCGTCCATCGCGCTCTTCAGCTCGGCGGGCGGGACGTCGGTGCTCGTCATCGTCAGCACCATCTGCGCCTGGTAGCCGGCGTCGACGGCGTCCTGGCCCTCGAGCCCGGCGAGCGTGTTCTTGAGTGCCTTGCAGACGACGGGCGCGTACTTGGCTCCCGCCCCGGCGTCGCCCGCGCCGGGCTGCGCCGCGGACGACGAGGCCGCCGCCGGGGCGGACGAGGCGGCGGGTGCGGCCGACGTGCTGCTCGCACCGCCGCACGCGGTCAGGAGGCCGACGGTGAGCGCTGCCAGGAGCACGGGGGTTCGCATCTTGTGACGCTAGTGGTCCGGGAGGCTCGGCATACGGACAAGCCGGAGGCGGACCGCACGTCCTGGCGGGGCGGTCGAGGGTCGCCTAGCCTGCCGTCCATGACCGAGCAGCCGCAGTTCTGGTTCTACTGCCGGAAGCGGTGCATCTGCGCAGGTCAGACGGCCTGATCCTCGGCCGGGGGCACACCGGGGGCACACCACGCGTCGTCGACAGCCCGGCGCGTGCGGTCCTCGGAGTCCGGCATGAGGTGACCGTAGGTGCTCAAGACGAGGCCGGCGTTCTCGTGCCCGAGCCGCTCGGCGACCGCCACGACGGACTCGCCGGCGGCCAGGAGCAGCGAGGCGTAGTGGTGCCGGAGGTCATGGCTCGACGTCCCGGCCGGCAGCGTGGTGAGGGCGACCCGTTGCCGGAACAGGCCGTCGTAGTAGTCGCTGCGGTAGTGGTTTCCGTGCGTCGTCGCGAACAGGCTCCCGTCGGCCCCGTTGCCGAACTCCGCGAGGTGCTGGGCGGTGCCAGGTCGGGCTCGACGTCCAGGTGCCAACCCTCCCGGCACTGTGCCGCGCGCAGTGCACGGGCCTTCTTCGCGCAGGGCGGGCACACCGTCTGCCGGGTGGAGCCGCAGGGCTGCTCGACCACCTCTGTGGCTCCGGTGTCGAGGTCGACCCGGCGGAGCAGGACCGGCCGGACGCAGACCCCGAACTCGACAGCGACCTTGCGGAGCACCTGCGCCGCACGAGGCTGCCGAGCACGGTCCAGCCGGGAGCCGGGACGCACCCACCCCGAGGCGAGACCCGCCAGCGCCAGCGGATCGACCGGCACAGCACCGACCGCGACGGCGCGGCTCGAAGCATCGAGGACGACGGTCATGCTCATCCACCCCTGACACGACAGAGGGCGTGCCGGGGATGCTGGACCACACCCCGACACGCCCAGCCTGTGGGATGGCCGAACAGTCAGAACCGCTGCGACACGTTGGTAGGCAACGGAATGGTCGCTCGTGTCCAGCCGAACGACCAGCGCCAATGCGCACAAGTGAACGAGGAGAGTGTCGTAGACGGTGACCCTGGCCGGCCCCTAGGGGCCGAGGCGTCGACTTCGGCGAGTGGCAACCATCCCGCCGGCGGATTCGTTGAGTGGCACTCAGCGGATCACCGTGAAACCCACTCTGCCACACCCCACCGACAACCGGGAAGCGGTAGTCAGCGGGCAGAACCGTTCAGGACCAGACTCCCAGGCCACCGCCGGGCAGAGAGATGCACCGGAACGCACCTGGACCTGTGACACCCCACGCCTCATAGTCCTGAGAGACGGGCACGTAGACGTGAACGCCGGAAGAGAAGACGAGTCGAAGACTCCCCGATCGGAAGGCGACGGATGAGAGCACGGTCGTCCCTACCAAGTCGGCAGCCGGACCGGTGTCTCCACTCGATGGCTCGATGGGGATGCGCACTGCACCCGGCGCCTGCAACGGGCCATGAGACAACGTGGCCGCCGTCTCGATCACGAGCTCGGACACCGATCCGACCGACAGCACGAGCCGAAAGTCCGACGTTACGGACTCGATCCGCTCATCCCGAAACGGCAACAGGATGCGGTCGTCCAGATACCTCGGCTCACCGGTCACGAAGCGAATCCTCCCCGACTCCTTGACTCCGGAGGCGGAAGGAGGACACGGAAGGAGGCGGACAACGGAAGGAGGCGTGTGATCCGTCAGTAGAGGTGCGCCAGATTCCCGTCACCTGATGTGCGACAGGTGTCCTAGGAAGCTGAGGATGCCGTCCGCGGCCGGCACGACGAGGCTAGACGGCCGGCAGACGGATGAGTAGACGCGGTCGCAGTCCCGGAGGTGCGTCAGCCTTGGTCGGGAAGGTAGTGGTGCGGGCTTCGCTCCCAGGGCTGTCCTGGCCCTGGCCGTTCTGCCATCCAGCCGGGGGCGAGGTCGGCAAGGTCCTTGAGGCTCGAGTTCAGGGCTACGGCGTGCGCGATGTGCGTAGCTACGCAGGCGTTCGGTTGGTTGGGGTCAGTCCGCCCGTCGCCTACGAGCCAGTTGTTGTCCGAGTCGTGGATCACCAATCGTGCTGGGGACTGCCCTGAGAGCACCGTCCGTTGGACAACTGCACCCAGGCCGTGCGGGAACCTGTTGTCGGTGAAGGGCCACGGCAGCTGCTGGAACATCTCATCGGCGTCGCGCTCGGTCACCGGCTTAGTATCGCTCGGCGCCTCGGGCGGCCAGAGCGTGTGAGCCCTTTCATCGAAGCGGAGCGCAACGGCTACGTCAGAGGGCGGCGGGGGCGTTGTCGGGGTCGGGCAGCCGGATGCTGCGGCTTGTGGTTCCGCACCGCGTCGGTCGTGGTGCGTCGCACGATGTGGACTTCGCCGTCGTTGAGCTCGATCGCCAAGGTGTTCTCCGAAATGGCGATGGTGACCGTCTTACCGGCATGGACGCGGCCGAGGGCGACCTTCTGCCCGACGACCATGACGACGCCGCTGTTCGAGGCGCGACGCTGCACCCGGACCGGTTCAGTGTCCGGTCGCGGCGGGGGGCCGGCGGGTCGCGCGCCCCGAAGTGCTCGGGCTTGCTGGACGGTCAGGGGGTTGGGGCGGGTACGTAGTAGCTCTCGGGTGTGGACGTCGAAGAATGACAGCGTGGAGCCCTCGATGCGGATCCCGATCGAGCGGCCGGCCAGGATCTCCGCGGCGGCGATCGAGTGCCCGCCGAGCAGGACCCGACCGTTGCGGCCCACGCAGCGTTCCACCTCGACCGCCGTCGTGCTCGGATCCGAGGACGGCAGGGGCGGTGGACCGGCTGGCCACGCGCCCTGGGCGGCCAGCCGGGCCAGGTCGTTGACGGACAGGTGAGAGCGCAGGGTCTTCACCCGGGCGCCGTTGATGGACAGGTGCAGCATGTCCGTGTCCGCCCAGAACTTGACGGTCTTGCCCGCGCGGAGCGGGCCGAGCCAGAACTGGCGACCGGCGACGAACAGGTTCCCGCTGGCAGGCACGACCCGGTCGAACTCGACCGGACCGCCCGACCACACCGGAGAGACCCGGTAGCCCGGTCCATCCGTCTGTCCGAGCGGCAGCGACTTCGCTGTCGTCGGCAAGGCAGCCACCGGAGCCGAAGGGTCATCACCCGGCAGAGTCGGAACGGCGGGAGTCGGGGTCAACGCGTCGGGAACCCACAGCGGCACCACGTCCCGCTCGGTGTCCGGTCGTGGTCGGAACCGGTCCGCAGGCACCACGGGGACCCGGTTGTCGAGGCCTTGGTGCGGGCGGTCGTGGTTGTACTCCCGGACCCACGCATCGACTGCGGCCTGGGCCTCGACAATGCTGGTGAACGGTCCCGCGTCGGTGAGGAAGTCCGGGCCGAGAGTGCCGTGGAACCTCTCCACCTTGCCGTTCTGGTTCGGCGACGCGGGCTGGGTCAGCCGGTGGCTGATCCCGTTGTGCCGGCAGATCTTGTCGAACAGCACCTCCCCGCCCTTACCAAACCGGTCGGTGAACTGCTTCCCGTTGTCGGTGATCACCTCTGCCGGGACACCGAACCGGGCCAGCGCCGTCGCGAACGCCAGACACACGGCACGACCGGTCGCTCGTTCCACGACCGAGGCCATCACGCAGTACCGGGAATGGTCATCGACCCCGGTCACCACCTTCACGACCCGGACCTCGCCGGTCCGCACATCGACCAGCTCGACGCCGTCGACGATGTCGATGCCCCACAGCTGCATCGGCTCCGGGCGCTCGAACCGCGTGTAGGACGACCGCGGACGCTTCCGGGGACGATGGACCAGCAGCCCCTGCCGGTACAGGATCCGGTCGATCGTCCGCTCTGACGGCACCACGACGCCGGCCACCGGCTTGCGGAGCAGCTCGAGCCGGATCCGGGTCGACCCCCACCGCGGATGGGCGCGTCGCATCTCCGCGACCGTCGCCTCCACCTCTGGTGACACCTGATGCGGGCACGACTTCGGCCGATGCGACCGGTCGGCCAGCCCCGGCAGCTGCGAGGTCAGATACCTGCCCACCCACCGGTGCAGCGTGGACCGGGACACCCCGACCGACTCAGCGACCTCCGTCACTGCCGCTCCGGCCAACACCGCCCGGACAGCGTCCAACCGCTGCTCGACCATCGACAACACGACCAGTGCCAATCCCGGCCCCTCCAGCCCAGACGTCCCACGGAGACGACTGGCCAGACTGGCCGATCATGAACCACTGTCGCGCATCACCTGACGCTCACCTGTCGCACATCACCCGACGCAGGACACAACGGAAGGAGGCGCTGTTGCTGAATCTGCCAATGACATATCAAGGGCGGCCGCTCCGCGGCCGCCGGCGCCGCGCCTTGCCCTCCCGCTCCGCTCCGGGCCGGCGCGCGCGGTGGGACTCGATGTGGTGGCAGGGAGCGGTAGCGGCCTGTCGACGAAGATGGGTCAGAGGACGGCGCTCAGAGCCTGGTAGCGGCGGTAGCCGTACTGTTCGCCAGCTTCCCACTCCACGGTGACAGCCTCACCGGCCTGCAGCTGGCGGTAGCCGTCCATCCTTTACACGGACCAGTGGACCCTGCAGCCGCCCGGCAGCTCCGGCGCGTCGAGGACACCCCAGCCGATTTCAGGCTCTGCTGACTGATCCGTGGGTCATGTCCGGCCGGGAAGTGCGGGGCGGTGGCCGCCGAGGTTGAGCATGGCCAGGGCGATGAGGGCGTCGGGGCTGGCGAAGCCGAACGCCATCCGGGTGATGAGTCGGATCTTTGTGTTGACGGACTCGATGAGTCCGTTGGACAGGTGGTGCTCGATCGAGGCGAGGATCGTGTCGCGGTGCTCGACGATGGTCCGCTGGAGTTTGACGAAGCGTGGGATCCGGCAGCGGCGGGCCCAGCTGATCCAGGCGTCGAGGGCGGGGACGGCCTCGTCGAAGGGCAGTTGGAACACCAGCCGTAGTCCTTCCTTGAGCAGGTAGGCGCGGTGCAGGCGGGGTTCGGCCTTGGTGATCCAGTCGAGCTTGGCTTGTTGCCGGGTGGTGAGGTGCTCGGGGTTCTTCCAGAGCGCGAACCGGGCGCCCTTCAACGCTTTCGCGTGCCCGGCGGCCTCCACCCGCAGGCCGGCCGCGCGCCGGGCGCGGCGGGCGCGGGCGTCGTCGCGGGCGGCGTTCCACGCCTCGCGGCGGACCTCGTCGAGGGCTTGGGTGGCCCACCGGACGACGTGGAACGGGTCGGCGCAGCGGACCGCGTTCGGGCACCGTTGCGTGACGACGTCACCGATCCAGTTCGCGCCGTCGGCGCTGACGTGGGTGAGCAGGGCGCAGCGCTCGGGGCCGAGGGCGTCGAAGAACGCCCGCAGGGTGGCCTGGTCGCGGCCGGCGGCGACCCACACCAGCCGTCCGGTGTCGTGGTCGACGACCACGGTCAGGTACTTGTAGTTGCGCTTGTAGGAGATCTCGTCGATCCCGATCCGGCGCAGCCCGTCGAACAGGTCCAACCCGGCGGTGGTGTCGGCCCAGACCCGGCTGATGATCGAACCGACCGTCCGCCACGCGATCCGCGCCAGCTGCGTGACCGCGGTCTTGGAGCACTGCGTGGCCAGCCAGGCGACCTGCTGGTCGAACCCGTACGTGTGGCCGGCGCCGTGCCGGGCCCAGGGCACCTGACGCACGGTCGGTCCGTGCTGGCGGCAGTTCACCCGCGGTGCGTCGGCCTCCAGGAACACCCGGGTGGTGCCCCAGTCCAGACCCCGCCAGCGGCGCCGGCCCTCACCCCGGTCGAACCAGGCAGCCCGCGCCCCGCACCGCCCGCACCGACCACGGGCACCTCGTCGCGGTCGGACATGAACCACGACCACGTCGTCCCCCTGGTCGTACTCGACGTCCTCGACCACGGTGTTCTCGACGCCCAACAGGGCGCCCCATAGGCTTGCTCGACGCACGCCGTTCCTCGCTCACAGGTGACTGACCCTAGACAAGCCAGAAACCTAGGCCGGGAACGGCGTGCACCCGTCTCCGACGCCACCGACCACCCACGGAAACGTCAATAGAGCCCGATTATTTCCGGGGTCGAAGCTGCGGACCACTGCCTGGCTCCTTCCCGTCCGAAAGCTCACGACGGGGAGGGTAGCGACCAACCGGTCAGAGCCAGGCAGGCTTTCGTTCGGCCCGCGCGGGACATGTCATCGGGTCCCGTTCGTGTGACGCGCGGGGCCGATCGCCTCAGTCTCGCGACTCACCTTCCGGTACCACCGCCGAACCCCGACAACCCCCAGGTTCCGGTCGGTGCCGGGAAGGTGCTCACCGCACCTGCGCGTGGCCGAGTCCTCGAGGTGGGTGGGAGTTGCTCGGCGAGCCTCCCCGACGGAGGTACCTCCCGCCTGACGGCAAGGGGATGAACCGCCCCCCTTGCCGCCAGCTCCCACCTGTTAGACCAAGACCAGGCGAGGAACGCCCGACGAGCCAGCCCAACCAGAACGACCCGGACGTCGCCGCCCACTCGAAAGTCATCGGCACTGTTTCGGGCTACTCGAGTCCGCCCGACCAACGAACATTCAAGTCATGAAGGCTTCAATCAGTTCGTCCCTCCGCCAACAACAGCCACCTTCGGCTCCGCCGCCTCAATGTCGGCGGAAGCAGCCTCTACGGACCGACCTGCCCACAACTTGGCCAATTCCGTGTCTTGACGCTCCGCCGGAGTCACTATGCCCGACGACACCGGGAAGACTGCGTATGGCATGTCTGGGACGATTCTTCCGGTGGAGTCTCGGGTCACCGGCATCAGATAGTTCTGCCCAATCTCCACCCAAGTCGACCCATCGACCACCAACTTACTGCGTTTGCCGTTGTGCGTGACCCAACCAGCCCAAACTGCATCGAATTGCAGGGGAGGTGCGGCAGCGTCGGGACGCCGCCAAAGAGTTTCCGCTACCTCAAAACTGATCACCCGATAGATCCAGAGTTCACCCGCTGCGACACGCGCGGGAGGAGCCGGATCGGTCTCTTCCTTTGCTGTCACGGCAGTGACAAGCAGCACTGCATCCGCATGCCTCACAAGATCCTCCAACGTATCGGAGGGATAGAGCGTCGCCCCGTCGGCGTAGACCACCGGGGGCAAGTCGCGAGTGTCATTGCCGCGGTGGATCACGGCGAAGGAAAGCACTGCGAGCGCAAGGCTTACCGCCAGGCCCGACACCCAAGCGATCTGAACTCTTCTCATCGTTGTCCACCCTGATTTCGGCCTGTTCCGCAGGGACATCCCGCGACGGCGAACGGCACGGCCCATGTCACACATGATCCTTCCTCAAGCAGTCTGGATCGCCTTAGTATGTGCCGTTGATCTGCCCAACGTTAAGGAGCCCGAGTGCCGCCGGCATGGTCGAGTCGATACTCTTGCGCAGGCACTGCAGTGAAGAGTCCTGATTCCCCATGGCGGGGCTCGCATTATCACCGTGTACGAGCCCTACGGCGTGCCCAGACTCGTGGCAGATAAGCGTCAGGAACGGTGTGCTCATGGAGAAAGTGACGTACTCCTGATCGCACTGCGTCGACGAGATGGCGTCGTCGCAGATCGTTAGTCCGATAAGGCCACCCTGTAATGTTCCCTGCCTATAGATTATGTCGGTTTCGGCCGACCCTGTATACACTGGCGAACTCGTGAAGTTCACCGTGAGTACAGTTGGTTCAAATTGTCCTTCGAGCACTGAGTTAATGTTTGAACGTCCCGTTGCTGAGATAGTTGCCTCGTCGAACCACACCAATGTCGCATTGTCCGTCCGACAGAAGAGAGAGCCATCCGCGCAATTCCAATTGGTGTTCGGGGTATGGAACATGTTGTCCTGCGCGGCGAGTGCCGGAGCGGGCGCCAGGCTCAACGTCACAACCGACAAGAGTGCAGCAAGAATTGACCGGCGCCTACGTGGATTGCGCATCTGTAGCCCTCCTCCAGGTGTGGCCAGCATGATCGCGCTAGTCGAGGGCGTCAAGGACCGGGCGCAGATGATCCCGATGACCGTGACCGAACGTTGGCTGTCAACGGCAGTCTCTTGACTCCGACCGGACAGTTCACCGCGGCCGACATAGAAGCCAGCGCCTTGTGGTCATCGCAGGGAGCAGTGACCGTCGCGTCAGACATGGATACTAGAACGGACTCAAGACCTCGCCGTGGGGATGCCAATCGACCATATTCAGACGAGTCGACTGGGCACGAATCGGCAGGCCAATGGCGGTTGTCCACGATCGACAGCTAGCGTCGGCCCGGAGTCTGCGGGTTGAGGGCCGCTCAGCCAGCTCCCAGAAGGACCAGCCCATGATGGTCGACGAAGTCCTGGTAGTCCTTGACGTTCAACGTCGCGAGCGGCCGGCCCTCGAAGAGGCAGCACGCCGCGTTCCACATGTCGTTGACCGGTCGCGGTCGGCCGGCGCGGCGGGTGGCGGCGGACAGCCGGCCCCAGATCCGGGCGACCTCCTCGTCGTAGCCGATGACCGGAACCGTCTCCAGCCACGCGTCGAGGAGGTCGGTGCTCTTGCGGCCCCAGCTGCGGGCCACCGTCCACTCCGTCAGCTCCCCGAGCGCACGAAGGTGATGCACGGCGCGTACGGCGCGAGCTGACCGAGGACCTTGGGGGAGAGGCGGCGGCGGATGAGGTTCGAGACGACCGTGTCGAGGGCTACGTAGTCCACCTGGGGCTAGACCGTCCCCAGCCGTCGGCCCTCGCGGACGTACTCGAGGAACTCGTCGAGCTCGCCGGGCTCCGCTAAGAGCTCCTCGCGGGCGTAGAAGGACCCGTCGCCGATCGGGCGGGTGCCCTTGGCCGCCGCCTGCTCGTCGAGGGTGGCCCGCCGCTGCTTCCACCGGTCGGGCGCGGGCGTCGGGTGCTCAGCACCGGTCGTCATCGCGACCACCTCCAGTTCGCTCGGGACGACTGCTGAAACAAGTCTCGCACCCAGGACCCTTCCCCGGCGAGCGGCTGCCGGGGGCGCGTCGGGGGCACACGGGGGCACGCCAGGGGCGCAGGAGCCTGTCCGGCGCTGACAGCCGACGACCGACCATCACGAACGTTTCCGCAGGTCAGCACGTGTTCTGGCGGCATCGGACGAGGTCACCTAGGCTGCCGATATGGAGCAGCCCCAGTTCTGGTTCAACATCCGCACCGGCAAGGTCGAGACGGAGTACGACAAGAACCAGGGCAAGGACCTCATGGGGCCCTACGCCAGCGAGGCCGAGGCGGCGCAGTCGCTGGCGAAGGCCGCCGAACGGACCGAGTCGTGGGACGAGGAGGACCGCCGCTGGCGCGAGGGCGACGAGGCCTGAGCCCACGACCTGCCGCGGCTCAGTGCCGGGCGAAGTAGGCCAGCGCGTTCTGCTTGTCGGGGAACGCCGGCGCACCGAGACCGCCCCCGACCAGCTGCAGCCCGCGGAGCACCGCCCGGCCGATGCCGTCCATGCCGATGAATGCCGAGCGCACCCCGTGCGCCGACATCGGACCGCGCATGGCCGCCTTCACCGCGGTCAGGAACTCGCTCGTGGGCTTATGGTTCGGGTCGACGTGTACGAGCACCCGAACCCCGTGCTCAGCCGCCGCGACGAGCCTGAGGGTCTCCTCCAGGGTCGCCATGTCCTGCTCGTGCGTATGGCCGCGGTAGTCCGCGAGCAGGTAGCGCAGCCCGTTCTCCTCCTGCCAGCTGCACGCCATGACCGACCTCCCTCGAATGGCGGCGTCTCCACCTCTGCGAGCCCTATCGGCTGCCGGGGCCGCCGACTTGATCAGACGGTGGGCCGGGCCTGCCGGCGCCGCCGGTCGGTGAACGTCTCGCGGTAGCGGTTGAGCAGGGACAGCAACTCGTCCTGGTCGAGGCCGCCGTAGCCCGCGGGCACCGTCGTGGGGTAGCCGAAGCGGCCGCGCAGCCGGCGCCGCGTCCGGTCGTCGGGCGCGTGCCGGTAGGCCCGGTTCTGGAACCCGACCCCGGCGCCGGCAGGGCTGAACCGCACGCAGTCCTCCCAGGTCTCGCTCTGCCGTACCCGGAACGCGCCGACCTCGGTGACGCCGTCGGCGTCGACGACGAGCCGGGCCGGGCGCACGAGGTCGACCACGGACGACGCGACGAACCACCCGAGCGCACCGAGGACGACGGCCGCGCCGGCGACCCACCACAGCGACCCCGCGGCGTCGTCGGCACCGGCCGCCACGACGCCGCCGCACCCGAGCGTCAGGACGACCGCGAGCGCGAGGGTGGCGACCCGGTTGCGGCGCGCCATGACGAGCTCGACCCGGGGGAGCGACGGCGGGTCCTGCGGCACGTCTCCAGGATCGCCCGTGGCGGTGACCATGCGCAGGCGTTCGGCTACGTCGCGTCGGGGCGGACGGCGTCCGCCCCGGGGAGCGTCTCGTCCGCCCGGCGGGCCCGCTCCTCGCGCAGGTCCCGCTCGCGGACGGCGTGCTCGTCGGTCCGGGCGTCGTAGCCCCAGAACTCGCGCAGCCAGGCCGCGGTCGCGACGACACCGACCGCGCAGAGCACCCCGCCGCTGACGATCGACGTCCGGACGCCGAACCCGTCCGCGACGACCCCGGCCCGCACCTGGCCGCCGAGCGGACCCACCGAGTACGAGAGCATCTCGATGCCCGCGAGCCGGCCGCGGCGCTCGTCGGGGATGGTCTGGTTCCAGATGATCTGCCGGAACAGGGCGCTCACCATGTCGGCCGCCCCGGCCAGCGCGAAGAAGACGAGCACGAGCCACGCGGCCGACGCGAGACCGGCCGCCGCGGTCGCCAGCCCCCAGCAGGCCGCGGCGACGACGACGACCCTTCCGTGGTGGTGCACGCGCGCCGTCCAGCCGCTCGTCGCCGTCGCGACGAGGCTGCCCGCCGTCCCCGCGCTGTAGAGCAGGCCGAGGAGCTCGGGCTGCCGGAGCACGTCGGTCGCGAACGCCGGGAAGAGCACGACGGGCATGGCGAGGAACATCGCGACCATGTCGATGACGTACGTGCCGAGCAGGTCGCGCCGGCCGGCCGCGTAGCGGATCCCCTCGACGATCCCGGCGACGCTCGGCGGCGTCCCGCCGTCCGTGACGGGGGCCGGGCGCAGGCCGACGTAGAGCACGGCGGCGACCGAGAGCCCGACGACGTCCACCGCGTACGCCCACGTCGCACCGCCCGAGGCGAGGATGAGCCCACCGATCGCCGGCCCGGCGAGCAGCCCGGTCTGCATCCCGATCGACGAGAGCGCCAGCGCCCCGGGCAGCTCGTCGTGCCGGACGACGCGCGGCAGCAGCGCCTCCCGGCTCGGCCGGTGCGCGGCGGTCACGGCGGACAGCAGGGCGCCGACGACGTACAGCGCCCAGACCTGCGGGGTCGGCAGGTGCGCGTTGACGAGGAGCAGCGCCGTGAGCGCGACCTGGGCGACGGTCGTCGTGACGAGCACGGTGCGGCGGTCGTAGTGGTCGGCGATCGCCCCGCCCCAGAGGCCGAACACGACGAGCGGCACGAGCTCGACAGCGCCGAGCATGCCGACCGCGAGGTTCGACCCGGTCAGGGCGTAGAGCTGCCAGGGCAGCGCGACGTAGGTGACCATCGCGCCGAGGTAGGTCACGGTGCCGGCGACGAGGAGCAGCCGGAAGTCGCGCGACGTCCGCAGAGGCGTGAGGTCGACCATCGGCAGGCGGGGGAGGCGGGGCACGAGCGGTCAGCCTCTCAAGCCGGTGGTGGTGATCGCATCCGGGTATCCGCCCGGCCGGAGGTCAGGAGGTGCCCGGGTCAGCGGTGCAGCTTGGGGAGCACCTCGCGGCCGAAGACCTCGATCCACTCGGCCTGGTTGCGGCCCACGTTGTGCAGGTAGACGCGGTCGAAGCCGAGGTCGCAGAACTTCTGGATCGCGGCCCGGTGCACGTCGGGGTCGCTGGAGATGACCATGCGGCCCTCGAAGTCCTCCGGGCGGACGAGCTTGGCCATCTGCTCGAAGTCGAACGGGGAGCGGATGTCGGCCTTGGGGAACTTCATCCCGCCGTTGGGCCACTGGTCCATCGCGTTCGCCAGCGCCTCCTCGTCGGTCGGCGCCCACGACAGGTGCAGCTGGAGCACGCGCGGCATCGTGTCCGGGTCCTTGCCGGCCTCCCGGGCGCCCTCGGCGAACTTGTCGAAGAGGCCGCCGATCTTCTCCAGCGGGGCCCCGACGGTGATGATCCCGTCGGCGAACTTGCCGGTCTTCTTCGCGTTGATCGGGCCGGCCGTCGCCACGAGGATCGGCGGCGCCTGCTCGGGCATCGTCCACAGCCGGGTCGACTCCATCTTGAAGAACCGGCCGTCGTGCTTGACGTCCTTGTTCGCCAGCGAGGCGTCGAAGAGCTTGCGGATGACCTCGATGGCCTCCCACATGCGGAGCGACCGCTCGCCGGCCTCGGGCCAGTACCCCGGCACGACGTGCTCGTTGAGCGCCTCGCCCGACCCGAGGCCCAGCCACGACCGGCCCGGGTACATCGCCTCGGTGGTCGCCGCGGCCTGGGCGACGACCGCCGGGTGGAAGCGGAAGGACGGGCACGTCACGCCCGGGCCCAGGTCGCCGCGGGTGCGCTCGCCGACGGCGGCCAGGACGCTCCACACGAACGACGCCTCACCCTGCGCGGGCACCCAGGGCTGGAAGTGGTCGGCGGCCATGCAGCCGGAGAAGCCGTGCTCCTCGGCGAGCACCTGGTATCCCACGACCTCCTGGGGTGCGAACTGCTCGAGCATCGCGGCGTAGCCGATCGTCAGGTCTGCCATGCGGCCGAGATTAGCCGGACGTCGTCCCGCCCGCCCGACCGGTCACGGGTGAGCGCCCACGCCACGGCGAGGTTCGGCACCCACGCCAGCCAGGCGATCGCGGCGTAGGCCTGGGCGAAGGTCCCCGGGGCGAGGCCCGCGGCGTCCAGGCCGGACCAGGCGCCGAGGTAGAGCCGCAGGGTGACGGCGGCGAAGGTCAGGGCGACGGCGCGGACCATCCAGCGCCGGTGGGTCGCGACGTCCCGGCGGCGGGCGGCCCGGACCCCGAGCACCGTCGTCGTCAGCCAGGCGGCGGCCAGCGCGGCGAACCCGGCCCGGGCCACCGGCCCGCCGAACGCCGTCGGCGCGAGCGCGAGCCCGCCGACGCCACCGACGAGGACGCCGAGGCCGAACAGCCGCCCGAGCACCCGGTGCACCCGTGGCACGCGGCGGCGCAGCGTGCGGGACAGCTGCCACGGCGCGGTCGCCAGCGCGAGCATCGCGCCCGTGACGTGCAGGTACAGCGGCACCTGGTGGGCCAGGTACACGGCGCGCTGCTCGTCGAAGTACAGCGCGGGGTCGAAGCGCAGGTACGCCGACGCGACGAGGACGACGAGCGTCGACAGCAGCGTGGCGAGGGCCCAGAGGAGGCGGCGTCCGGTCATGCCTCGACGATCTCGGCCCGTGCGGCGCCGTCCCACCGGGCCCGCCCCCGGGCCGGGCCGGGGGACAACCCCCGGAGGGCGCTGCGGCCGGCCCGACGCCGGTGGGCGGCCGGGCTACGCGATGAGCGAACGGGTGTCGACGCCGGGCCCCGCGGTCTGCGCAGGATGGGCCCATGACGGACCCGGCCTCCTCGGCGACCCCGCTCCCGCTCTTCGGCGTCAACCTCGGCCGGCTCGCCGACCCTGCGTCAGGCCCCGCGCCGGCCGGCCCGCCGGGGGACGACGCGGCCGGGGTGCCGGCCGGTCCGGTCGCGGCGGCCCGCTGGGCCGAGGAGAACGGGCTCGACGTCGTCACGGCGGCCGACCACGTCGGCGCACCGTCGCCCTTCCTCCAGCTCGCGGCCGCGGCGGCGGTCACGTCGCGGGTACGCCTGCGCACGTACGTCCTCGACTACGGCTTCTGGAACCCCGTCCTCCTCGCGCGGGACGTCGCGACGCTCGACGTCGTCTCCGGCGGCCGGGTCGACCTCGGGCTCGGCGCCGGGCACATGCCGAAGGAGCACGAGAGGGCCGGGCTGCCGTTCCCGCGGTACGCGGACCGGCTCGCCGAGCTCGACGCGTTCGCGACCGCCGTCCGCGACGCGCTCGCCGCCGACGACCAGGCGCCCAAACCGGTGCAGCGGCCGGTCCCGCTGTTCATCGCCGCGATGTCGCCGCGCGGGCTGGACGTCGCGGCCCGGCACGGCAGCGTCGTCGGTCTCGCCGGCGCGGTGCAGCTCGCCGGTCGGCCCGCGGGCACCTTCGGGCTCGCGTCGTCCGCGCAGACCGACGAGCGGGTCGCCGAGGTCCGGGCCGCGAGGGCGGCGCGCGGGCAGCAGCCGGCGACCTTCGACGTCCTGCTCCAGATGGTCTCCCTCGGGAAGGACCCGCAGGAGAGCGCCGAGGCGCTCGCCGCCGAGTGGCGCGCCGAGGGCGACGAGATCACGACCGCCGAGCTGCTCGACACGCCGTTCCTGCTCTTCGCCCGCACCGCCGAGGACGCCGCCGCCGAGCTCGAGCGGCGCACGCTGCGGTGGGGCGTGTCGTCGTGGTGCACCCACACGCCGTCCGGGGTGCCGCTCGCGCAGGTCGCGGCGGCGTACCGGGCCCGCGCGGCGGCGCCCGCGTGAGGTCGCTCGTCGACGACACCGGGCGCGACGTCGTCGTCCCGGACGACGTCACGCGGGTCGTCTCGATCGTCCCGTCGCTCACCGAGTCGGTCGCGGCGACCGCCCCCGGGCTGCTCGTCGCGGCCACCGACTGGTGCACGTACCCGGCGGACCTCGACGTCGTGCGGGTCCGGGGCACGAAGAACCCGGACGTCGCGCGGATCGTCGACCTCGCGCCCGACCTCGTGCTCGCGAACGCCGAGGAGAACCGCGACCCCGATCTCGACCGGTTGCGCGCCGCGGGGGTCGCGGTGTGGGTCACCGACATCCGTACCGTCTCCGGCGCGCACCCGGCGCTCGGCCCCGACGGGTCGCTCGCGCGGATGCTCGACGCGTGCGGGCTCGCCCGGCCCGGCTGGCTCGACGCGGCGGACGCCGCGTGGGCCGCCGTCCGCCCGGCTGCGCCCCGGAGGCGGGCCGTCGTCCCGATCTGGCGCCGGCCGTGGATGGCCGTCGGCCGGGACACGTTCACCGGCGACGTGCTCGCCCGGCTCGGCGTCGACAACGCGCTCGACGGCGACCCCGAGCGCTACCCGAAGGTCGACCTCGACGGGCTCGCCGGGCGGGTCGGCGGGTTCGACGTCGTCGTCCTGCCCGACGAGCCGTACCTGTTCACCGCGGACGACGGCCCGGAGGCCTTCCCCGGCGTGGAGTCCGTGCTCGTCTCAGGGCGACTGCTCACCTGGTACGGGCCGTCGCTCGTCGACGCGGCCCGGGACCTGCCGGGCCTGCTCGGCACCCCATGACCCCCAGCGGACAGGAGAACCCGGTGCACCTCGACCACATCGCCGCCCCGGACGGCGTCGCCCCGGGGCGCGGCTACACCCAGGTCGTCACCGGCCGCGGGCGCCTCGTCGCCGTGTCCGGCCAGATCGCCCAGGACGCCGACGGCGCCCTCGTCGGCGAGGGCGACGTGGCGGCGCAGGCGCGGCAGGTCTTCGCGAACCTCGGGAGCTGCCTGCGTGCTGCGGGCGCGACGTTCGCGGACGTCGTCAAGCTGACGGTCTTCGTGCTGGACGCAGCCAGCCTTCCGGCCGTCCGCGCGGCGCGCGACGAGGTCGTCGACACCGCGCGTCCGCCGGCGAGCAGCGCCGTCGTCGTCGCAGGGCTCTTCGCTCCCAGCTACCTGCTGGAGATCGAGGCGCTGGCCGTCGTCGCGGACTGAGCCCCGGCGGTCGACCGCGGCTCACGCGTCGAACGAGTGCTCCGCCGCCGGGAACGTGCCGCCGCGGACGTCGTCCGCGTACGCCTTGGCCGCCTCGAGCATGACGCCGTGCAGGTCCGCGTAGCGCTTGACGAAGCGTGGCGCCTTGCCGGTCCGCAGGCCCATCATGTCCTGCCAGACGAGCACTTGGCCGTCGCAGTCCGGGCCGGCGCCGATACCGATCGTGGGGATCGCGAGCGCCTTCGTCACCTCGGCGGCGGCCGGCGCGGGGACCATCTCGAGGACGATCGCGAAGGCACCCGCGGCCTCGAGCGCCACGGCGTCCGCGACGAGCTTCTCGACGCCGCTCGACCCGCGGCCCTGCACCCGGTAGCCGCCGAGGGCGTGCTCGCTCTGCGGCGTGAACCCGATGTGCGCCATGACGGGGATGCCGGCGCCGACGACGTTCTCGACGCTCGGCGCGACCCGGGCGCCGCCCTCGAGCTTCACCGCGTGGGCGAGGCCCTCCTTCATCATCCGCATGCTCGTCGCGAGCGCCTGGTCCGGCCCGGCCTGGTACGAGCCGAACGGCAGGTCGGCGACGACGAGGCTGCGCCGGGCGCTGCGGGTCACGGCGCGCACGAGCGGGACGAGCTCGTCGACCGTCACCGGGACGGTCGTCTCGTAGCCGAGGACGTTGTTCGCCGCCGAGTCGCCGACGAGGAGCACCGGGATGCCGGCCTCCTCGAAGATCGCCGCCGAGTACTGGTCGTAGGCCGTGAGCATCGCGAACTTCTCGCCGCGCTGCTTGAGCTCGCGCAGGTGGTGGATCCGCACCCGGCGCGGGGGAGGGACGGCGCCCGGCGCCGCGGCGTCCGGGACGATGACGCGCCCGCCGTACGGGTTGGGCTGCTCGGCGCCGGAGGTGCCTGCGGCGTCCGGGGCCGGGGTCTGCTCGGTCATGTCGATCCCTCTCTCAGGACTCGTCCTCGCGCCAGCGGCTCGTGATCGGCAGGCGCCGGTCCCGGCCGAAGGCGACGGGGGAGATCTTCGGGCCCGGTGCGGACTGGCGGCGCTTCCACTCCGCGCGGTCGACCATCGTGACGACGGAGTCGATCGTCGCGGCGTCGAAGCCGTCGGCGAGCAGCTCGGAGCGGCCGTGCGCGCCCTCGACGTAGCGCTCGAGCAGCTGGTCGAGCAGCTCGTACGGCGGCAGCGAGTCCTGGTCGGTCTGGCCGGGGCGCAGCTCCGCGGACGGAGCCTTGGTGATGCTCGCCTCCGGGATCGGCGGCGTCTGGCCGCGCCGGACGGCGTCCGCGTTGCGCCACCGGGACAGCGCCCACACGAGCGTCTTCGGGACGTCCTTGAGCGGGTTGAACCCGCCGACCGAGTCACCGTAGATCGTCGAGTAGCCGACCGACAGCTCCGACTTGTTGCCGGTCGTCAGGCAGAGGTGGCCCTCCTGGTTCGAGACCCCCATGAGGACGACGCCCCGTACCCGGGCCTGGAGGTTCTCCTCCGCGACCCCGGTGAGGTGCACGCTGTCGAGGAACGCCTGGACCATCGGCGCGATCGGCACGACCCGGTAGTCGAGCCCGGTGCGCTTGGCGAGGTCGGCGGCGTCGTCCTTGGAGTGCTCGCTGGAGTACTTGCTCGGCATCGAGATGCCGACGACGTTCGCCGGCCCGACGGCGTCCACGGCGATCGCCGCGACGAGCGCGGAGTCGATGCCGCCGGACAGCGCCACGACGCACGAGCGCATCCCGTTCTTGCGCACGTAGTCCCGCAGGCCGACGACGAGCGCCTCGTAGACCTCGGCCTCGCCGTCGAGCGGTTCGGCGACGCTCGCCGGCGCGAGGTACGCGGGGTCGGGGGAGTAGGGGGCGACCGGCTCGGCGGAGACGGTGACCCGCCGGACGCCGTCCACCGGGCGGGTCGCGTCGTCCGCGCTCGCGTGCGCCCGGTCGTGCGGCAGGTCGAGGTCGACGACGAGCAGCGCCTGCGAGAACTGCCGCGCCCGGGCCAGGACGTCGCCGCCGGCGCTCACGACGATCGAGTCGCCGTCGAAGACGAGGTCGTCCTGGCCGCCGACCATGTTCACGTACGCCAGGGCGCAGCCGGCCTCGGCGGCGCGCCGGGTCACGAGGTCGCGGCGGACGTCGTCCTTGTCCGTCTCGTACGGCGAGCCGTTGAGCACGAGCAGCAGCTCCGCGCCGGCAGCGCGGGTCTGCGCGACCGGGCCGCCCTCCTGCCAGAGGTCCTCGCAGATCGCGATCGCGACGTCGACGTCCCGGACCCGGACGACGGTGAGGTCGCGGCCCGGCACGAAGATGCGGAACTCGTCGAAGACGCCGTAGTTCGGCAGGTGGTGCTTGGCGTAGCGGGCGACGACCCGCCCGCCGACGAGCACCGCCGCCGCGTTCTGCGGCGACCCCTTGGGCACGCCGAGCCGGTCGACGTCCGCGACGTTGTCGCCGTCCGCGTCGGCCCGGTCGAGGTACCCGACGACGACCGGCAGGTCGCCGAGGCCGTCGGCCGCGAGGTCGCCGGCGAGGCGCTCGAGCGCCGCCCGGCTGGCGTCGACGAAGCTCGTGCGCAGCGCGAGGTCCTCGACGGGGTAGCCGGTGAGGACCATCTCGGGGAAGGCCACGAGGTGCGCGCCCGCGTCGCGGGCCTTCGCGGCCCACTCCCGGACGAGCACGGCGTTCCCGGCGAGGTCGCCGAGGGTGGGGTCGACCTGGGCCAGGGCGAGACGCAGCTGCGGCATGGCACCAGCCTAGGACCGGCCGCCCGGTCCTGCCGAGATGGTTTCCGACTGTGAGTCGGAGACTTCGGTCACGGTGCCCGGTCCGTGAGGTGCCGGCGATCGTCAGAAACATGCCTTGACAGGCATATGACGAGGGAGAGAGGCTGCCGGGGTGCCCGATGCCCTCGCCGTGCTCGCCGAGCCGCACCGCCGCCGCATCCTCGACGTCCTGCGCGCGGGGGAGCAGCCGGTCACGGTGCTCGTCGAGGCGCTCGCCCTGTCCCAGCCCGCGGTGAGCAAGCACCTGCGGGTGCTGCGGGAGGCGGGCCTGGTCGCCGTCCGGCCGGTGCACCGGCAGCGGTTGTACCGGGTGCGACCGGACCCGCTGCGCGAGATCGACGCGTGGCTCGCGCCGTACCGGGCCCTGTGGGCCGACCGCCTCGACGCCCTCGAGGCCCACCTCGACACGATGGAGTGACCCGATGACGCACGACGACCTGGCACAGCCCGACGAGACCCGGTTCGGCACCGTCGAGGAGGTGGACGGCGGCCGGCGGCTGCGCTTCGTCCGCCGGCTCGCGCACCCGCGGGAGAAGGTCTGGCGCGCGCTCACGCAGGACGAGCACCTCGCCGCGTGGTTCCCGCAGCGGATCGTCGGGGAGCGCGCCGCCGGGGCGGCGCTGTCCTTCGAGTTCCGCGGCGGCGAGGCGCAGCCGTTCGCCGGCCGGATGCGCGTCGTCGACCCGCCCGCGGTGCTCGAGTACACGTGGGGCACCGACGTCCTGCGGTTCGAGCTCGAGGACGACGGCGCCGGCTGCGTGCTCACGCTGCTCGACACCGTCGCCGAACGCGGCACGCAGGCCCGCACCGCCGCCGGCTGGCACGTCTGCCTCGACGCGCTCGAGGCCGCCCTGGCCGGCACCGCACCGCACGGCCCCGGCTGGGCCGACGTGCACACGCGCTACGTCGTCCGGCTCGGCCCGGAGGCCTCGACGATCGGCCCGCCGGCCGGGCTGCACCTCACGTGACGGTCAGGGCACGAGAGCGATCTTCCCCGCCGCGTGGCCCTCGCGCAGTGCCGCGTGCGCGGCGGCGGCCTCGGCGAGCGGGTACGTCGCGGCGACGGTGACGACGAGCCGGCCCGCGTTCACGAGGTCGACGAGCTCGAGACGCGCGGCGTCCCGGACGGCGGTGCCCGGGTCTGCGCCGGGGCCGCCGCCGAGCGCCTTGATCCCCGCCGAGCCGGCGCGGCCGAAGGCGGCGATCGTCGCGATCCGGCCCCGGTCCTTCGTCAGGGCGAGCGAGACGTCGACGGCCTCGTCGGTGCCGACGAGGTCCAGCGAGGCGTCCACGCCGTCCGGCGCGAGCGCGCGGACCCGTTCCTCGAGCCCGGCCCCGTAGGCGACCGGCTCGGCGCCGAGCGCCCGCAGCGCGTCGTGCCGGCCCGGGCTCGCCGTCGCGACGACGCGCGCCCCGCGGAGCGCGGCGAGCTGGACGGCCACGAGGCCGACGCCGCCGGCGGCGCCGTGGACGAGCACGGTGTCGCCCGCCCCGACCGCGGTCGCCGTGAGGGCGTGCACCGCCGTCGCACCGGTGAGCATGAGGCCGGCCGCGGCCGGCCAGTCGAGCGCGGCCGGCTTCGGCACGACCGACGCGGCCGGCACGACGAGGCGGTCGGCGTACGCGCCGGTCGTGCGGAACACGACGACCTCGTCACCGACCCCGACCGGCCCCGCCGGGCCCACGGCGTCCGCACCGACCGCGGTCACCACACCGGCGGCCTCGAAGCCCAGGCGCATCGGCAGGCTCGCGGGGTCCGAGCCCATGAAGCCGCTGTAGACCTTGTGGTCGATCGGGTTGACGCCCGCCGCCCGGACGTCGACCGCCACCTCGCCCGGGCCGGGCGGTCCGACCTCGACGTCGACGACGGACAGGACCTCGGGACCGCCGAAGGCGGTCGCGACCACGGCACGTGTCATGACCCTGCCAAGCAGCCGGCGACCCTGCTGATTCCCCGGGCCGTTGCCGTGCACCCGACGATGCGGTTCTCAGCGCCGGGACGGTGCGACGACGAGGGACTGCGCGCTCGACCCGACGACGCCGAGCTCGTCGTGGAGCGTCGAGCGGGCCAGCCCGGTGCCGGACGAGGCGTAGCGGGAGTGCGCGTCGAGGCAGACCCAGTCACCGGCGAGCGGCCGGGTCAGGTGCACGGTGAGGTCGACGTTGACGAACTGCCACAGGTCCCAGTCGAGCCCGGCCGAGACCCCGGAGGAGGAGTCCGCGACGAGGACGGCGCGCTGCAGCCCGGACGGCTCCTCGCCGCCGACGAGGGGGAGCCGGGCGCGCCCCCAGACCGTCGCGTCCCCCCGGCCGTGGGTGCCGCCGACGACCCGCCAGTCGATCGAGCGGCCGTAGGGGAAGTCCCAGCGGTCGCCGCCGACCGGCGGGCAGAGGTCCGGCTCGGGCAACGTCACCCCGGCCTCGGTCACGTCGTCCGGCAGCGCCACCGGCGGGTCGGCGACCGCGAGCAGCCAGGTCCGGGCGACGAGCACGTCCCGGCCGCCCGCCGACAGCGTCGCCTCGGCGAGCGCCACCCGGCGGCCGGGCCGGACGACCCGGGCCGTCACCTCGACCTGCCCGACCGGGACGGGGGCGAGGAAGTCCACCGCCGTCCGGACGGCGACGAGCCCGCTGCCGCCCGCCGCGGCCACCACCTGCTCGCAGGCCCGCACGAGCAGCGCCGACGGCGGGCCGCCGTGCATCGCGTCCGCCGACCAGGGGCCGGTGCAGTGCTCGTGGGCGTCGAACCGCTGCGTCGCAGGCGCTCCGCCGCCGGGGTCGAGGGGTGCGACGAGTGCGAAGTAGGAGGTGCTCACCGGGCGGCGGCCTTCCCGTCGACGAGGTCGAGACGTGCGTCGCACCACTGCGCGACCTCGGTGTCGTGGGTCGCGAGGACCACCACGACGCCGTCGTCCGCGAGCCGGCGCAGGGCCGCGAGGACGACGTCCCGCGCGGCGGTGTCGAGCTCGCTCGTCGGCTCGTCGGCGAGGAGCAGCCGCGGCCGGACGACGAGCGCCCGGGCCACCGCGACGCGTTGCTGCTGCCCGCCGGACAGCTCCTCCGCGAGCCGGTCGGCGGTCAGCTCGTCGGGGCCGAGGCCGGCGTCGGCGAGGGCGGCCGACGCGCGGTCCCGCACCGACGACCCGTCGCCCCGCCTCCCGCCCTCGAGCTGCAGCGCGAGCTCGACGTTCTCGTGCGCAGTGAGCACGGGCAGCAGCCCGTAGCCCTGGAGCACCATCGCGGCCCGGCGCCCGGGGCGGTGGTCGTCGAGGGCGACCGGGGCGCCGTCCCAGGCGACGGTGCCGGCGTCCGGGACGACGAGCCCGCCGAGCACCCCGAGCAGGGTGCTCTTGCCCGACCCGGACGGGCCGGTCACGGCGAGCACGCTGCCGGCCGGGACGTCGAGGTCCACGTCGTCGAGGACGGCGCGCCCGCGGTACCGGACCGTCACGCCGCGGGCCACGAGCCCGGTCGGCGGACCGCCCGGGGCCGTTCCCGCCGGAGCCGTGCCCGCCGCGCTCACGGCTGCCTCCGCACCAGGCGCAGGTCGTCGCCGTCCCGGCGGACCTCGACGAGGGTGCCGGCGGGCCAGGCGTCGCGCTCGCTGTGCGGCAGGTGCAGCGCGCCGTCGGCACCGACGACGACGAAGCGCTCGTCGCCCCGGCCCTCCTCGCCGACCCGGCCCGCCCGCATGACGACCTGCCGGCCGAGCCGGGCGCCGACCTCGCGGTCGTGGGTGACGGCGACGACGGTCGTCCCGAACCGCTCGTTGACCCGCTGCAGCGTCGCGATGACGGCGTCCCGGCCCGCGGCGTCGAGCTGGCTCGTCGGCTCGTCGGCGAGGAGCAGGCCCGGGCCGCCCGCGACCGCGGCGGCGATGGCGACCCGCTGCAGCTCGCCGCCGGACAGGGCGGCCAGCGGTTCGTCGGCGAGGTGGTCGAGGTCGAGCCCGGCGAGCAGCTCGTCGGCCGCCTCGGCGCGGTGCCGGCGGCCCGTCCCGCGCTGGGCGAAGGCGACGTTCTGCGCCGGGCTCGCGTACGGCAGGAGGTTGCGGCCGGCGCCCTGCAGGAGCGTCGCGACCCGGCCGCGGCGCAGCCGCAGCAGCTCGCGCTCGGACATCCGGCCGATCTCCGCGTCCCCGATCCGGACCGTGCCGGCCGAGGGCCGCACGAGCCCGGACAGCGCCGCGAGGAGGGTCGACTTGCCCGAACCCGACGGCCCGAAGAGGGTCACGGTCTCGCCGGCAGCGATGGTCAGGTCGACCCCGCGCAGCGCGACGACCTCGGTGTCGAAGAGCCGGTAGATGTGGACCAGGCCCTCGACCCGGACCGGCAGACCCGCGCCGGCGGGGGCGTGGGCGCTCATGCCTGCACCTGCCGGAGCAGCCCGGTGTCGGCCGCGGCGACGACGCGCCGGGCGCCGAGCTCGCTGAACGCCGCGGCGACGAGGGCCGCCGCACCGGTCACCGCGAGCAGGAGCGGCCAGCGGACGCCGTACGCCCGGACCGCCTCCGACCCGCCGGTGACCGCCGGCAGGGCGTCGAGCACGAGCCAGGTCGCGGCGGCGCCGGTGACGCCCCCGACGAGGACGCCCAGCAGGACGAGCACGAGCTGCTCGACCCGCCCGGCCGCGACGAGCGAGGAGCGCCGGGCCCCGAGCAGGCGGGCCGCCGCGAGCTCGTAGGCGCGCCGGCGGCCGCCGAGGTACGTCGAGGCGAGGAGCGCGCCGCCGCCGGCGAGCAGCGCCGCGACCGCGGCGACGAGGTAGAGCACGAGAGCCAGCGAGGTGCCGTCCCCGTCGAGCACGGCCTGGCGCTCCGCGAGGCTGTCGACGCCGCGGACCGACAGGCCGGCGGCCCCGAGCCGGCGGACGGCGTCCGGTGGTGCGGCCGGCGACAGCCACACCTGGGCGTCCGCCTCGGACCAGCGCCGCTCGGCGGCGGAGTCGACGGCGTTGCGCAGGTCGACGAGCGCGCCCGCGCGGCCGACGACGGGCAGCGGGCCGCGCCTGCCGGTCGCCGTGACGACGAGCTGGGTCGAGTCGAGTCCCGCGACGCGGACGGTCGGGGCGTCGGACCCGCTGTCGTACGGCGAGTACGACGCCCGGTCCCCGAGGACGGCAGGCGGGTCTGCGGGGTGGTCGGCGGGCTCGGCGGCCGGACCCGTCCCGTCCGTGACGGTGAGGACCAGCCCGGCGGCGCTCGTCGCCACGTCCTGCGGGCGGACCCGGGACGGGTCGAGGGTCAGCGACGCCGTCCGGGCGAGGCGCCACCCGCCCGGGGCCGACAGGCCGGCGTCGACCGGGCCGCCGGCGTCCGACATCCGGGTCACCGTCACGGTGCCGGACGGCTGCACGTCGCCGAACGGGTCGACGTCGAGGGTGAGGCGGAGCAGCCGGCAGCCGTCTGCGCACGAGGGCAGGCGGACCGTGTAGTCGCGGGTGCCCCGGGCCAGCGCGCCGAAGGTGACGACCCGGTCGGTGCCGTCGGGGGCGATGAGCCGGGCGCCGAGGGACGTCTTCGACGAGCGCGCGGGCAGCGCGTCGTCAACGGTCACCGTGAGCGTGTCGCGCGCCGTGACGGGTGCGGCGTCGACCGGCGGCCGCAGGACGCGCGCGAGCCCGGCCGGGGTGGTCCCGACCCACGCCGGGTCCCACGCCGAGACGGCGGCGAACCGCGGCGAGTCCACGGCGAGGGTCCCGTCGACGCTGACGGCGGCCATCGCCCACGTCCCCTCGGGGTCGACGGTGCCGACGACCTCGGCGAGCGCCCACGGGGGCAGCGCCGCGACGTGGACGACCTGCGCTGCCGGCACCTGGGTGCGGGCGAGGTCGAAGCGGGCCTCCTGGGCGATCCGCCACTCCTGGACGCCGAAGACGGCCAGTGCGACGGCCACCGCGAGGAGCACGCTGACCCGGCTGCCGGCCGGTCGCCGCGCCAGGTTGCGGGCAGCGAGGAAGAGCGCCGCGCCGGGGCGGCCGCGGGTGCTCGCGACCGCGAGCCGGGCCACGAACGGCAGCACCCGGACGGCGACGAGCCCGCCGGCGAGGGCGAGCAGCGCCGGCGTCGCGAGGGCCACCGCGCCGGAGACGCCGGTCCGCAGCAGGTAGACGCCCTCCGCGGCGAGCACGAGCGCGACGGCGTCCACGGCGACACCGCGCAGCCGGGCCGCCCGGCCGCCGGCCGTGCGCCGGAGCTGGTCCAGGACCGGCGCGGTGAGCAGCCTGGCCGTCGCAAGGGCGGCCGCGACGAGGCCGCCGACGACGGCGGCGGCGAGCGCGAGCCACACGGTGCGGTCCAGGGTCACCGACGTCCCGGGCTGCAGCACGCCCTCGACGAGCCGGCTGACGACGAGGTAGGACAGTGCCAGCCCGACCGGGGCGGCCGCGAGCAGCAGGACGCAGGCCTCGGCGAGCGCGAGGACCGCCGTCCGGCGCAGGGACAGGCCGCGCAGCTTCGCGAGGGCGACCTCGGCGCTGCGCTCCTCGGTCGTCGTCGCGACGACGAGGAAGAGGACGAACCAGGCGAGCGCGACGAGCTGCAGCGTGATCGCCAGCGCGGCGCCGCGCAGGTCCCGCCGCTGGGGCGCGACCTCGGCGAGCAGGTCGGTGATCTGGTTCGTCAGGGTCATCGGGGGCAGGTCCTCGGCGGCGACGCCGCGGACGGCGCCGGCCGGCCGGCCCCCGACCGCACGCAGGTCCCGGTCGACCGCGGCGACGTCGGCGACGACGGGGCCGGTGGTCGAGAGCAGGATCGTGTCCCGCCGCAGCGGCCGGTAGGCCCCGGCGGCACCGCCCAGCGTCCTGTCGTCGATGTCGTCGCGCGCGACGAGCACGGCGTCGACCTTGAGGACGTCGTCCGGCTGGCGCGGCTCGGTCCACTGGATCGGGGAGCGGGCGCCCCACACGGCCTCCGCCGCGGCGACGTCCGCGTAGACCCCCGCGACGCGCAGCGGCCGGGCGGCGAGCGAGAGCCGGACCTGGCTGCCGACCGCCAGCCGGAAGGTCTGCGCCGTCCGCCGCGAGACGAGGACCTGGCCCGGGCCGGGCGAGCACGTGCCGCTGTCCATCTGCAGCCCCTCGCACGCCCGCTCGAGCCACACCGGCTGGGCCAGCCCCGCGACGGAGCCCCCGTCGAGCACGAGGGACGTGCTGTCGAGCTCGACGAACGCGCTGGGCGGCCCGAACCACCGGTCCAGCCGGTGGTCCGCGGCGACGGCCCGTGCGGCGTCCGCGACGACCGGCGGCCCGACCTGGCCGGTCGTCGGGTCGCTGCTCATGTCGCCGGTGAGCCGGCCGGGCCCGCCGAGCTGGGCCTCGACCGTGAGCCCGACCTGGACCGCCGGCGCCTGGGCGACCCGCTGCCGAAGGAGGGACTCCTCGGCGCTGCGCGCGTAGAGCGGCCCGAGGGTGCCCGCGGCGGTCGCGACGACCGACGCGGCGAGGACGGCGAGCGAGGTCGCCCGGCGCCAGCGCACCGCGCGCCAGAGCAGGGCCAGCACCGGGCCAGGCTAGCGCCCGGCGGCCCGCCGGTGACCGTGCCCGGGCGACGGGGCCGCCTCCCGCCGTGGCGAGGTCCAGGCCGTAGCCTGTTACCGCGGCGACACGCGGCCCTGTGAGGCTGGGCGGATCCGTACAACCGGTTCGGGCGGGAGCCCCCGATCGATGAGCGAGTGTGACCGTGGACAGGCAGCAGGAGTTCGTCCTCCGCACGATCGAGGAGCGTGACATCCGGTTCGTCCGGCTGTGGTTCACCGACGTCCTCGGCTCGCTCAAGTCGGTGGCCGTGGCCCCTGCCGAGCTCGAGGGGGCGTTCTCCGAGGGCATCGGCTTCGACGGCTCCGCGATCGAGGGCCTGGCCCGGGTCTACGAGGCCGACATGCTCGTCCGGCCGGACCCGGCGACGTTCGCCGTCCTGCCCTGGCGCGGGGACCACCACGGCACCGCGCGGATGTTCTGCGACGTCCTCACCCCGGACGGCGAGCCGTCGATGTCGGACCCGCGCAACGTCCTGCGCCGCGCGCTGCACAAGGCCGCCGGCCACGGGCTGACGTTCTACACGCACCCCGAGATCGAGTTCTACCTGCTCAAGGACGAGTGGGCGCCGGGCCGCGACCCCGAGCCCGTCGACCGCGCCGGGTACTTCGACCACGTCCCGCGGGGCACGACGCACGACTTCCGGCGGGCCGCGATCGGTGTCCTGGAGTCGATGGGCATCTCGGTGGAGTTCAGCCACCACGAGGGCGGCCCCGGCCAGAACGAGATCGACCTGCGCTACGCCGACGCGCTCAGCACGGCCGACAACATCATGACCTTCCGCAGCGTCATCAAGGAGGTCGCGCTCGAGCAGGGCATCTACGCGACGTTCATGCCCAAGCCGTTCGCGGACCACCCCGGCTCCGGCATGCACACCCACCTGTCGCTCTTCGAGGGCGACCGCAACGCCTTCCACGAGGCGGGCGCGGAGTTCCAGCTGAGCAAGGTGGCGCGGCAGTTCATCGCCGGCCTGCTCGCGCACGCCGCCGAGATCACCGCGGTGACGAACCAGTGGGTCAACTCGTACAAGCGGCTGTGGGGCGGCGGAGAGGCCCCGAGCTACGTCTGCTGGGGCCACAACAACCGGTCGGCGCTCATCCGGGTGCCGATGTACAAGCCGGGCAAGGGCAACTCGACGCGCATCGAGTACCGCGCGATCGACTCCGCCGCGAACCCCTACCTCGCGTTCGCGATCATGCTCGCGGCCGGGCTCAAGGGCATCGAGGACGGGCTCGACCTGCCGGACGGCGCCGAGGACGACGTCTGGTCGCTCACCGACGCCGAGCGCCGGGCCCTCGGGATCAAGCCGCTGCCGACGAGCCTGGACAACGCGATCCAGATCATGGAGGAGTCCGAGCTCGTCGCCGAGACCCTCGGCGAGGGCGTCTTCGACTACTTCCTGCGCAACAAGCGCGCCGAGTGGGCGGAGTACCGGCACCAGATCACCGCGTTCGAGCTCAACCGCTACCTCCCGATGCTCTGACCGTCGCGACCGATGACGAGTGACCGATGACGACGCTGTCCACCCCGACGCCCCCGTCGGACGCCGCCACCGCTGCCCGCGTGCTCGTCGTCGTCCACGAGGACGACTCCGGCCTCGGACGGCTCGACCCGTACCTGCGTGAGCGACTCGGCCCGGCGTGCGTCGACGACCGGCACCCCGGCTCGGGCGACGACCTGCCGGCCGACCTCTCCGGGCACGACGCGATCGTCGTGCTCGGCGGGGTGATGGCCGCCTGGGAGGACGACGTCGCCCCCTGGCTGCCCGGCACCCGGGCGCTGCTCGCCGAGGCGGTCGACCGCGGCGTCCCCACGCTCGGCATCTGCCTGGGCTTCCAGCTGCTGGCGATGGCCACCGGCGGGCGGGCCGAGCGCGGCACGCACGGGCTGGAGATCGGCTACGTCGAGGTCGACCTGCTGCCCGCGGCGGCGGACGACGCCCTGCTCGGCGCGGTCCACGCCGAGGCCGGGCCGCGGATCGGCGTCGCGCACTGGCACCAGGACACCGTGACCGAGCTGCCGCCGGGCGCCGTCCCGCTCGCGACCGGGCAGCGGTACGCCCGGCAGGCGTTCCGGCTGGGGGAGCGGGCCTGGGGCGTCCAGTACCACCCCGAGGTCACCGCCGCGGACTACGAGAGCTGGCTCGTCGGCGGCCACGGCACCGTCGTCGGCGCCGGGCTGCACCCCGACGACCTGCGGCCGGCGCTCGCCGCCGGCGAGGAGTCGCTCGCGCGCGTCGCCCGCACCCACGCGGTCGCGTTCGCGGACGTCGTCGCCGCGTACGTCGCCCGCCGCTGACCGTCGCCCGGCGCCGCCGTCGGCACCGGTCCGACGGCACAGGGCGGACGGGCTACGGTGGCGGACGTGAGCACGTCCAGGCCCCGGCGCGGCAGCCTCGGGGGCCAGCTGGCCCGCCTGGGGTTCGTCGACGTCCCGAAGGCCGAGCGGCTCCTCGAGGACCCGGCGCTCGCCGGGATCGTCGACCCGTTCGAGGACCTCTTCGAGGACGGCGCGCTCTCCGCGCTCGGCGAGGCGCCGGACCCGGACCTCGCGCTGCTCTCGCTCGTGCGGATCCTCGAGCAGCTCATCGGCCTGCAGCCCGACGACCCGTTCGCCGCGTTCGACCTCGACGGCGCGGACGAGCGCCCCGCCGCACCGTCGACCGGCGAGATCGCCCTGCTCGGTGCCCACCCCGCGCGGCTGCGCGCCGTCCTGCGCTCCGGGGGGCCGGCCCGGGACCGGCTCGTCGCCGTCCTCGGCGCGTCGGCGGCGCTCGGCGACCACCTCGCCCGCCACCCGGAGCACTGGACGGTGCTCGTCGAGGACGACGAGGAGAGCCGCACCGCGCCCGCGATGCGCGCCGAGCTCCTGCTGGCGGTCGGCGCCGACCCGGACGCCGCGGAGCCGGTGGCGGACCTGCCGCCGGAGGAGGCGACCGACGCGCTGCGGGTCGCCTACCGCCGCCGGCTGCTCGCCGTCGCCGGGCTCGACCTCACCGCGCCCGACCCGGTCGTCGCGATGCCCGCGGTCGGCCGCGAGCTCGCCGACCTCGCCGCGGCCGCGCTGGAGACCGCGCTCGCGATCGCCCGCAGCGAGCTGCCGCCGGACGCCGCCCCGTGCCGGATCGCGGTGATCGGGATGGGCAAGTGCGGCGGCCGCGAGCTCAACTACGTGAGCGACGTCGACGTCGTCTACGTCGTCGAGCCCCCCGAGGAGCTCGCCGGCGACCCGGACGCCGAGACCGCCGCGCTCGCCACCGGAACCCGGCTCGCCGCGGGCCTGGCCCGGGCCTGCTCCGCCGCCACGGCCGAGGGCACGCTCTGGCCGGTCGACGCCAACCTGCGCCCGGAGGGCAAGGCCGGGCCGCTCGTGCGGACCCTCGAGAGCCACCGCTCCTACTACCAGCGGTGGGCGGCGACCTGGGAGTTCCAGGCGCTGCTCAAGGCCCGCCCGGTCGCCGGTGACCTCGCGCTCGGCGAGGCCTACCTCGACGCGCTCGAGCCGATGGTGTGGCAGGCCTCGCAGCGGGAGAACTTCGTCGAGGACGTCCAGGCGATGCGCCGCCGCGTCGAGCAGCACGTGCCCGCCAAGGAGGCGGCCCGCCAGATCAAGCTCGGCCCGGGCGGCCTGCGGGACGTGGAGTTCAGCGTCCAGCTGCTCCAGCTCGTCCACGGCCGGGTCGAGCCACGGCTGCGCACGGGCAACACGACCCAGGGCCTGGAGCTGCTCTCGACGTACGGCTACGTCGGCCGTGACGACGCCGCCGAGATGGACCGGGCCTACCGCTTCCTGCGCACCCTCGAGCACCGGGTGCAGCTGTTCCGGCTGCGCCGCACCCACGTCGTCCCGGACGCCGAGGCGGACCTGCGCCGGATGGGCCGGTCCTTCGGGTTCCGCCGGACGCCGGCCGTCGAGCTCGAGGAGACCTGGCAGGCCCGGGCCCGCGAGGTCCGGCGGCTGCACGAGAAGCTCTTCTACCGGCCGCTGCTCGCCGCCGCCGCCCGGCTCACGACCGACGAGGTCCGGCTCACGCCCGAGGCCGCGACGGCCCGGCTGCGGGCGCTCGGCTACCGCGACCCCGGCGGCGCGATGCGGCACATCGAGGCGCTCACGTCGGGCGTCAGCCGGCGGGCCGCGATCCAGCGCCAGCTGCTGCCGGTCATGCTCGGCTGGTTCGCCGGGGGAGCGGACCCGGACGCCGGGCTGCTGTCGTTCCGCCGGGTCAGCGACGAGCTCGGGACGACGCACTGGTACCTCAAGATGCTCCGCGACTCCGGGGCCGCGGCGGAGCGGATGGCGCACGTCCTCGCGTCGAGCCGGCTCGTCTCAGAGCTGCTCGAGCTCGGCCCGGAGGCGGTCGCGATGCTCGGCGACGAGGCCGAGCTGAGGCCGCGGCCGCGGTCGGCGATGATCGACGCCGTCCGGCGGGCCGCCGACCGGCACGACCGCGACCCGGAAGGCGCCGTCATCGCCGCACGCGCCGTCCGGCGGCGGGAGATCGTCCGGACGGCGATCGCGGACCTCGTCGGGCTCGCCGACCTCGCAGCGGTCGGGCGGGGGCTGTCGGACGCCGCGGTGGCGGCCGTCGACGGCACGCTGCGGGCGGCGTCCGCGGCCGTCGCGCAGCGCACCGGCGGCACGCTGCCGACCCGGCTGCTCGTCGTTGGCATGGGCCGGCTCGGCGGCAGCGAGGCCGGCTACGGCAGCGACGCGGACGTCATGTTCGCCCACGAGCCGCTGCCCGGTGCCGACGAGAAGCAGGCCCAGGACGCCGCGATGGCCGTCGTCTCCGAGCTGCGCCGGATGCTCCGGATGCCCGGCCCGGAGCCGGCGCTCGACGTCGACGCGGACCTGCGGCCCGAGGGCCGCAACGGCCCGCTGGTGCGCACCCTGGACTCGTTCGCGGAGTACTACGGGCGCTGGTCGTCGACGTGGGAGGCGCAGGCGCTCACCCGGGCCGTGCCGATCGCCGGTGACGAGGACCTCGCGCTGCGGTTCGTCGCGCTCGTCGACCCGCTGCGCTGGCCCGAGGGCGGGCTGCCCGAGGCGGCCGTCAAGGAGATCCGCCGGATCAAGGCCCGCGTGGAGTCCGAGCGGCTGCCGCGCGGCGCGGACCCGCACCGGCACCTCAAGCTCGGCCGCGGCGGGCTCTCGGACGTCGAGTGGACCGTCCAGCTGCTCCAGCTCCAGCACGGCCACGCCGTCCCGGGCCTGCGCACGACCTCGACGACGGGGGCGCTCGCCGCGGCCGCGGAGGCCGGTCTGCTCGACCAGGAGGACGCCCGGGCGCTGCTGCTCGCGTGGACGCTCGCCTCCCGGGTCCGCAACGCGACCGTGCTGTGGCGCGGCCGGCCGTCGGACGCGCTGCCGAAGACGGTCCGCGAGATGGACGGCGTCGCCCGGATCGTCGGATACCCGCCTGGGTCCGCCGGGCAGCTCGACGAGGACTACCTGCGGGTGACCCGCCGGGCGCGCTCGGTGGTGGAGCGGGTCTTCTACGGCTGAGCGCGGCGTCCCGGCGGCCCCGGGGTGCAGCGGGGCCACCGCGTCGGCCAGGATGGCCCGGTGCAGCTGACCCCCGCCCGCGGCGTCTTCGGCGACGAGCCCGTCTGGTTCCACGAGCCCGCGCGCTGGCGCCGCTCCGGCCCGGACATCGTGCTCACCGCAGACCCGGGCAGCGACTTCTGGCGCCACACCCACTACGGCTACGTCCACGACAACGGGCACTTCCTCGGCGCCCGGATGCTCGGCGAGTTCGTCGCGAGCACGACGGTCGAGGGGCAGTACCGGGCCGGCGGCGACCAGGCCGGCCTCATGGTCCGGATGGACGCCGAGCGCTGGATCAGCGTGGCGGTCGAGCGCGTCGACGGCGGGCACAGGATCGTCGCCGTCGTGACCCACGGCGTCTCGGACCGCAGCGTCGTCCCGGTCGGCCGGGTGGACGGGCCGGTCGGGCTGCGGGTCGTGCGCTCGGGCGACGGTCTCTCGGTCGAGTTCTCCCTCGACGCCGGGGCGACCTGGGTGCCGCACCGGCTCTGCTACCTGCCCCCGGACCTGCCCGCGTTCGTCGGCCCGATGGCCGCCTCGCCCGCCGGGGACGGCTTCGAGGTCGTCTTCCGCGACATCGTCATCACCAAGCCCTGACGCGTCCGCCCGCGCCGGGTCCCGGAACAGCAGCGGGCCCGGACGACGCGGGGAACGTCGTCCGGGCCCGAAACCAGGTCAGGGGGCTGACCCGGGGGACGACGGCCCGCCTGGGGCGGGCGGGCCGTCGCGCACGGTGCTGTGCGTCAGGTCGCGAACGGACCCGCGCCACCACCGAAGGAGCTGAAGGCGTACCACGGACCGTTGACGGTCGGGGTCTGCCCGTTCCGCAGGCGCAGCTCCCACGTCGCGCCGCCGGGGGCTGCCGTGATGACGGCATTCCCGATGAACACGTAGTTCGTGACGCCTGCGGTGGTGTTCTTCCGGTAGATCCGCACGGTCGCGGCACCGTTGGTGACGCTGCCGTTGAGGCGGAGCTCGGAGCCTGCCCGGTAGCGGCCCGTGGCGATCGAGACCGTGTCGGTCTGGATCGACACCTGGACGACGTCGACCGCGGTCTGGCCGCCCTTCGTGGCCGTGACCTTGTAGAAGAGCGGAGCGTTCCGCGCCTCCCAGACCGCCGCGTTCGTGCCCGCGGCGTTCGTCGCGGTGGACGTCGGCAGCCCGAGGACCGGGACCGTCACCGTCGGCGCCGCGACGTCCGTCGCGGACAGCAGGCTGGTCGCGATCACGGCCGAGTTGGGGTCGGCCGTGGTGATCCGCTGCCAGGTGTACGCCACCCCGCTGATCGGCGAGCTGCCGTTGAGCGTGACCGCCGCACCGCCGCGGACGGCGGTCTTGTCCGCGCCGGCGCTCACGGTGACCTGTTCGCCGACCGTCGCGGTCGCGGGCCCGGAGGCCGGCCCGGCGCCGACGGCGTTCCGGGCGGTCACGGTGACCGTGTACTCACCGGCGTCGAGGCCGGTGATCTGGGTTGTCAGCGTTCCCGTGCCGGGGGACACCTGCTTCGAGCCGTTCTCGGGCCCTGCCCAGGTCACGTCGTACCGGGTGACCGGCGCGTCCTGCGGGTCGGCCACGGCCGTGAACTCGACGTCGATCGTGCCGAGCCCACCGACGGCGCCGGTGAGGGTCGGCGCGTCCGGGGTCGACGCGTCGAGGAACGTCACGAGCTGGTCGACCTGTGCCGAGGGGTTCCCGGCGGCGTCGAACGCGACGACGCTGATCCTCGTGCTCGCCGAGATGTCGAACGGCGCCGTGTACAGCGTCGTCGGGACGCTGCCGGTGAGGACGTCCCCGTCGGTGAGGTCCGGGAAGCCCGGCTCGCCCGGCGCGGTGAGGGCGTAGTAGATCTCGCCGCCCTCGGTGGAGGCCAGCGTCACCGGGGTCGCGCCGAGGTAGGGGCCGGCCGGCAGCGTGAGCGACGCGGTCGGAGGCGTCTCGTCCGGCGGCGTGATGCTCAGCTGCGCCGCCGGGTTCGTCTCGTTCCCCGCGGCGTTCACCGAGGTGACCTCGTACGTGTAAGCGTTCGGGTCGCCGTCCACGGTGAGCGTCGTGCCGGTCGCGGTCGCGTTGTTGACCCGCTTGCCGAACTCGGCCTGCTTGAGGTTCGCGTCCTGTGCGCCGACGGCGCGGACCCGGTACCCGGTGATGGCCGGGGTGCCCGGGACCGGAACGGCCGGCACCCAGGTGACCTCGACGTTGTGGCCGCCGCCGGACGTCGCCTCGACGACCGTGATGCTCGTCGGCGCCGGCGGGCCGGACTGCAGCGGGCCGTTCGGGCAGCCGCCGAAGCCGGGGCCGCCGAGCTCGCCGAACTCGGCGATCGTCAGACCCTGACGGTTCGCGTCGAGGTCCTCGACCTCCCACGCCATGGCGCGCGCGCCGCCGCCGGCGGCGATCGCCGCGGTCTCGGCGTTGAGGAACTCGTAGGTCGCGACGAAGTCGACCGGGCCGGTCGTCGCGTTCTGGTCGCTGAAGATCAGGCTCGAGGAGTACTGGCCCCGGGCGTCGAGGGTGAGCGGGCCCGGGGTGGCCCGGACGTCACGGCGCGCGATCTCGGTACCGGTGAGTGCCGGCTCGACGATCCGCTGCTCGAGCTGCGCGAGGTTGACGCCGGCGCCGATGTGGCCGCGGAGCCGCAGGACCGTCGGGTCGAGCGCGTCGATCTCGATCGCCGGACCACCGAACGCGCCGATGTTGGCCGCGATGGTCGTGGTGTCGCCGAGGAGCTCGTTGCCGACGTACACCGAGACCTTGTCGCCGGCCTGGATGTCCGGCGTCACGTTCGGGGCCCCGGTGCCGGTGCCCCAGCAGTACCCGCCGGGGTGGTTGATCTCGATGGACGGGCTGCCGCCGGTGAGGACGCCCTCGGCGGAGCCGGTCACCTGGCCGTCCCGCGTGACGACGACGCGTGCGGTCTCGCCGACGTGGGTGTCGAAGCCGTCGACGGAGATGAAGTCGCGGTCGGGGAAGACGACGATGTTGTCCGGGAAGGTCGGCACGGCCGCCGAGGCCGAGGAGGCCAGGCTCAGCGTGCCGACAGCGCCCGCGGAGACCGCGAGGACGACCGCGAGCCCCATCCGGGTCGGCTTGTCGAGAGATCGGAGCCGGCGCGCAAGGGCGCGCGGCAGCGCAGCGGTGCGATTCATGTGATGCCCCAATACCTTCGCAGTCCCCAAGGGACCGGCTGCCCCGCCGGTCACTACCGAGGCTGCACCGCGAAAGGGTTCATGGCTAAGGGAGTCTTAAAATTCCCCCTAGTTTGGGGGGTGGCCACCCCCTGCATGAGGGGGGCCGTACGGACGAGGCACTCCGTCGTTCGGTGGATCTCCGGTCGGTTTCCGTAATCGCGGCGCGACGGGCCTGCGCCCAGCATGGCACGTCCCGGCGTGGTGCACGCGCGGCTCGTACAGTCGTGGCAGCGGCGCGGGCGTGCGCCGCCCGAGGCGGGAGGTGGCCGTGAGCCGGGACGACGCGACGTGGCGGCGGGCGGCGCGCCTGGCCCGGGGTGCGCTCCCGCTGCGGGCGGTGCCGTGGGCCGCGACCGGGGCGCACGGCGCGGGCCCGGACGAGGACGGCGACGCGACGTCCGACGGCCAGGCCCGCCCGGGGCGGGGCATCGACGAGGTCATCGGCGACTGCGCGCTCTACGAGGACGGCCGGCGCCGTCCGGGCCGGATCGACCTCGCCGACGCGGGCCGGACGGCGCGGACGGTGCAGGGCGGCAAGGGGTTCGTCTGGATCGGCCTCCAGCAGCCGACCGCCGAGGAGATCTCCGTCGTCGCGGACGCGTTCGGGCTGCCGGCCCTCGCCGTCGAGGACGCCGTCAAGGCGCACCAGCGGCCCAAGCTCGAGGTCTACGGCGACGTCGTGTTCGTCGTCATCAAGCCCGTGCGGTACGTCGACCACGAGGAGGTCGTCGACGTCACCGAGATCGCCGTCTTCCTCGGGCGCAACTTCGTCGTGACCGTCCGGCACGGGCACAGCGACGTCCTGCGCCGGGTGCGCGCCGAGATCGACGCCGAGGGGTCCGACCTCGCCACGCACGGCCCGACGGGGGTGCTCTACCGGACGGCGGACCTCGTCGTCGACGGCTACGAGGAGGCGATCTCCTCGATCGACGTCGACGTCGACGAGATCGAGCTGCAGGTCTTCGGCGCCGAGCAGCACGACGTCGACGACGACGAGAACTCCGAGCGCATCTACAAGCTCAAGCGCGAGATCGCCGAGTTCCGGCGGGCGGTCGCGCCGCTCGCGCTGCCGCTCCAGCGGCTCGCGGACGGCGCCGTCGCCGGGGTCGACGCGGAGCTCCTCCAGTACTTCCGCGACGTCCACGACCACGTGCTGCGCGCCGCCGACGCGATCGAGGTGCACGACCGGCTGCTCTCCGACGTGCTCCAGGCCGAGCTGGCCCGGGTCGCGGCCCGGCAGAGCCGGATCGCGGTGCGGCAGAACGAGATCGCCGTCCGGCAGAACGAGGACATGCGCAAGATCTCGGCCTGGGCGGCGATCGCTCTCGTACCGACGGCGATCGCCGGCATCTACGGCATGAACTTCGACACCATGCCCGAGCTGCACTGGCGCTACGGGTACTTCGGGGTGCTCACCGTCATCGGGGTCGCCTGCGTGACGCTGTACCGGCTGTTCCGCCGCAACGGCTGGCTCTGACCGCCGCCGACGGGTCCTGGCCGTCCGCGCCGTGCGGATGACGGGCCGTCCGGCCGGATGACGTCCGGCCCGACGTCCCCCGCCGCGACGCCGCCGAGCACTAGCGTGGTCCGCGTGATCGACAGGGTCCTCGGGGAGCTCGAGTCGGCGCTGCGCGCCGACGGGGCCGCGGCCGGCCGGGCGATGCAGGCCGTGTGGCAGCAGGTCGGGTCGGCGGACGCCGCCGCGGCGACCCGTGCGCTGGAGCGCATCGGCTCCCTGTTCGACGGGCTGCCGCCCGGCCGCGGGAGCCGGCTCGCCGTGCTCGCGGGGGCGCTCGTGGAGCGTGGCGCCGACCCGGCACCCGCGGTGCCCGCCGTCGTCGACGGCTGGCTCGAGGCGGCGGAGGCGGCGACGGAGTTCGCCCGGCGCTGGCGGCTCGCCGTCCGGCTCGCACCGCCGGAGCCGGTGGACGACCCCGCGACGTTCGAGGCCGTCGTCGCCCGGCTCGCGGGCGGGGAGCCGGCCGACGACGGGCTGCGCCGGCTCGCCGCGGCCTGGTTCATGCTCGGGCAGTGGACGATGGCGCTCACGACGTTCCTCCAGCAGGCCGCCGTCCGGACCGGCCTGCCGCGCCGCGAGGAGGTCGAGGACGCCGTGGAGGCGCTCCAGGACGTCCGCTACGACCTCGACTGGCTCGTCGACCTGCTCCGGGTGCTCGACGACGAGCAGATGCTCGTCCTGCACCGGCCGAGCGGGCGCGGCTGGGCGCTCACCGTCGGCGGGATCGGCGACAACTTCCAGCTGCACACGCTGCTCGCGGCGACGCTGCTGAGCATGACCGACGACCGGCTGCTCCCCGGCATGCCGCCGTCCGCCGCGGAGGTCGCCGCCGCGACCGACGGCCCGCTGCGCCCCGACGGCGGGATGCAGGCGCGGTTCCACCTCGTGGACGGCGAGGGGCACTGGATCTGGAACGAGGGCGTCCCGGCGGACATCCCCGTCGTCGACGGCGCGCGCGTCGTCCTGCTCGACCCGCTCGGCGAGGCGCGCACGTGGGAGGCGGGCCGGCAGTTCGCGCAGATGGTGCCGACGGTCCGGCTGGTGCGGGTGCTCGACCGGGACGAGGCCGCGCTGCGCATCGTGTCGGTCCCGACGATCGCGACGCCGCAGCACCCGTGACGCTCAGCACACGTCTTCGGCGCCGCGAACCACAACGATGACCTCCCCGAAACATTCGGTGTAGCGGGGCTACCTAGCGTCGATCTTCGGCAGACCTCTGCCGCACGGACGACGACAGGGAGTGGCAGCACATGGGTGGGAACGACGCTCGGATCCAGGCGATCAAGGACGTCGAGGCCTACGTGCCTCCTGCGGTGAGCTTCATGGCCGAGGAGAAGCCGGGCGAGATCTTCGGCGAGAACGTGTTCAGCCGCGCCGTGATGCAGCAGCGGCTTCCGAAGTCGGTCTTCAAGTCCGTCCTCGCCACGATCGAGCACACCGCGCCGCTCGACCCGCTCGTCGCGGACGCCGTCGCCTCGGCGATGAAGGACTGGGCGCTCGAGAAGGGCGCCACCCACTACGCGCACGTCTTCTACCCGCTGACCGGCCTCACCGCGGAGAAGCACGACAGCTTCTTCGAGCCGATCGGGGACGGCGGCGCCATCGCCGAGTTCGCCGGCAAGACGCTCATCCAGGGCGAGCCGGACGCCTCGAGCTTCCCGAACGGCGGCCTGCGCAACACGTTCGAGGCCCGCGGGTACACCGGCTGGGACGTCACCAGCCCGGCGTACGTGCTCGAGAACCCGAACGGCAACACCCTGTGCATCCCGACGGTCTTCGTCTCCATGACCGGCGAGGCGCTCGACCACAAGACGCCGCTGCTGCGCTCCCAGCAGGCGATGGCGGACCACGCCGAGCGGATCCTGCGCCTGTTCGGGCACACTCCCGCGCGCGTCGTGTCGTACTGCGGCCCGGAGCAGGAGTACTTCCTCGTCGACCGGCACTTCGTGCTGGCCCGTCCCGACCTGCTCAACGCCGGCCGCACCCTCTTCGGTTCCAAGCCGCCCAAGGGCCAGGAGTTCGACGACCACTACTTCGGGGCCATCCCCGAGCGGGTGCTCGGCTTCATGCTCGACACCGAGCGCGCCCTGTTCAAGCTCGGTATCCCGGCGAAGACGCGGCACAACGAGGTCGCGCCGGGCCAGTTCGAGATCGCGCCGATGTTCGAGCGCGCGAACGTGGCGTCCGACCACCAGCAGCTGCTCATGACGACCTTCAAGTCGATCGCGCGCAAGCACGGCATGGAGTGCCTCTTCCACGAGAAGCCCTTCGCCGGCGTCAACGGCTCCGGCAAGCACGTGAACTTCTCGATCGGCAACGCGACCGAGGGCAACCTGCTCCTGCCCGGCGACAACCCGCACGACAACGCGCAGTTCCTCGTGTTCTGCGCCGCCGTCATCCGGGCCGTCCACAAGTACGCCGGCCTGCTCCGCGCGTCCGTCGCGTCGGCGAGCAACGACCACCGGCTCGGCGCGAACGAGGCCCCGCCCGCGATCATCTCGATCTTCCTCGGCGACCAGCTCGCCGGCGTCTTCGAGCAGATCGCCCTTGGGGCCGCGACGTCGTCGAAGAGCAAGGGCCGCCTGACGATCGGCGTCGACACGCTGCCCGTCCTGCCGACCGACCCGGGCGACCGCAACCGGACGAGCCCCTTCGCCTTCACCGGCAACAGGTTCGAGTTCCGTGCACCCGGTTCGATGCAGACCGTCGCCGGCCCGATGGTCACCCTGAACACGATCATGGCCGAGGCGCTCGACCACATCGCGACGGAGCTCGAGGCAGCGGTCGCCGCCGGGACCGACTTCAACGCCGCGGTACAGACCGTCCTCACCGAGATCATCAACACCCACGGCGCGGTCGTCTTCAACGGCGACGGCTACTCGGAGAAGTGGCAGGTCGAGGCTGCCGAGCGCGGGCTGCCGAACCTGCGGACGACGCTCGACGCGCTCCCCGAGCTCGTCTCCCCGGAGGCGATGGAGCTCTTCGAGAAGTACAAGGTCTTCAACCACCGTGAGATGCACAGCCGCTACGAGATCGGTCTGGAGCACTACACGCTCACGATCGGCGTCGAGGCGCGCCTCACGCACGAGATCGGCGCGACCGTCGTGCTGCCGGCCGCCGTCCGCTACCAGACCGAGCTGGCCGTCAACGTCGGCGCGCTCAAGGCGGCCGGGGTGGACGCCGACCTCGCCTCGCTGGAGACGGTGACCGGCCCGCTCGGGGACCTGCGGGCGGCGCTCACGACCCTCGGCGCGGCACTGGCCGCCGACGCGGGGGAGGAGCCGCTCGAGGAGGCCACGTACGCCCGGGACGTCCTGCTGCCGGCGATGGCCGCCGTCCGGACCGCCGCCGACGCGCTCGAGGGCGTCGTCGCCGACGACCTCTGGCCGCTGCCGACGTACCAGGAGATGCTCTACATCCTCTGACCCGCGCTCACGCGGACGGCGACGGGCCTGCGACCGGCAGGCTCGTCGCCGTCTTCGGCGTGAGGTCGACGTTCGGGTCCTCGGACGGCGCGTACATGTGCTGCCCGAAGTAGACGGCGACGCGGTCCATGACGTCCGCCGACGGGCTGAACAGCACGTACCGCTTGCGCGGGCCGCCGGTGCTCGTGGCCATCTGCGGCACCCGGAAGTCGAACCGCACACCGCTCGCGCGGGCGATCCGGGCGATGGTCCGGGGTGCGTAGTAGGAGACGTGACCGCGGCGGTAGAGGTACTCCTGACGCTCCAGGTTGCCGCCGTCGTAGATGTTCGTCGAGCAGACGAGCAGCCCCTGGGGCGTGAGCAGGTCGAACAGCCGGCGGAACTCGGTCGTCGGGTCCGTGAAGTGCTCGACGACCTCGCAGGCGACGACGAGGTCGAACCGCTCGGTCGTGCCGTCCCGGACGTTGAGGAAGTCCTCGTCGAGCCCGAGGTCGACCACGTCGCTGATGATCGCCCGCTCCACGCCGGGCAGGGCGCGCACGTGCAGGTAGTCCTGGCTGCGACCGGCGCCGAACACGTTGACCCGCAAGCCCGTGCGGCCGAGCACCTGGACGCCCATCCGGGCCATCTGGAACTCCCGGCCCGGCCGGTCCGCGGTGCCGACCCGCGCCGTCAGCTCGAACCGGTTGACCGAGGTGAACTTCGTGTAGTCCACCGTGTTCGTGCCGTTCGAGACGTAGCCGCACTGCGAGCAGATCCGCAGCTCGTAGGCCCGCTTGGGGCGCTGGACGGTCTGCGACCGGGTCTTCGTCGACCCGCAGACCAGGCAGCCCTCGGGCAGCGGCGATCCGCTCGCGTCGGGTCGGCGGCTCGCCTCGAGCCGGCGGTTCGCCTCGAGGAGGAGGCGGCGGCGGCGCGCGGCCTGGAACCTGCGCAGCTGCCGGCGCGGGTGCCGCAGACCGCGTGCCACGGCGTCGAGCCGGGCACCGGCCCGCTGCGCGGGGCCTGCAGGATCCGTCATCGTTCGCACCACCTTCCGCCGCTCCCGGGTGGTCCCAATCGGCGGCGCTGACCAGGGACCCTACTGCGCCGCGCGCCCCGCGTCATGATCCGGCGCGTCGCGACGGCTGCGCCGGCACCGGCCGACAGCACGCGAAGGGCCTCCGACCCGGGATCTTCCCTGGTCAGAGGCCCTTCGGACGACGCGATCTCAGATGTCGTAGTACAGCTCGAACTCGTGGGGGTGCGGCCGCAGGGAGATCGGGAGGATCTCCTGCTGACGCTTGAAGTCGATCCACGTGTCGATGAGGTCCTCGGTGAACACGCCACCCTCGGAGAGGTAGCTGTGGTCGGCCTCGAGAGCGTCGAGGACGGCGCCGAGCGAGCCGGGGACCTGCGGGATCGAGGCGTGCTCCTCCGGCGGCAGTTCGTAGAGGTCCTTGTCGACCGGTGCGAGCGGCTCGATCCGGTTCTTGATGCCGTCGATGCCGGCCATGAGCTGGGCGGCGAACGCGAGGTACGGGTTGCTCGACGGGTCGGGCACCCGGAACTCGATGCGCTTGGCCTTCGGGTTCGAGCCGGTGACCGGAATCCGCACGCAGGCGGAGCGGTTGCGGGCCGAGTAGACCAGGTTGACCGGCGCCTCGTAGCCCGGCACCAGGCGGCGGTAGCTGTTCACCGTCGGGTTGGTGAAGGCGAGCAGCGACGGGGCG
This sequence comes from Kineosporia sp. A_224, assembly GCF_002198655.1. GTDB lineage: Bacteria > Actinomycetota > Actinomycetes > Actinomycetales > Kineosporiaceae > R-H-3. Next base: position 162,362 of record NZ_MWLN01000199.1, read on the forward strand.
TGGTGCAGGAGGCCGCCGATGTACCAGCGCGCGATGTCGGACAGGCCGCCGTAGCCGCGCTCGTCGTAGAAGAGCGGCTCGCCGTCCTTCCAGAGCGACTGGTGGCAGTGCATGCCCGAGCCGTTGTCACCGAAGAGCGGCTTCGGCATGAAGGTCGCCGTCTTGCCGGCCTCCCACGCCACGTTCTTGATGACGTACTTGAAGAGCATGACCTTGTCGGCCGACTTGAGCAGCGTGTCGAAGCGGTAGTTGATCTCCGCCTGGCCCGCGGTGCCGACCTCGTGGTGGGCGCGCTCGACCTGCAGGCCGAGAGAGTCCAGGGTCTTCGACATCTGGTCGCGCAGGTCCGCGTAGTGGTCGACCGGCGGGACGGGGAAGTAGCCGCCCTTGTACCGGGTCTTGTAGCCGCGGTTGCCGCCCTCCTCGACGCGCCCGGTGTTCCAGGCGCCCTCGATGGAGTCGATGTGGTAGTACCCGGCGTTCTGCTTCGTCTCGAAGCGGACGTCGTCGAAGACGTAGAACTCCGCCTCCGGGGCGAAGAACGCGGTGTCCGCGATGCCCGTCGACTTGAGGTACGCCTCGGCCTTGCGGGCCACCTGGCGCGGGTCGCGGCTGTAGGCCTCGTCCGTGTACGGGTCGACGATGCTCATGTTGATGTTGAGCGTCTTCTCCGTGCGGAACGGGTCGATGTAGGCGGTGCCGACGTCCGGGATGAGCTTCATGTCCGACTCGTTGATCGCCTGGAAGCCACGGATCGACGAACCGTCGAACATCTGGCCCTCGGCGAAGAACGTTGCGTCGACCGACGCGGCCGGCACGTTGAAGTGCTGCATGACCCCGGGGAGGTCGCAGAACCGCACGTCCACGAACTTGACGTCCTCGTCCTTGATGAACTTGAGGACCTCGTCGCCATTGCTGAACATCCAACCTCCAGGGCTGGGGAGCGGAGCGGGCATCGGGCAGGGTTCACCGCGGGCCCGCGTCATCGGGGAGTCCCGTGGAATCGCCCTGGACACTATGGACCAGGGATTTCCCGCCAGTGTCCCGTCTGTTTCCGTGAGGTAACGGGAGCCGACCGCAGGTGTCGGCGGTGTGACGCTACCCCGCGCCCGGGGGCCCGGGTGCCCCGGCGCGCCGCCCCGGCTAGCCTCGGGGCATGGCCGGACGACGCGACATGGGTTCGTGGCTCGACGGGCCGGGCGGGTCGCGGACGCCGGTGGACGACGGCGCCGACCACGCCGGGGCCCGGTTCGGCCGGCCCGCGCAGGGCGCCGGGTCGGTCGCCTCCTTCGGGCGGCGGGTCGTCGGCCTGCTCGTCGACTGGCTGCTCTGCGTGCTCATCGCGCAGGGGCTGCTGTCGTCCGTCGGTCGCCCCGACCTCATGGCGCTCGTCGTCCTCGTGACCGAGCACGTGCTGCTCGTCGGGACGCTGGGCATGACGGTCGGGCACCGGGTCGCCGGGATCAGGGTCGAGACCCTCGACGGCCGCCCGCCGGGACCGGCCCGGGCGCTCGTCCGGGCGCTGCTGCTCGTCCTCGTCGTCCCGCCGCTGTTCACCGACCGCGACAACCGCGGCCTGCACGACCGCGCCGCCGGCACCCTCGTCGTCCGCGCCGCCTGACCCACCCTCCCACCCCGGAGTTACTAGCGCGTATGACCCGTTTTCTGGGTCATACGCGCTAGTAGCTCGGGTCAGGTGTCGTGGAGGGGGAGGCGGACCTGGAAGCGGGTGTCTCCCGGCACCGACTCGACGCGCAGGTCGCCGCGGTGCCGCTGGACGACGATCCGGTAGGAGATGTCGAGCCCGAGCCCGGTCCCCTCGCCGACCGGCTTCGTCGTGAAGAACGGTTCGAAGATCCTGGACCGCAGCTCCGCCGGGACGCCCGGCCCGGTGTCGCCGATCTCGACGAGCACGTGCTCGCCGTCGCGTGCCGTGCGCACGGTGAGCGCGCCCTGGCCGCCCATCGCCTGGACGGCGTTCTCGACGAGGTTCGTCCAGACCTGGTTGAGCTCGCCGGGGTAGGCGGGGATCCGGGGCAGCGTCCGGTCGAGGTCCTTGACGACGGTGACCCCGGGCCGCAGCTTGGCGCCCAGCATGACGAGCGTCGACTTGAGCCCTTCGTGGACGTCGATGTCCTGGCGCGGCGCCCGGTCCATCTGGGAGTACTGCTTCGCCGCTCCGACGAGCGCCGAGATCCGGCCCGTCGTGTCGTCGATCTCGTTGAGGAGCATCTCCGTCTCGAGGGTGTACGTCACCCAGCGCAGCCCGCCACCGAGATGGGTCCGGGGCACCGCGGCCGCGACCCGGTCGAGCCAGCCGGTGTCGAGCCCGGCGGCGACGAGCGTCGCCGCGAGCTCCCACCCGTTGGCGACCTCGTGCTCGTCGAGCCAGTCGGTCAGCTCGTCCTCGGCGTCGCTCGTCTCGAGCGGCGACAGCTCGGGCGCCGACGCCAGCCGGGCCACGGCCTCCTCCTGGACGTCGGTGAGCCGGATGAGCGTGTCCGCGTCGAGCTTGCCGTCGGCGAGGCTCGCGAGCTTGTGCCGCATCGCGGCGAACCGTTCCCGCAGCGTCGCGGTCGCCCGGACGGCGGCCGCGGCCGGGTTGTTCAGCTCGTGCGTGAGCCCCGCGGTGAGCCGGCCGAGAGAGAGCAGCCGCTCCCGCTGGGCGACGATCTCGTTGCTCGAGCGCATCCCGACGAACAGGCCCTCGAGCAGGTGCATCGCCATCGGGAACCAGGTGCGGATCTCGACGGCGAACTCGTCGGCGTCCAGCGCGAGCAGCGCCGCGTCGGTGACTGCCTCCATGGAGGCGCTGTACGGCAACGGTTCCGGCGTCCGGACGTACGCCTGGGTCGCCCCCGCGTAGGCGCCGCGCTGGCTCGTCCGGATGATCTCGAGCTCGTGGTCCTCGACCCGGCGCCGCATGACGACGGTGCCCTCGAGCAGCACGAAGAAGCACGTCGCGGGGTCGCCCTGGGTGTAGACGGCCTCCCCCGCCGTCCGGCGCTCGACCCGGCCGTGCGCCGCGAGCCAGCCGAGCTTGTCGTCGTCCAGCGACTCGAAGAGGAACAGCGTGCGCAGCACGTCGGGGCCGACCCGCTCCGGGCCGGCCGTCGTCCCGTCGACCGTCACGCGGTCACCGCCCTTCCAGGTACCGGTGCACGAGGGTCACCGCGAGGGCCCCCTCGCCGACCGCGGACGCCACCCGCTTCACCGACTGCGACCGGACGTCGCCGGCGACGAACACCCCGGGCACGCTCGACTCGAGCAGGTACGGGTCGCGGTCCGGCGACCAGCCCGGCGGCGGTGCGCCGTCCCGGACGAGGTCGGGGCCGGTGAGGACGAAGCCCGCGTCGTCGCGGTGCACGGCATCCGGCAGCCACGCCGTCATCGGCGACGCGCCGATGAACACGAAGACGTGCCCGGTCCGCACCGTCGTCGAGGTGCCCGTCGCGTCGTCGGCGAGCGTGACCTGCTCGAGGTGGTCCTCGCCGTCCAGCGCGGCGACCCGGGTGCACAGCCGGACCTCGATGTTCGGCACGGCCCGCACCTGCTCGATGAGGTAGTGCGACATCGACCGTTCCAGGTCACGCCCGCGGACGACGAGGGTCACCCGCGCGGCGTGCCGGGCGAGGAAGACCGCGGCCTGCCCGGCCGAGTTCGCCCCGCCCACGACGACGACGTGCTCGCCCGCGCACGTCGCGGCCTCGGTCGCCGTCGAGCCGTAGTAGACCCCGCTGCCGACGAAGCGGTCGGCGCCGTCCGCGTCGAGCTGCCGGTACGCGACGCCGGTCGCGAGGATCACCGTGTGCGCGGCGATGCGCGTGCCGTCGTCGAACCGGACGACGCGGCGCGGCCCGGTCGCGTCGATGCCGACGGCCGTGCGCGCCGTGAGCACCTCGGCACCGAACTTCACCGCCTGCCGGCGGGCCCGGTCGGTGAGCTGCCCGCCCGAGACCCCGTCGGGGAAGCCGAGGTAGTTCTCGATCCGCGAGCTCTGCCCGGCCTGCCCGCCGGCGGCCTGGCGCTCGACGAGCACCGTGCGCAGCCCCTCGGACGCGCCGTACACCGCGGCGCCGAGGCCGGCCGGGCCGGCCCCGACGATGAGGACGTCGTAGAAGTCCTCGGTCGGCACGGTCGACAGGCCGACGCTCGTCGCGAGGTCGGCGAGCGTCGGGGCCCGCAGCACCGTGCCGTCGGCGGTCACGACGACCGGCACGTCGTGCGGCGTCGAGTCGCTCGCGGCGAGCAACCGCGCGCCGTCCGGCTCGTCGGCGGCGTACCAGCGGTACGGGACGGCGTTGCGCGCCAGGAAGTCCCGGACCTCGAAGCTCGGCCGGGAGAACCGGTGCCCGACGACCTTCGTCACCGTCACGGCGGCCTCACCGCTCGCCGCCCACAGCTCCAGGAGCGTGTCGATGACGGGGTAGAGCTTCTCCTCCGGGGGCGACCACGGCTTGAGCAGGTAGTGGTCGACGTCCACGTCGTTGATCGCGCGGATCGCGGCGTCGGTGTCGGCGTAGGCGGTGAGCAGCGCGCGGCGGGCCCGCGGGAACAGGTCCATCGCGGCCTCGAGGAACTCGATGCCGTTCATCTGCGGCATCCGGTAGTCGGCGAGCAGGACGGCGACCGGCTCGCCGCGCAGCCTGAGCTCCTTGAGCGCGTCGAGGGCCTCTGCCCCGGACGACGCGCGGACGACCCGGTGCCGGTCGCCGTACCGGCGGCGCAGGTCCCGTGCGACGGCACGGGAGACGGACGGGTCGTCGTCGACGGTGAGGATGACGGGACGGCGCTCCTGCTCGGGCGCGGGGTCGGGCTCGGTCACGACAGGGCCAACGCTGCGGACGGCTCGGGCATGCCGGTCACGCTAACGAGCGGTCCCGGGTGCCGCACCCGCGCGCAGGGCCCGGCGGGAGCGTCCGGGGCACAGGGCAGACTGGCGGGCGTGAGACCCGGGACGGACCTGCCGCTGCGCGCCGTCCTTCCGGCGGTCCTCGCCGCGCTCGACGCCGCGGGGACCGCCGTGCTCGTCGCGCCGCCCGGCACCGGCAAGACGACGCTCGTGCCGCTCGCGCTCGCCGGTCTGCTCGACGAGCCGGACGACGGACCGTCCGCGGGCACCCCGCCGGTCCGGGTGCTCGTCGCCGAGCCGCGCCGGCTCGCCGCGCGCGCCGCGGCCCGGCGGATGTCGGACCTCGTCGGCGACCAGGTCGGCGGCCTCGTCGGGTTCACCGTGCGCGGGGAGTCCCGGACGTCGGCGCGCACCCGGGTCGAGGTCGTCACGACCGGGCTGCTCGTGCAGCGGCTGCTCGCGGACCCGGAGCTGGCCGGGGTCGGCGTCGTCATGCTCGACGAGGTGCACGAACGGCACCTCGACACCGACCTGGCGCTCGCGTTCTGCGTCGACGTCCGGGCGGCGCTGCGGCCGGACCTGCGGCTGCTCGCCACGTCGGCGACCGCGGACGCCGAACGGGTCGCGGCGGCGCTCGGCCGCGACGCGGCCGTGGACGGCGGCCCGGGCGACGGTCTGCCGGGCGGGGCGGCCCCCGTCGTCGAGGCGGACGGCGTCCTGTTCCCCGTCGAGCCGGTCTGGTGCCCGCCGCCCGCCGGGATCGCGCCGCCGCACGGGCTGCGCGTCGACCCGCGGCTGCTCGACCACGTCGCGACCGTCGTCCGGCGGGCTCTCACCGAGCGCGCCGGGGACGTGCTCGTCTTCCTTCCCGGCGCCGGCGAGATCGGCGGCCTGACCGGTCGGCTCGCGGGCGCGACCGACCCGGGAGGCGCCCCGCTCGACGTCGTCCCGCTGCACGGCCGGCTGCGCGGGGACGTCCAGGACGCGGCGCTGCGCCCGACCCCCGGACGGCGCCGCGTCGTGCTCGCGACGGCGGTGGCGGAGAGCAGCGTCACCGTGCCGGGGGTCCGGGTGGTCGTCGATGCCGGGCTGGCCCGGGTGCCGCGGACCGACCTCGGGCGCGGGCTCGACGCCCTCGTCACCGTGCGGGTCTCCCGCGCCGGCGCGACCCAGCGGGCCGGCCGGGCCGGCCGGGAGGCACCCGGCGCGGTCTACCGCTGCTGGCCGGAGGGCGAGCACGAGCGGCTCGCCGCCCAGCCCGAGCCGGAGGTGGGGACGGCCGACCTCACGGCGTTCGCGCTGCGGCTCGCGTGCTGGGGCGCACCGCGTGGTCGCGGCCTCGCGCTCGTCGACGCTCCCCCGGTCGCCGCGCTCGATGTCGCCGAGGCGACCCTGCACGGCCTCGGCGCCCTGGACGGCGACGGCCGGGCCACACCGCGCGGCCGGGCCCTCGCCCGGGTCGGGGCGCATCCGCGGCTGGCCCGCGCTCTGCTCGACGGGGCACCGCTCGTCGGTGCGCGGCGGGCCGCGGAGGTCGTCGCGCTGCTGTCCGACGACGCGGGGACCGGCCCGGGCGGGGCCGGTGGCGACGACCTCGTCGCCCGCTGGCGGGCGCTGCGGACCGGGCGGGACCCGGGCTCCCAGCGCTGGCAGGACGAGACGCGGCGGTTGCTCCGGGCGGTCGAGGGCCCGGCGGCACGAGGCGGTGCGCCGTCCGGGCCGGCGGACGGGCCGTCGCTCGACGAGGCGGCCGGGGTCGTCGTCGGCCTCGCCTTCCCCGAGCGGCTCGCGCGCCGGCGCCGGGCCGGCGACCGCAGCTACCTCATGGCGTCGGGCACCGCCGCCGAGCTCGGCGACGGCACCCGGCTCGCCGACGCCACGTGGCTCGCGATCGCCGTGGCGGACCGCCCGCCGGGGCGCCGCGACGCCCGGGTGCGGGCCGCCGTCCCGGTCGACGAGGCGACGGCGCGCGAGGTCGGCGCGCACCTGCTCGAGGAGGTCGACGAGGTGGTCTGGGCGGGCGGCGACGTCCGGTCGCGGCGGCTCGAGCGGCTCGGTGCCGTCGTCCTCGCGGAGCGCCCGCTGCGCTCCCCGGACCCGGCCCTCGTCGCCGCCGCCGTCGCCGCGGGGCTGCGCGCCGAGGGCCTCGACCTGCTGCGCTGGAGCGAGAACGCCCTCGCGCTGCGGCGCCGGCTCGCCGCCTGCCGGTCCGGCCTCGGCGACCCGTGGCCGGCCGTCGACGACGAGAGCCTGCTCGCGCACCTCGACCTCGCCGGGGCGCGCTCGCGCCGTGACCTGCTCAGGGTCGACGTCACGACGGCGCTGCGCACCCTCGCCGGCTGGCGGCTCGTGGCGACCCTCGACGACGTCGCCCCCGAGCGCGTCGAGGTGCCCTCGGGGTCGAAGGTCGCCGTCGACTACACCGACCCGGACGCCCCGGCGCTCCCGGTCAAGGTGCAGGAGGTCTTCGGCTGGACGGCGTCCCCGCGGGTCGCCGGCCGCCCGCTCGTGCTGCGGCTGCTCTCCCCCGCCGGCCGCCCGGTCGCCGTGACGAGCGACCTGGAGTCGTTCTGGCGCAACGGGTACCCCGGCGTCCGCGCCGACCTGCGCGGCCGCTACCCACGGCACCCCTGGCCCGAGGACCCGCTCGCCGCGGCACCGACCAGGCGGGTCAACCCGCGCCGAGGCTGAGGTCGGCGCCACTACAGTCGACAGCGCCTCAGAGGTAGATCGCTCTCGATATGTACGGCGATCTACCTCAGAGGGCATATGGACGGCCGCCGCGTCGGGAGGAGTGCAGCAGTGAGCGACCGCACCCGGCGCGCTCCGCTGAGCGCCGACGAGATCGTCGCGGTCGCCTGGGAGATGTCCGGCGGCGATGCGGACGCCGTGAGCCTGCGCGACCTCGGCGCCCGGCTCGGGGTCCACCCGACGGCGGTGTACCGGCACTTCCCGGACAAGCACGAGCTCATGTGCGCCGTGGCCGACCGAACGCTCGCCGGCGTCTGCGACGTCGCGGACGGCGTCGACGACCCGGTCGAGGCCCTCGTCGCCGTCCTCTCGGCGCTCCGCGGCCGGCTGCTCTCCCGGCCCGCCGCTGCGCGGGTGCTCGCGCAGGGCCCGACCCGGCGGGTCAACGAGGTCACGCTCACCGAGCGGCTGCTCGGGCTGCTCCGGGCGCTCGGCCTGCCCGACGCCGACGTCGCCCGCGGCTACCACGCCGTCGTCGAGCTCACCGTCGGCTCCGCCGTCATCGACCAGCCGGTCGACGCGCTCGGCGCCCCCGGCCGGGCCGCGACGTACGACCGGTGGCGGGCCGACTACCTCGCCCTGGACGCCGACCGGTACCCGGCGCTCGTCGCGCTGGCCCCGGTGCTCTACCGCGGTGCGGGCGAGGACTTCGAGTTCGCCCTGAGGCTGCTCCTCGAGGCCCTCGCCCGTCGCGGCGGGCGCGGCTGACGCACGCCCGTGCGTCGGTGCCGGCGTCGGCGCTGGCGTCAGTGGTACGGCAGGTAGAACGCCTTCTCGAAGTCCGACAGCGTCTCGCCGTCGAGGGTCGACCCGGATGCCTCGAACTTCTCGAGCTCGGCCCGCTTGACCCCGACGAGGTTCGCGACGAGCTCGGCGCCGACCGCCTCGACGAGCGCGGTGTCGGCCTCGAGCGCGTCGAGCGCCTCGCCGAGGCTCGTCGGCGCCGTGACGTCGGTGCCGCCGTCCTCGAAGCCGTCGCCGGTGTAGGCGGGCGGCGGCTCGGCCTTCGCCGTCGCACCGAGCCACGCCGCGCGCAGCACCGCGGCGACGCCGAGGTGCACGTTCATCGAGCCGTCGCCGACCCGGCTCTCGACGCGCATCGCGGTGCCGGCCTCGGCCGGGATCCGGTTGCTCACGTTGCGGTGGTCGACGCCCCAGTTCGCCCAGTAGCCCGCGAGCGTGCCCGGCTGCAGGCGGCGGTAGGCGTTGACCGTCGGGGCGCAGAGCGCGATGAGCGCGCGGTGGTGCTCGCAGAGCCCGGCGACGCTCTGCCGGCCGACCTCGGCGAGGCCGTGCTCGGCGTGCGGGTCGTAGAAGGCGTTGCGCCCGTCGGCGTCCGCCATCGAGAAGTTCACGTGGAGGCCGGAGCCGGCGACCGTCGGGAACGGCTTGCCGAGGAAGGTGAAGTCGAGCCCGAGCGCGAGGCCCCGCTCCCGGACCAGCAGCCGGAACAGGAAGGCGTCGTCCGCGACCGCGAGCGCGTCGCCGTACTCGAGGGTGAACTCGAACTGCGACTCGTCGAACTCGACGCTCGCGGACTCCACCGCGAACCCGCAGCGGTCGGCGGTCTCGAGGACGTCCTCGAGGAAGCCGCTCGGGTCGCCGAGCCGGCCGGTGCCGTAGACCATCGAGCGCGGGTTGGCGAAGCGCGTCCAGCCGCCCTCGCCGTCGGGTGCGAGGAGGTAGCCCTCGAGCTCGATGCCGACCTTCGCGCGGTGGCCGAGGTCGGCCCAGCCGGCGACGGCGTTCTTCAGCGCCGTCCTGGCCGAGACCGGGTACGGGGCGCCGTCGATCTCCAGGTCGGCGACGGCGACCGCCGTCCGGTCGTCGTCCCACGACGGGTGCAGCGAGTCGGGGTCGACGGTGCCGTGGACGTCGCGCAGCCCGTCGAGCATGTGCGCGCCGGGCGCGGGGATGATGTCGCGGTCGTACGTGAGGCCGAAGGTCGTCACGCAGAACCCGCTGCCGGCCTCGGCACGGCGGGTCGGCAGGTACTTGCCACGGGCGAGGCCCAGGTGGTCGGGCCACAGCATCCGCACACGGCGGTAGCTGCTCACGGGGGTCATGCGGGGCTCCCTGGTGGGCGGGTCCTCAGGACGGGCGGGTCGGTCAGCGCGGGGTGACGGGTGGTGCGGCAGGCGGGGTGGCGCCGAGGGTGACGAACCGGCGCCGGTGGTACATGAGCGGGGTGGGCGCGTCGCCCGGTGGGAGGACGACGTCGTGCACGCTACCGATGACGACGGTGTGCGTGGACTGGTGCATCGAGTTCCCGACGTGGCAGACGAACGTCGCGGCCGCGCCCTCGAGGACCGGGACGCCGTGCGGGTGCACCCGCCACGTGCCCGCCGAGAAGCGGTCCTCGCCGGACAGCCCGGTGCGCCCGGCGAAGACCTCGGCGACGTCCTGCTGGTCGGCGGCCAGGACGTTCACCGAGAACCAGCCGGTCGTCGGGAGCGCCTTCGCCAGGCTCGACGAGCGGTTGAGGCACGCGACGAGCATCGGCGGCTCGGCCGACAGCGACGTCACGGCGGTGGCGGTGAGACCGGCCCGGCCCGAGCGCGGGCTCGTCACGGCGATGACGCTCACGGCGGCCGCGAGCGAGCTCATCGCCTCGACGAAGCGCTCGGCGACGCCGTCCTCGGGGGCGTGCGTGTCGTCGTACAGCGCGTCCTCGGGCAGCGGCCGCCGGTCGTCGGCGCTCGTCACGCGTCCCCCGCCGGGCGCCGCGCGAGCTCGCCCTGCAGGCGGCCCTCCCGGACGACGGCCACGCCGTCCAGCTCGACGGTGCACCGCCGCATCGGCAGGTCGAAGTGGCACGGCGAGAAGCGCTGCGCCGTCTCGTTCGCACCCGTCGAGTACATGAAGTTGCCCTCGAACGCGCGGGCCTCGGTGCCGTTGATCTGGCTGCGGTCGTAGAGGTCGAGGTAGTCCCAGCGGGCGGCCGGGTTCATCCCCCAGCCGATGTGGGAGGACGCGTACGCGTCCTTGCCACCGAACGCCGCCATGTAGTCGGCGAGCTGGTCGGCCTCGTAGCCGTCGCCGCTGATGTCGGTGACGAAGTCGTCGACGACCGTCATCCGGATCGGCGAGGACACGTACTTCTTGAAGGTGAGGTTGATGTCGCCCGGTGCGAGGACGATCGTGCCGCTCACGGTCCCCGGGGCCGGGAAGGCGAGGACGAGCCCGCCCGGCCAGTGCGCGATGCTGCCGGGCCCGCTCGTGACGCCTGTCGAGCCCGCGGTGAACGAGCCCGCGAGCCGGACGGTGAGGTCGGTACCGGCCTCCGAGGTGACCCGCATCGTGTCGGCGGCCGAGATCATCTCGTGGCCACGGGCGACCCGGGCGGCCATGTCCGGGTCGTGCGGGAGCCGCTCAAAGTTCTCCGGGTGCTCGTTGCTGATCATAAGCACCCGGGTGCCGGCGCCGAGGATCGCGCCGAGCTCGCGCGAGTGCAGCAGCCCCTCCGCGGTGCAGTCGACGACGAAGTCGGCCTCCTTGAGGGCGGCCAGCGCCGCCGGGTTGCCGCGCAGCGCGAGCGAGGTGCCGGTCGAGCGCAGCGCGACGGGGCCGGTGTTCGCCGGCGTCGGCATGACGACCTGCAGCGTCGCGGCGCCGAGCGACTGGGCCGCGAGCAGCGCCGTCTCGACGATCGAGGACCGGCTCGCCGACTCGGAGAGGACGACGCACGTCTCGGTCGGGCCGAGCCCGCAGAGCTCCAGCTGCAGCCGGAACCGTTCCAGCCAGCGCCATTCGGTCGTCATGCGTCGAGGCCCTTCCAGAAGGTGCGGACGATCTCGTTGACCAGGTCGGGCTGCTCGAGGTTGGCCAGGTGGCCGGCCCCGGGGACGACCTCGAGCCGCGCCCCGGGCACGAGGTCCGCGATGACCTCGGCGTACTGCAGCGGGGTCTCCTCGTCGTGCTCCCCGACGACGACGAGCGTCGGGCAGCCGATCCCCGGCAGCCGCGTCCGGGTGTCGTGCGTGACGAGCATGCCGCACGCGGCCCGCAGCGCCGCGGCCGGGATCCGGGACATCGCGCCGACCGCCTCGGCGCGCTGGGCGGCGGTCGCCGCCGGGCCGACGATGGCGCCGATGACCGTCGGGGCCATGTCGGCGGGGGTCGCACCGGCGGCGAGCGGGCCGAGCCGGGCGTCGAGCCAGGACTGCGCGGTCGTCGTCCCGTCCAGGCCGAACGCCGGGCTGGTGTCGAGGAGCACGAGCGAGCGGACGACGTCCGGGTGGTCCAGCGCGAGGTGCTGGGCGACCATCCCGCCGAGCGACAGGCCGACGACGTCCACCGGCCCCGCGGACAGCTCACGGGCCAGGCCCGCGGCCGCGGCCGCGACGGAGCCGAAGGAGTCCGGGCTGCCCGGCGAGACGCCGTACCCGGGCATGTCCCAGGCGACGCACGTGCGGATGTCGGCGAGGCCGGTCAGCTGCGGCTCCCACGCCGTCCGCGAGCCGCCCAGCCCGTGGAGGAAGAGCGCGACCGGGCCGGTCCCCGCGGTGCGCCGGCCGACCGGCGGCGCGTCGTGGTCCTGCGGGGTCGGCGGCACGGGGGTCACAGTACCGAGCGGCCGGCGGGCCTGCCCAGACACAAAGTCAACAGTGTTGACCCGGACCCGCGGGGCGCGGAACACTCCTGCGCATGACTCTCGCCCCGTCCGCTGCCGCACCCGCCGTCGACCGGGACGCGCTCGTCGCGAAGATCCGTGAGCTCGGTCCCGTCTTCGCCGAGCGCGCCGTGAGGTACGACCTCGAGGCGTCCTTCCCGTTCGAGAACTTCGCCGACCTGCGCGAGATCGGCTTCCTCGCGCTGTGCGTCCCGCAGCGCTACGGCGGCCTCGGCGCGAGCTTCGCGGACTACGCCCGCGTCTCGGCGGAGATCGGCCGCTACTGCGGGTCGACGGCGCTGACGTTCAACATGCACAACGCGACGATGCTCTGGGCCGGTGAGGTCGCCGACCTCCTCGACCTCGACGACGACGCGCGCGCCACCCACGAGCGCCGCCGGACCGAGCTGTTCCGCGGGGTCGTCGAGGACGGCACGATCCACAGCCAGCCGTTCAGCGAGGGCGTCTCCGCCGGGGCGCTGTCCGGCGTCACGACCAAGGCGGAGCCCTGCGAGGGCGGCTTCCGGGTCACGGGGCGCAAGATCTTCGCCTCCCTCTCCGGTGCGGCGAACCGCTACAACATCACCTGCCAGGTCCCCGGGGAGCCGTTCATCCGGCTGCTGTCGGTGCCGACGGACGCCGAGGGCGTCGAGATCGTCGGCCCGTGGGACCCGCTCGGGATGCGCGGAACGGTGTCGAAGACCCTGCTCTTCACCGACGTGTTCGTCCCCGCGGAGAACGAGGTCATGCCGCCGGGGGCCTACGACCAGGCGGCCCAGCGGTACCCGTTCCTCTTCATGTCGCTCGCGCCGTCCTACCTCGGGCTCACCCAGGGCGTCCTCGACTTCGTCCGCGGCTACCTGCGCGGCGAGATCGCCGGGTCGCCGTCCGGCCCGCCGCGCCGGGACCTGCCGCAGAAGCAGGCCGGCTGGGCCCAGCTCCAGATCTCCTACGAGCGCAGCCGGGCGCTGCTCTACGACGTCCTCGACCACATGGTCATCGACCCGGACGCCGACCTGCTCGCCCGCGCGTGGGCCGCCGTCTTCACGACGATGGAGACGGCGAACGAGGTCGCGGCGCTCGCTGTTCGGGTCTGCGGCGGCCAGTCGATGCTCAAGCACCTGCCGCTCGAGCGGATGTACCGCGACAGCAGGCTCGGCTCGACGATGCTGCCGTGGAGCGCCGAGGTCTGCCTCGACCGGCTCGGGACGGCGAAGCTCTACGACTGACGGACCCGGGCCCGCGCGAGGTTCAGTTCCACCCGCGCCATCGAGCGCAGGTGCACCTCGTCGGGGCCGTCGGCGAGGCGCAGCGTGCGGACCATCGCCCACATCTGCGCGAGCGGGGTGTCCTCGCTGACGCCGGCGGCGCCGTGGGCCTGGATCGCCTTGTCGAGCACGTAGAGCGCCGCCCGCGGGGCCGCGACCTTGATCGCCGCGATCTCGCTCGCGGCGCCCTTCGCGCCGACCCGGTCGATGAGCCAGGCCGTCTTGAGCACGAGGAGCCGGGCCTGCTCGAGCGCGAGCCGCGACTCGGCGACCCACTCCCGGACGACGCCCTGGTTCGCCAGCGGCTGCCCGAACGCCGTCCGCTCGATCGCGCGGGAGGTCATGAGCTCCAGCGCCCGCTCCCCCATCCCGAGCGCGCGCATGCAGTGGTGGATCCGGCCCGGGCCGAGGCGGGCCTGGGCGATCGCGAAGCCGGAGCCGGGCGTGCCGACGAGGTTCGACGCCGGCACCCGGACGTCGTGGAAGCTGACCTCCCCGTGCCCGCCGTGCGCGCCGTCGTCGTAGCCGAAGACCGACGTCGACCGGTGCACGGTGACACCGGGGGTGTCGAGGGGGACGAGGATCATCGAGTGCCGGGCGTGCCGCTCGGCGTCCGGCTCGCTGACGCCCATGACGATCGCGATCTCGCACTCGGGCCGCAGGGCCCCCGACGACCACCACTTGCGGCCGTTCACGACGTACTCGTCGCCGTCCCGGGTGATCCGGGTGGCGATGTTCGTCGCGTCGGACGAGGCGACGTCCGGCTCCGTCATCGAGAAGCAGGAGCGGATCCGGCCCTCGAGCAGGGGAACGAGCCAGCGCTCCTTCTGCTCGGGGGTGCCGAACATGGCGAGCACCTCCATGTTCCCGGTGTCCGGTGCCGCGCAGTTCATCGCCTCGGGGGCGAGCGCGTACGACCGCCCGGAGAGCTCGGCGATCGGCGCGTAGTCGAGCACCGACAGGCCCGCGCCGTGCTCGGCGTCGGGCAGGAACAGGTTCCACAGCCCGCGCTCCCGGGCCTGCGTCCTGAGGTGCTCGATGACCGCCGGCGTCCGGTAGGGGGTGCCCTCCTCCCGGAGCCGGGCGACCTGGTGGTGGTACAGCGGTTCCGCCGGGAGGACGGCCTCGTCGAGGAACCGGCGGACGGCCTCCTGGAGCTCGGCGGAGCGGGCGCTCGGGGCGAAGTCCATGGGTGCCTCTCAGCGGGTGAAGTACCCGGCGGGGTTGGCGACGAGCATCTGGTCGACCTGGGCCTGCGTGACCCCGGCCGCCAGGAGCGCGGGCAGCACGTCGTCGCTGATGTGCTCGTAGTGCCAGTTCGGTGCGGCGGCGGCCTTCGCGGCGTCGTGCGCGGCCCCGAAGTAGTCGATGAAGCAGTTCGCGTCGTGGCCGAGGACCATCCGGTCCGCGTAGCCGCGGGCGGCCAGCGCTGCGATGGTCGCGACCCGTTGCGCGCCGGGGTTGAAGATGTCGAGCCCGAAGCGGTCCATCCCGAGGGTGGCGCCCCGGTCGGCGAGGCTCATGAGGAAGTCGAGGTCGTTGCTGTCGCCGGCGTGGCCGACGACGACCTTCGTGAGGTCCGCGCCCGCGGCCTCGAACAGGTCGAGCGCCGTCCGGCCGCTCTGCTCGAGGGCGCTCGTGTGCACGGTGATCGGGGCGCCGGTCTCGGCGCTCGTGCGGCCGACGGCCCGGGCGATCCGCTCGACGCCCGGCGTCGGGACCGCGGTCTCGACGCAGCACTTGAGGAAGGCGGCCTTGACCCCGGTGCCCGCGATGCCCTCGGCGATGTCGCGGGTGAAGTCGGTGACGAGCGGCTCGGGCATGTCGAGGAGCAGCCCGGGACCGCGGTAGGCGTACTGCTGCGGGAGGTCCCCGAAGGCGTACAGGCCGGTCGCGACGACGATGTTCACCGGCGTCTGCGCGGCGATCCGCTGCATCCGCGGGATGTTGCGGCCCAGTCCCCACACGGTCGGGTCGACGATCGTCGTGATGCCCTTGGCGTGCAGGGCGCGGAGCTTCTCGACCGCGTCGGCGACCCTCGCCTCCTCGTCCCACCAGGTGTCGCCGTAGTTCTCGACGTGCTCGGTCGCGAGCACGAAGACGTGCTCGTGCATGAGGGTCGGGCCGAGGTCGCTCAGCGCGACCGGGCCGCGGACGGTCTCCACCGTGGACATGGGTGACACCTCTCCGACGTCGTCGTCCGGGGGCCGTGGCGTCCCGGGCGCGAAGGCCTGAGACACATCGCCGCAGCGTCTCAGCGTGTCCGGGGGGTGTCAATGGGGCCGAGGTCCCCAGGCGGCAGGCCGAGCAGCACCGCCGCGACGGCGAGCGCCTCGTCGATCCGCGGCTCCCCGCCGCCGAGCAGGTGCGCGTAGAGCGGCCCGTCCCCGATCCGGACGATCGCCTGCGCGAGCACCGGGACGGGCAGCAGGGGCGCCATCCGGCCGGCCGCGACCTCCTCGTCGAGCAGTGCCCGCAGCAGGGCGGCCGAGCGGCTCTCGATGAGTCCCGGGCTCGTCGCGAGCCGGACGAAGAGCCGCGGCTCGCGGGCCGTGAGCGCCCGCAGCGGCTCCGCGTCGACGACGCGGTGCATGAAGGCGTCGAGGACGGCGAGCACGCGGTCGCCCCCGGTCGGGCCGGGGCGACGGGCGTCGACGTCGCGGACCGCGGCGCGGAACGTCCACTCGGTGGCGTCGGAGAGCACGGCACCGAGGAGGTCCTCGCGGTTGCCGGCCCAGCGGTAGAGCGTCGCGCGGCCGACGCCGAGCTCTGCGGCGAGGGCGGACATGTCGAGGCTGTCGCCGCGCAGGTACGCCGCACGGGCCGCCGCGTGAACGGCGGCAGCACCACGCCCGCCGCGCGGCCGGGGTGCCGCCGGGCGGCCCTGCAGCGGGCGCTCCTGCGGCAGGTCCTCCGGCGGGCGGGCGGTCACCGCGTCATCGTGGCACGGCGGGCGGCCGCTGCGGATCTGCCGGACGGACGGTGTGCCAGAGCGTCCAGCGGTCGCGCTCGACGACGGGGCCGGGCGGCAGTGTCGCGCGGAGCGTGGCGCAGAAGCCGTCGAGCTCGGTGTCGTCGAGCTCGTGGAGGATCGAGCGTCCGGTCCGTGCGCGTAGCTCGGTGGCGTAGGCCTCGGCGCTCGCGTGCACCCGGCGCACCTCGTGCAGCGAGCTCGTCGTGACCGGGTCGAAGCCGTTGCGCCGCAGCACCTCCGTGAGCGCCGCGGCGTCGGGCCGCCGGCCGGCCTCGACGGCGCGCAGTCGTGGGAAGGCCGCGAGGAGGTACCCCCTGAGGTTGTCGGGGCCGGCGGGTCGGTCGACGTCGTCCGGCGTCCGGTCCTGGACGACGAGGTGGCCGCCGGGGACGAGCAGCCGGTAGGCCTCGCGGGCGAAGGCGTCGAGGTCCGGCAGGTGGTGGACGACCGCCCGGGACAGGACGAGGCCGGCCGCGCCGTCCGGCAGGCCGGTCGCGGTGACGTCGGCGCGGACCAGGTCGAGCCCGGCGGGGGCGTCGGCCCGCGCGGCGTCGAGGATCGGCGCGCTCGAGTCGACCCCGACGACGTGGGCGGCGCCGAGCCGGAGCAGCGCGCGGGAGTAGGTCCCGCCGCCGCACCCCAGGTCGACGGCGCGCAGGCCGCGCGGGTCGACCAGGCGCCCGAACGCCTCGGTCCAGGTCGGGTCGGCGTCCCGGTCGGAGTATGTCCTCGCCTGTGCGGGGTCGTGGAAGTTCACGGGCACGGTGGCCTCCTGGTGCTCGCCGGCGGTCGTCCGCCGAAGTGCCTTGATATCAAGATACTCTCCGGTGACCGGGCGCCCGGTCAGGGACAGCCGTGGCTGTCGGCGGGTAGGGTCACCTGGACCATGATCAGCGCGGGTCGGGGAGGCGCCGTGAGCGGGACGGACGACGGGATCACCGGGCCGGGCGCCGACGACGCGCAGAGCGCCTGGGCGGAGTGGATCCGGCCCGAGGCCGCGGTGCTCGGTGTCGCGGGGGTCGCGGCTGCCGCGCTGGCCCGCACCCTGACCGGCGCGTCCGGGGACGACCCGGACGACGACACGTCCCCTGCCGTCGGGGACGGTGACGACGCGGGCGACGCCGACGCCTGGGAGCAGATCTCCCGCGACACGCAGCAGGTGGCCGACCACGGCGTGACCCTCGCGGCGATGGACGGCATGGCTCAGGCGCAGGCAGACACGATCGAGTCGTTCAACCCTTCGAACTACTGACGGAGGACCTGTGAGCGGGATGGACAGCACCACGGACGCCTGGGCCGACTGGACGACCCCGGGGGCGGCCGCGTTCGGCGTCGTCGGGCTGGCCGTGGCGGCGGTCGGGCACGTGCTCGCTGACGACGACGGCGCGGACGACGGCGCGGACGACGGTGCGGACGGCGTCGGGGACGTCGACAAGGACGGCGACGCGGACCAGGACGACGTGACGCAGCAGTCGACCGACCTCCTCGTGGACTCGACGAACGGCGGCGTCCAGCTCATGGCCGCGGACGCCGCGCAGCACGCCTACGGCGAGGCCATCACGTCGTACTGCGACCCTGACGGCCCCGACTTCTGACCTCCCCGCCGGTCAGCCGGCGGGAACCTCGGCCTCGACCCGCCCGAACGTCGCCAGGCCGTGGGACCCACCGGGCAGAGCCAGGTCCCCGGCGGCGAGCCGGTCCCGCAGGTACGTGAACGTCTGGATCGTCTGGGCCCAGATGTGCTCCCCCGCGACGACCGGCGGGCGGACGGCGTCCCCCTCGGCGACGAACTGCGGGAGCGGCTCGACGACCGTCCAGTAGTCGAGGCTGCAGAACAGCGGGAAGGAGTACCGCTCGCTCGTCACCTTCCGCACCCGGTGGGTCGTCGCGACGAAGCGCCCGTTCGTCCAGGTCTCGAGCATGTCTCCGATGTTCACGACGAACGCGTCCTCGACCGGCGGGGCGTCCACCCACTGCCCGGCCCCGTTGAGCACCTCGAGGCCGGGGGTCGTCGAGCGCAGCAGCGTGAAGCACTCGTAGTCGGTGTGGGCGCCGATGCCGGGGCGGTCCTCGGCGGTGTCGTCGGCGGGGTAGTGCAGGAGGCGCAGCTGGCTCGGCGGTGCGGTGAGGTACCGGTCGAAAGCGTCAGGGGCCTCGCCGAGGGCCAGCGCGAACCCCCGGAACAGCGCCCTGGCGACGGACCACACGTGCGCGTAGTACGCAGAGAGCGCCTCCTCGAAGCCCGGGACGTCGGGCCACCGGTTCGGGCCCGAGAAGGGGTGCGGCGCCATGCCCGGAGGCAGCGCGACCTCGGGGACGAAGTCGAACGCCTCCTTCTTGTCCGGGGTGCCACCGGCGAAGACCTCCTCGCCCTCCGGAACGTAGCCCCGGTGGTTCGTCGAGTCGCCGATGTACGTGCGCAGCTTCGCCTCGGGCGGCAGGGCGAAGAACGCCTGCGTCACGGCGAGGAGGCGTTCGAAGACGCCGTCCGGCGGCATGCACCCGGTGACGTGGACGAAGCCGACCTCGCTCGCCGCGCGGCCGAGCGCGTCGGCGACGGCGCGGTGCGCGGCAGGATCGTCGCCGAGCAGCGGTGCGATGTCGACGATCGGGACCGAGGTGAAGTCACTGGGCGGCATCGCGCTCTCCTGCCATCTGGTGGTCTGCTGCGATCTCGTGGTCTGCTGCCGTCTGCTGGTCCGGTGCCGGCTGCCGCTGCGTCGGTGCTGCGGCGGTCTCGTCGGACCGGTGGCCACCGGGTGCGGGGAGCAACGTCGTCCCCTCGCGCCGGACGACGTCCCAGGTCCGCACGAGCGGTCCGGCGGTCCCGACGTCGCACGTCGTGAACCGGTCGCCGGCGTCCACCGGGGCGAGGTCGTCGCCCTCGCGGTACGGCAGCGTCGACATCTCGACGACCCAGCGGCCGTCGGGGTCGATGCGGCCCAGGGCGACCTCGCAGTCGAGGAGCGCGGCACGCTCCTGCGCGTCGGCACGCAGGAGCAGCGCGGTGAGCCGGGCGCCGGGCGGCAGCGGCGCCGCCCGGCCGCGTGCGACACCGAACCGGGCCCCGACCCGGACGAGGACGCCCGGCCGGCCGCTCCCGCGCTCGCGCAGCCGGACGGCCGCGGCGTCGGCGACCGGTGCCGGCTCGGGGTGCCAGTGCTCGACGTAGGCCGAGTGCACGCCGACCTCGACGAGGGTGGTCCCGTCCCAGTGCAGCCGGCCCTCGTCGGGGACCCCGGCGGGCGGCTGGAGGTCGACGAGCCGGTCCCACCGCGCGAGGTCGCCGGTGACGGTGAACGTGCCGGCGAACCCCTCGTGGGCGCCGAGCCAGCGCAGGACGGGCGCGGGTGCGGTCGCCAGCCCGGCCGGGCCGGTGAGACCCGTCAGGTCAGGGCGTGGCGGGTGCAGCCCCGCGGGCCGGCGCAGGTCGACGTAGAGGCCGGGGCCCTGGAACCACACCACCTGCGTCGTCTCGTCGCGGCGGCCCTCGGCGTCGCGGTAGAGCGACCGCCGGACCGGGCCGAGCAGGGCCTCCGGGGTCGTCACCGCGGCGGGCGAGGACGTCACCTGTCGGACGATAGGCAGCGTGACGACAGCGCCGGATGACGCGGCTGTGTCCATCCGGTAACGGGGCCACCGGGCCCGGCGCAGTGGGCGCCCGACTCCTACCCCGCCGCTGCGATGAGCGGGAAGCGCAGGCCGCTCGCCCGGCGGACCGGGCGTTCGACGGCGGCGCGGACCGCAGCCTCTCCCCCGAGGACCCGGACCTGCTCCCGGGCCCGGGTCACCGCCGTGTAGAGCAGCTCGCGGGTGAGGAGCGGCGACTCCTGCGGCGGCAGGACGACGGAGACGGACCGGAACTGGCTGCCCTGGCCGCGGTGCACGGTCGTCGCGTAGACGGTCTCGACGGCGGGCAGCCGGTGCGGGCGGACGACGAGCGGGGAGCGCGGGTCGCCGAACGCCGCCACGAGGCCGGTGCCGTCCGCGACGAGGACGCCGGTGTCGCCGTTGTACAGGCCCGTGTCGCGGTCGTTCGCGGTGACGATGAGCGGCCGCCCGGGGTACCACCGGCCGTGGTGGGCCCGACCGTCGTCGGCGTCCTCCGGCCCGGCCGCCGCGAGCGCCCACGACTCGGCGAGGGCGGCCCACCGGGCGACGCCGAACGGGCCCCTGCGGTGGGCGAGCAGCAGCCGGTGCGTCTCGAGGGCGCCGAGGGCGGTGGCGACGTCGCCGCCGCGCGCCGCGTGGAGGACGGCCCGGCCGGAGGCCGCGACCTCGGCCCGGACGCCCGCGGCCTGCTCCTCGTCGGGCAGAGCGCCGCTTGTGTCGACGAACGTCACCGCGGTGTCCCCGCGGCGCAGGACCGCGAGGACGGCGTCGGCGTCCCCGGAGCGGATCGCCGTCGCGAGCTCACCGATCGCCCCGTCGAACCGGTGCGTGCGGGTGAGCCGGACGACGCCGTTGCGCAGCGCGGGCGAGTCCTCGGGCCCGACGTCGGCGTCCGCGGGGAGGGCACGGGCCAGGGCGGCGGGAAGGTCGTCGGCGACGGGCGGCCGGGCGACGAGGTCGCCGAGCACCGCACCGGCCTCGACGGACGCGAGCTGGTCGGGGTCGCCGACGAGGACGAGCCGGGCGTCGGGCCGCAGGGCGTCGACGAGCCGGGCCATGAGGGTCAGCGACACCATGGAGGTCTCGTCGACGACGACGACGTCGTGCGGGAGGCGGTGGTCCCGGTCGTGCGCGAACCGGGTGCTGCTGCCGGGCTTCCAGCCGAGGAGCCGGTGCACGGTGGTGGCCTCGGGCTCGCCGACGCGGCGCCGGTCCTCGTCACCGAAGCGGGCCGCCTCGGCCCGGACGGCCTCCTGGAGCCGGGCGGCCGCCTTGCCCGTGGGGGCGGCGAGCGCGACCCGCAGCGGCGCTCCCCCGACCGACTGGAGGACGGCGAGCAGCCGCGCGACGGTCGTCGTCTTGCCGGTGCCCGGGCCGCCGGTCACGACCGTGACCCGGCTCAGGGCCGCGGTCGCGGCGGCGAGACGCTGCCGGCCGTCGGCCTCGACGGGGAACAACCGGGCCACGGCCCGGGCGACGACGACCGGCTCGACGCCGAGCAGGCCACGGGCGAGCCGGCCGTCGACCTCGGCGCGGACGACCTGCTCGTCGCGCCAGTACCGGTCGAGGTAGAGCCGGCCGTCGACCCAGCGGACCGGTGGGTCCGGCACGCGGGTCCGGCCGCCCGAGGCGTGCGGGGCGGCCGCGCCCGGGCCGGGGGCCACGAGCGGGCTGCCGAGGATGGCTGCCCGCCAGGCGGCCGGCTCGGGCCAGGGCAGCCCGGCCGCCGGGGTGCCGGCGACGAGCACCCCGTCCTCGGCCTCGGGGACGGCGAGCGCGTCGAGGTCGTCGAGCGCGACGCACACCGAGCCGGAGCGCAGCGCCCGGACGGCGAGCCCGACCGCGAGGAGCACCCGCTCGTCGTCCTCGCCGGTGAGCCGGCCGAGCCTGCGCGCGACCTGGACGTCGGCGGAGGCGAGGATCCCGGCGTCGTTGAACGCGCGCAGCACCGGCCCGGCCGTCAGCGCGACGCGGGCCGGCACCGGGGCGGACCGGCGGTCCGTCGCGGTCACGGCGCCTCCCCGGTGTCGAGCAGCGTCGAGAGACCGGCGACGAGCGCCCCGGGCGGCCGCCACGCCATGACGCCCGACGGGGTGCCGTCCACGGCCGGGGTCGACGGGCCGGCCATCCCACGGACGAAGAGGTAGAGCCCGCCGCCGAGGTGCACGTCGGGGTCGTACCCGGGCTGGCGCCACGTGAGGAACCGGTGCAGGGCCACCAGGTACAGCAGGAGCTGGAGCGGGTAGTCGGCCTCCGTCATCGCCTCGACGAGCGCGTCGCAACGGTAGTGCGCGGCCGTCAGCGGCTCCCCGGCGGGCGCGAGCCGGTTCGTCTTGTAGTCCACGACGAGGTAGCGCGGCTCCGGCCCGGCGGCGGCCGCGCTGCCACCGGGGCCCGGGCCGCGGACACGCAGCACGGCGTCGAGGCTCCCGGTGAGGTAGCCCCGCAGCCGGGTCGCGGCGAACGGTGCGTGCATCAGGTGGTCGGCGTACGGCCGGAACGGGTCGGCTGCCGGGAGGTGCCGCCCGAGCAGGTCGCCGATCGCAGCGATCGTCGCCCCCCGACCGGTGGGGCTGTCCCCGCCTGCGAGCGGCAGCTCGAACTCCAGCTCGGCGAGCCGGTCGACGGGCCGGACGTCGCGCAGCGCGAGCCCGGGCACCGCCGGGCCGAGCGGCGTCGCGAGGACGGCGCCGAGCGCGGCTGCGAGGGCGACCGGGTCGACCCCGCCGAACCGTGCGGCGCCGGCGTCCCGGCAGCGCCGCAGCAGCTCGGCGCCGAGGTCGGACGCGGAGGTGTCGACGTACTCGAGCACCTCGTGCACGAGGACGCCGAAGGCGGCCCCCGCCGGCAGGTCCGCGAGCGGCAGCGGGACGTCGTCCGCGGCCCCGCCCGCCGACACGCCCTGCGGGGTGCCCGCCGTGGTGGCTGCGGTGGTGGCCGGGGTCGGGGGCAGCCCGGGCGCGGGCGGCGGCGGCTCGTCCTCGACGCCCCGGGTCTCCGGCTCGCTCGACACCCCCGAACCGCCCGGGCCGCCCGGGTCCCCCGGCAGGGCCCCGGCCGCGCCCGTCGGTGCGCCGCCGAGGGCCGCCTCCGCGGCGTAGCGCTCCTCGTGCGCGGCGGCGGTGAGGGCGGTGTACGAGGTGCGCCGCCAGGTCGTGTCCAGCCGACGGCCGAAGGGCGCGACCGTGAGGTCGGGGCGCCCGGTGCCGGCGGGGGCCCACCGGGCCGGCGACGGGAGCGTGTCGACGTGCTCGACCACGACGGTGCCTACGGACGACGCTGCGAGGGCGTCGAACGCCCGGGCCGCCTCGTCGTCCCGGCCGACGGGCACGGAGGGCGGTGGCTCCTGGCCTGCCCCGGGTCGCCCGAGCAGCACCCGGGACAGCGGGCCGGCCGCGGAGTTGCTCGAGGGGGCCCAGTGCACGACGACCTGCGAGCAGGCCCGGGTCAGGGCGACGTAGAGCAGGCGCAGGTCCTCGCCGCGCTCCTCGGCCATGTGGAGGCTGCGCGCGGTGTCGTAGCCGGGGGTCCCCGGGCCGCCGACGTCGAGCACCCGGGCCTCGCCGTCGTGGTGGCGCAGGATCGGCGGGGTGCTGCTCTCGAACCGGTCCCAGGCGAAGGGCACGTAGACGACGGGGAACTCCAGGCCCTTGCTCGCGTGCACGGTGACGACCTGGACCGCGGCCGCGTCGGTCTCCAGCCGGCGGCTGCGCTCCTCGGCGTAGTCGAGGGCGGCCTCCGCGATCCGCCGCCGCAGCCAGTCGGTGAGGGCGGCGGTCCCCAGGCCCTCCGCGGTGGCCGTGAGGTGCAGCGACTGCGCGACGTGGCGCAGGTCGGTGAGGGTCCGCTCGCCGGTCGCCGTGACGAGGAGCCGCTCGGCGAGGCCGTCCGCCGACGCGGCCTCGAAGAGCGCCGCGACGCCGCGGGCGCCGAGCAGCTGGGCCCACGACCGGACCCGGTCCGACAGCGCGTCGCGGTCGGCGTCTGTGGCCGTGCCGAGCCGCGTCGCGTCCCAGCCGACGAACGGCGTCAGCGCCGCTGCGGCCGTCCGGCCCGGGTTGCCGGGCTGCTCGAGCGCGACGAGCAGCGTGAGCCAGGCGCGGGCGGCCGGGGAGTCGAACACACTGCTGAGACCGGAGACGACCGCGGGCACCCCGGCCGCGACGAGGGCGTCCCGGACGGTCGTCGCGTCGACGTTGCGCCGGGCGAGGACCGCGACGTCGGCCGGGACCACGGGCCGCCACCCGCCGCCGTCCCGCAGCTGCGACGACCCGAGCTGGCGTACGACGTCCGCCGCGACGTCCGTGGCGATCGCCTCCCGGACCGCCTGGACGAGCGGTTTGGTCGACGACCGGGCCGGGACACCGAACACGGGCCGCGAGAGGTGCCGCAGCCGGACCGGGGCTCCCCCGGTGAACCGGCGTTCGGGGTGGGCCGCCTCGACCGGCCGGACGACGATCCGCGGGTCCCCGAGCGCCGCCCCGCCGAGGAGGTGCTCCAGGCCCGCGAGGAGCGGGGCGTCGCTGCGCCAGCTCCGGCCGAGCGTCGCCGAGTGGTCGGCGACCCCGCGGGCCGCGAGGTAGGCGACGACGTCGCCGCCGCGGAACGCGTAGATGGCCTGCTTGGGGTCGCCGATGAGGACGAGCGTCCGCCGCCCGTGGAAGGCGGTCGCGAGGATCTCCCACTGCACCGGGTCGGTGTCCTGGAACTCGTCGACGAGGACGACGTCGTACCGCGACCTGACCCGGGCCACCGCGTCGTCGCCGTGGGCCGGGTCGACGAGCGCGTCCCGCAGCTCGACGAGCAGGTCGTCGTAGTCGAGGACGCGGCGGGCCCGTTTGCGCCGGGTGACCTCGGCGGCGGCCGCGTGCGCGAAGGCGTACCGGTGACCGGCAGGTGAGCCAGGTGCCGCGGCGGCCGGTTCGAGCCGGGCCTGCGGGGAGCCGACTGCGGCCCGCGCCACCTGCCGGGCCTCCTCGACGCTCAGCGGCGGCGCCGGGGTGTCGGCGTACAGGAGCACGTAGAGGTCGTCGACGACCTCGTCGACGAGGTCGGCGAGGTCCGGCACGAGCACGGCGTCGGCGTCGACGTCGGCGGCGAGCCCGAGCGAGGCGAGCATCTGCTGGCAGAAGCCGTGCGTCGTGGCGATCGTCGCGGCGTCGAACTGCGCGAGCGCGGCCCGCAGCCGGCGCCGGCGGGCCGCGAGCTCGGCGTCGTCGACGCTCGCGAGGTGCCGGACCAGCGGGTCCTGCGCGGTCCGGGCGTCGTCCGCCAGCAGGGCCCGCTCGGCGCTGACGAGCCGCTCCCGCACCCGGTCCCGCAGCTCGGACGTCGCCGCCCGGCCGAACGTCACGAGGAGCAGCCGGGACAGGTCCGCGACCCCCTCGGCGACGTACCGGGTCGCGAGGGCGGCGATGGTGAACGTCTTGCCGGTGCCCGCGCTCGCCTCGAGCACCGTCGTGCCGGTCGGCAGCGGCCCGCAGACGTCGAAGACCGCGGCGAGCGGCGGGGCGGCAGGTTGCTCCGTCGTCGTCATACCGTCCGCACCTCCTCGTGGGCGAGCAGCGGCTTCCACACCCGCAGTGCGAGCACCCCGAGGCGGGTGGTGTCGGTGCCGTCGGCCGACCAGGCCGCCTCGTCCCGCTCCGGGACGCCCGCGACCAGGCCGATCGGAGCGGCCGGGCCCCAGACGAACACGTGGTACCGGTCCTCGACCTCGTAGAGCTGCTTCCAGGCCGACGCCGCCTCGCCGAGGGCCTGCTCGGCGGAGTCCCCCGCGAGCCGGCTGCGGGCGTAGGCGGCCCCGGCCGCGGCGGGCAGCGGCAGCGGCGCGCGCAGCGCGCGCTCCCGCAGCCGGACGAGGTTCTCGAGCACCGTCTGCGCGGTCGCGTGCGACGGGGCGGTCAGCGTCGCGCGCTGCGCCCCGCCGCGGCGGCCGCCGGCCCGGCCGATTGTCACGGCCTGCCACGGCCGGTCCGGGTCCGCCGCGACGAGGGCGAGCAGCTGGACCCAGGCGCGCAGCCGGTGCTTGGCCCCGAGCCGGGAGAAGACGGCGCGCGCGACGGTGTCGCCGTGGACGCCGTCGACGGACCCCGTGACGGCGATGCCGACGGGCAGGTCCGCGGTGACGTCGACGACCGTGGGCTCGCCGGAGAGGTACGGCTGGACGGCCGCGGCGACCGGCACCACCTGGCCGAGGACCCGGTCGAGCGCCGCCCGGCCGAGCTGCCGGGGCGGCACCTCGCCGCGCCGCCACTCGGCGTTCCTCGCCCGGTCACGGTCGACGCCGGCGAGCCGGGCTGCGAGCAGCCGGTCGCCGATCGCCCAGGTGCCGAGCCCGTCGAGCGCCAGCGGCAGCCGGTCGACGACGTCCTCCTCGTCGGCGGGCAGCGCGACGCCGAGCCGGTTGCGCAGGAACCAGCGGGCCGGGTGCTCGAGCAGGTCGGCGAGGTCGCCGACGTCCACGGTGTCCGGCCGGGGCGGCGCCGGCAGCGCGGCCGGCAGGAACGGCACCCGGTCGCGGCGCTCGCCCCGGGCGACGACGGCTGCGCGGTGCGCCGCCCGGTCGTGGCTGAACGGCCCCGGGGTACCGAGCGCGCCGGCGGCGAAGTTGCGCTCGTCGACCGGCTGGAGCGGGTGCCGGACGACGACCTGCGACCGCACCGGTGCCTCGCCCGGCGACGCCGCCGTCCGGTCGAGCGCGTCGAGGAGCTCGGCGACAGGGACGGCCGGCGGCCGCAGCGCCCCGGTCCGTTCGTCCGCGCCCGTGTAGAGGACGACGAGGCGCTCGCCGGCCGCGGCGACCGCGTCGAGGAACAGCTGGCGGTCCTCGCTGCGCCGGTCCCGCTCGCCGAGGCAGGGGTCGCGCAGGAGCAGGTCGTCGCCGTCGCCGCGGCTGCTCCGGGGGAACACCCCGTCGTCGAGACCCAGCAGCGCCACGACCCGGTGCGGCACGGCCCGCATCGGCTCCAGCGAGCAGACCGTCAGGGCTCCTGTCCGGAAGCCCGCCCGGGTGGGCCGCCCGGCGAGCCGGTCCGCGAGCAGCGCGCGCACGTCGGGCAGCCGCAGCACGGTGCCGTCCCGCCCGGCCGCGGCCTGGCGGACCTCCGCGAGCACCTGCCGCGCCTGGACGCCCTGCCAGGCCTCGGTCGGCGGCGCGCCGGCGAGCAGGTCGAGGGCGTCGTCGAGGGTGTCGAGCCAGTCGGCGACGGGCCGCCTCCCGTCGAGCCGGGCCAGCACCGACCCGAGCCGGTCGACGAGCTCGGCGAACCGGCCGGCCAGCGCCACGCCGGTGCTGTCGACGTCGTCGAGCGGCAGCGCGGGGCCGACGAAGCGGTGGTCCTCCTCGGCCATCGCGGCGCCGAGCAGGATCCGGTCGAGCGCCGCGTCCCACGTGCCCTGCCGGACGAGCCCGAGACCGAACCGGGCACGGCGGCCGGCGTCCTCGCCCCAGTGCGCACCTGCGGCGGCCGACCACTCGCGGATCTGGTCGAGGTCGTCCTCGTCGAAGCCGAACCGGTACCGCACGGGCGGGCTCGCGGCGAGGTCGAGCACCTCGGACGCCGTGACCCGGCCGTCGGCGAGGTCGAGCAGGGCGGCGAGCAGACCGAGGTGCGGGTTCGTCTGGCGCAGCGACCGGTCCGCGACCCTGACCCGCAGGGTCTGGCCCGGGTGCGCGTCCGCCGGGGCCTCGCCGTCCGGGGCCAGGCCGAAGGTCGCCGCGACGAGCGGCGCCACGGCCTCGACGTCCGGGCACATGACGAGGACGTCGCGCGGCTCGAGGGTCGGGTCCTCGGCGAACAGGCCCACGAGCACCTCACGGAGCACCTCGACCTGCCGGGCCCGGCCGTGGCAGGCGTGCACCCGGACGCTGCGGTCCCCGGCGTCGAGGCGGTGCGGCGCGGCCGGCTCGGCGTCGGCGCGCAGGGCGGACTGGAGGGCACCGAGCAGCGTCGGCGGCGGTGCGGGGGCCGGGTGCGGCACGTCGACGACCCCGGTGCCGTCAGCAGCGCCGTCGAGGCCCAGGAGCCGGGTCTGCAGCTCGACGACGTCACGGGCCATCGAGGCGAGCACCGGGAGCCGCGCGACGGGCCCGACCGCGGCCCGCCGTCGCGACTCCGGCACGCCACGGGCGGCGACCGCGGCCCAGAGCGCCGGCGACGGGTGCACGAGCCACAGGTGGACGTCGCGGTGGCGGCCGAGGGCGTGCAGGACGCGGAGCTGGTCCTCCGGGAGCCGGGTCGGGCCGAAGACCGACAGCCGGCCGGGGACGTCGGGCGGGGCAGTGGTCGCCAGGGCCGCCAGGGCGGCGTCGAGCCGCTCCGCGGGGCCGGGGACGCCGAGCCGGGCCCGGACCCGCCGCCACAGCTCGGGCTGCCAGCGCAGGTCCGCCGGCACCGGTGCCCCGGCGCCGTCCTCGTCGCGCCCGGCCGCCCACGCGGTGACGAGGTCTGGGCGCTGCGCCCCGTACGCGGTGAGCAGGCCCGCGACGTGCCGGGCGACGGCGAGCCGGCGGCCGCGCCGCAGCTCGTCGGGGTCGTGCCGGTCGGGGTTGCCGGCCGGCGCGGGGGGCGACCCGGCCGAGGCGTGCCCCAGGTGCCGCGCGAGCGCCGCGCACCACGGCTCGTCGACGGCGTCGTCGAGGGTGGCGAGCACCGCCCACGTGAGCGGCTCGACCCGCCACGGGTCGTCGTCCGTGCCCCCGCCGAGGACCCCCGCGAGCACCGAGCCGACGAGCCGGCCGGGGGACGAGAAGGCGATGTTCGCGCAGACCCCGGCCTCCGTGCCCGGGGCGGCCCCGAGCCGGTGCGCGAGGCGCTGGGCCAGCCAGCGCTCGACCCCCTTCGTGGGTACCGCGACGAGCTCGGGGGCGAAGGGGTCGCCGGGCGGGGCGGCGAGGACCTCGGCGAGCGGCCCGACGAGGGAGTCAGCGCGCTCGGACCGGTGCACGTGCAGCACGCCGACCCTCCCCTGCGCTCGCACCCGCCGGCCCGGACCCGGACCGCCGCCGCCCGGCAGGGGCGGCACCCGGACGACGCTAGCCGCCCGCCCGGACGCCCGTGCGCGCCGTCCACAGACCCGGCCTCCCGGACGGCGTGTCGCGGCCCTGTGGACGGGTCGGCCCCGGACGACGGGCCAGGACCGAACCCCGGGGACCCGCCATCCGTCTTCCCCTGACGTGGCCCTCCTCGGACCGGACGACCCCGGCAGCCCCGTCGCCGGCAGCCGCGGCGCCGCCCCGTCGACGGCGGCTCAGCGGGTCAGCACGACCTCGCGCGCCGGGGCGGCGGTCGCCCGGCGCCGGGCCAGCCACGCGACGTCCACCCAGAACGACCACGTGAGCAGGGCCAGCGCCGCGGCGAGCACGGTGAAGGTCGCCGCCGCAGGCAGCACTCCGGCGACCGCGGCGACGAGCACGACCCCCTGGACCGCCGCGACGACCTTGCGCGAGTACCGCGGCGGCAGCGCCCGCGCCGTCCACGGGAGCACGCAGGTCGCGACGAGGAACGCGTACCGCATGAGCCCGATCGCGAGCACCCACGCCCCGACGACCGGCACGAGCAGGGCGCTGAGCACGAGCATGAGGAACGCGTCGACCTCGCCGTCGAACCGGGCACCGAGCGCCGTCGCGGTGCCGGTCCGGCGGGCGACGAGGCCGTCGACCGCGTCGAGCGCCAGCGCCACGACCGTGACGGCGACGAGCAGCCCCGACGCCGGCTCGCCGGTGAGCAGCGCCCGGGCGACGAGCCCGGTGACGACCGCGACGAGCGCGGTCCGCACCGCGGTCACCGTGTTCGCGGCCCCGAACCGGGTCGCACCGGACGCGCGCAGGCCGTTGCCGAGCAGCGCCCCGGCGCCGACGGCCACGGACAGCCCGGCCCCCGCCCCGGTGAGGTCGGCGGCGAGGTGCGAGATTCCGGTCATGAGAACTCCTCCGGCACGGTGCGGGCTCGACCGGGTATACGTACGCGGGGCCGGTCCGGTTCTGTCCGGCGCCGGGCAGTCCGCCGAGCACCCCGGCCGGCGGCGCTCGTGAGCACGCCGGCGCGCGCGCTCTGGGTCGTCGGACCGGGCCGCGCCGAGGTGCGCGACGTCGCCCTCGCGCCCCCGGGCCCCGACGACGTCGTGGTCCGCACCCTGTTCTCGGGCGTCAGCCGGGGCACCGAGAGCGTCGTCCTGCGCGGCGGCGTCCCGGCGAGCCAGCACGCGGCGATGCGGGCCCCGTTCCAGGAGGGCGACTTCCCGTTCCCGGTGAAGTACGGCTACCTGGCCGTGGGCGTCGTCGAGCAGGCGCCCGCGACCTCCCGGGGCGCGGCGCTGCTCGGCCGCACGGTGTTCAGCCTCCACCCGCACCAGAGCCGGTTCGTCGTCCCGGCGCACGCGGTGACCCCGGTGCCGGACGACGTCCCGCCCGGCCGCGCCGTGCTCGCCGGTGCGATGGAGACGGCCGTCAACGCCCTCTGGGACGCCGCCCCGCTCGTCGGCGACCGGGTCACGGTCGTCGGGGCCGGCATGGTCGGCGGCTGCGTCGCCGCGCTCCTGGCCCGGATGCCGGGCGTCGACGTCGAGGTCGTCGACGTCGACCCGGCCCGGGCGCCGGTCGCCGTGGCCCTCGGGGCCAGGTTCGCACGACCGGACGACGCGGCGGTCGACCGGGACCTCGTCGTCCACGTGAGCGCGACGTCCGCGGGGCTGACCCGGGCGCTCGAGCTCGCCGCGCCGGAGGCCACCGTCCTCGAGGTGAGCTGGTACGGCGACCGGCCGGTCCAGGTGCCGCTCGGCGAGTTCTTCCACCCGCGCCGGCTCGTGCTGCGCAGCAGCCAGGTCGGCAGCATCTCCCCCGCCCGCCGGGGCAGCCGCACGTACGCCGACCGGATGGCGCTCGCGCTGCGGCTGCTCGCGGACCCGGCCCTCGACGTCCTCGTCACCGGCGAGTCGGCGTTCGAGGACCTGCCGCAGGTGCTGCCACGGCTGGCGTCCGGCGACCTGCCCGCGCTGTGCCACCGCGTCCGGTACGACCCCTGACCCGCCCGCACGACCCGTAGAACGCTTGCCACCGAGGAGTCCGATGTTCTCCGTCACCGTCCGCGATCACATGATGGTCGCCCACAGCTTCTCCGGCGAGGTCTTCGGCCCGGCCCAGAAGCTGCACGGCGCGACCTTCGTCGTCGACGCCACGTTCCGGCGGCCCGACCTCGACGCCGACGGCATCGTCGTCGACATCGGTCTCGCGTCGCAGGCCCTGCACGAGGTCGTCGGCGCGCTCTCCTACCGCAACCTCGACGACGAGCCGGCGTTCGCCGGCCGCAACACGACGACCGAGGTGCTCGCCCGGCACGTCGCGGACACCCTCGCCGACCGGATCGCCGCGGGTGCCCTCGGCGAGGGCGCCCGGGCCGTCATCGGCCTGGTCGTCACGCTCCACGAGTCGCACATCGCCTGGGCGAGCTACGAACGGTCGCTGTGACGCTCGCCGTGACGGTCGATGCGGCCCTCGCCCGGCTCGCGGCCGGCGGCGGCCTCGTCGTCGTCGTGCCGGCCGGCGTCGACGACCCGCGGACGCCGAGCGGCGGCAACACGTACGACCTGCGGGTGGTCGAGGCGCTCGGCCGGCTCGGCGTCGCCGTCCGGCGGCACGACGTCGCGGGCGGCTGGCCGCAGCCGACGGCGGACGACGAGCAGCGGCTCGCGGCACTGCTCGCCGCTGTGCCGGACGGCGGCACCGTGCTCGTCGACGGCCTCGTCGGCTGCGGCGCGCCCGGCCCGCTGGCCGCCGAGGCGCAGCGGCTGCGGCTCGCCGTCGTCGTGCACCTGCCGCTCGGTGACGAGACCGGGCGGCCGCCGGACCAGGCCGCGACCCTCGCCGCGCGGGAGCGCCGCGCCCTGCACGCCGCGACCGTCGTCGTCGCGACGAGCACGGCGACGGCGGCCCGGGTCGAGGCGCTCCACGGCCTGCCCGCCGGGGCCGTCGCGGTCGCTCCGCCAGGGGTCGACCGCGGCCCGGCCGCGGAGCCGTCACTGCACGGCGGCCGGTTGCTCTGCGTCGCGTCGCTGACACCGCGCAAGGGCCAGGACGTGCTCCTCGCGGCGCTCGCCGCGCTCGACCCCGTCGTGCCGTGGACGCTCGAGTGCGTCGGCCCGCCCGGGGACGCCGACCACGTGAGCGCGCTGCGGAGCACGCTCGCCGGGCACGGCTGGGAGCACCGGGTCCGCCTCGTCGGCCCGCTCGCCGGCGCCGACCTCGACGCCGCCTACGCCGCCGCCGACCTGCTCGTGCTCCCGTCGCACGCGGAGCCGTACGGGATGGTCGTCACCGAGGCCCTCGCACGCGGGGTGCCGGTCCTCGCGAGCGACGTGGACGGCGTCCCGGAGGCGCTCGGCACGACCCCGGACGGCGACCGGCCCGGCCTGCTCGTCCCGCCCGGGGACGTGCCCGCGCTCACCGCCGCCCTGCGCCGCTGGCTCGACGACCCCGCCCTGCGGACGGTGCTGCGGGCCCGGGCGGCCGTCCGCGGCGCCGGGCTGCCCGGCTGGGACGGCACCGCCCGCCGGCTCGCCGCCGCCCTCGTCGACCGGAGGACACCGTGAGCGCCCCCGGACCGGACGGCGAAGGCGCCGACCCCACGACCTACTCCCCCGACTGGCTCGCCCTCCGCGAGCCCGCCGACGCGGCGGCCCGCGCGAGCGACCTCGCCGACGCCGCCGCGGCCGCGCTCGGGGCGGCCGTCCGCGCCGGGCGCCGCCCGGCCGGCACCCCGGTCGTCGTCCACGACCTCGGCTGCGGCAGCGGCTCGATGGGCCGGTGGCTCGCCCCGCTGCTGCCCGGTCCGCAGCACTGGGTGCTCCACGACCGTGACCCGGCGCTGCTCGCCCTCGCGGCGTCCCGGCCCGGCATCGCGCCCGGGGGCGCGACGGTCACGGTCGAGCCCCGGCGCGGGGTGCTGGGCGCGCTGACCGCCCGTGACCTCGCCGGTGCCGACCTCGTGACCGCCTCGGCGCTGCTCGACGTCCTCACCGCGGGCGAGGTCGAGGCCGTCGTCGCCGCGGTGGCCGGGGCCGGGTGCCCGGCCCTCGTCACGCTGTCGGTGCTCGGCCGCGTGGACCTGGTGCCGCCGGACCCGCTCGACGTCGTCGTCGAGGCCGCGTTCAACGCCCACCAGCGGCGTCCCGTCGCCGGGCGCACCCTGCTCGGTCCCGCCGCGGTCGAGGTCGCCGCGGCGGCCTTCGACCGGCACGGGTACGACGTCCGGGTCCGGCCGAGCCCGTGGCGGCTCGGTGGCGCGGACGGCGGGCTCGCCGCCGCCTGGTTCGACGGCTGGGCCGGTGCGGCGGCCGAGCACAGCCCCGGCGTCGCCCCGGCGGAGTACCTGGACCGGCGGGCCGCGGCCGCCCGGGCGGGCACTCTGCACGTCACCGTCCACCACGCGGACCTGCTGGCCCGGCCCCGGGGTGAACGGGGGCGACCGCCCGCACGTATCGACGGGTGAGGGTCCGCGGGCCGGGGCCCGGGACGGACCGGACGGGCCACGACGGGGCGAGGGAGGCGGGCATGCGCGTCACCGCGACGGCCCTGCGTGCCGTGCGTCCGCACCTCGGGACGCTCGCCGGGCTCGCCGTCCTCGCCGCGCTGCTGCTCCGGCTCGGCGGCCGCCCGTTCCTCGACGGCGTCGCGGCCGTCGACGCCCCGACCCTGCTCGCCGCGCTCGGGCTGGGCGCCGTGACGACGACCGCCTGCGCCTGGCGCTGGACCGCGGTCGCCCGCGGCGCCGGTCTCGCGCTGGACCTGCGGACGGCGACCGCGGACTACTACCGCGCGGTCTTCCTCAACGCCGTGCTGCCGGGGGGCGTCCTCGGGGACGTCGACCGGGCCGTCCGGCACGGCCGGGACGCCCGCGACCTGCGGCGGGCCGCCGCGGCCGTCGCCGTCGAGCGCGGCGTGGGGCTCGTCGTCCTCGTCGCCGCGACCGCGGTCTGGCTCGTGGCGGCCGGCCCGGCCCTGCTGCCCGTGCCCCGGTCCTGGGTGGCGGCCGGGCTGCTCGTCGCGGTCGTCGTCGGCGCCGGCGCGCTGGTCGCGCTGCGGTCCCGCTCGCGGGCGGTCGGCGACCGGGCCCGGGTCGTGGTCGGCGCCGGCGCGGTCGCCGTCGTCCTCGGCACGTCCCTCGTCGCCCTCGCCGGCTTCGTCGCGACCTTCGTCGTCGCCGCCCGCGCGGCCGGGGTGGACGCGCCGGTCGGCCGGGTCGTCCCGCTCGCCCTCGTCGCGTTCGTGGCGATGTCGCTGCCGCTCAACGTCGGCGGCTGGGGACCGCGCGAGGGTGCGGCCGCGTGGGCCTTCGGCGCGGCCGGGCTCGGGGCCGCCCAGGGCGTCAGCGCCTCCGTCGCCTTCGGGGTGTGCGTCCTCGTCTCGAGCCTGCCGGGTGCCGTCGTCCTCGTCGCCCGGCGGCTGCGGCCCGCCCCGTCGGCCGCGGCACCGGACGGCACGCCGGTCGCGGACCTGGTCGCCCGATGACGGCCCGGTCAGCCCGCCAGGGCCTCGCGGTCGAACCGCTCCGACAGCCCGTACCGGAGCAGCACGACGTCCCCGATCTGGCGCACCTCCGCGAGCAGTGCGCGCCTGCCCCGGTCCTGCGGGAACCGGCCCGCCCCGAGCAGCCGCGGCGCCTGCGCCTCACCGACGAACAGCGGCGCCACGGAGAGGTGCAGCTCGTCGGCGAGCCCCTCCCCGATGAGCTGCGTGTGCATCGTCTGCCCGCCCTCGACCATCAGCCGCTCGACGCCGCGCTCGTAGAGGTCGGCGAGGACGAGCCCGAGGTCGACGGGGTCGCCCGCGTCGAGCACCGTGGCCCGCGCCCCGAGCCGCTCGCGCGCCGTGCCGAAGCCGGGCGACGCGGCGTAGACGAGCCGCTCGGCGTCCCCGCACGTGAAGAAGGCGGCGTCCGGGTCGAGGCAGCCGCGGCCGGTGAGCACGACCTTCGCGGGCGTCTCGGGCACCCCCCGCGCCAGCCGCTGCGCCCGCCGGTCCGGGCAGCGCACGAGCAGGCGCGGGTTGTCCCGGCGCACCGTCCTCGCCCCGACCATGATCGCGTCGCAGCCGGCCCGGGTCGCGTCGACCCGGTCGAAGTCCGCGTCGTTCGACAGCATGAGCCGCTGCGACGAGGCGTCGTCGAGGCAGCCGTCGATGGACGTGCTGCAGCTGAGCACGACGTACGGTCGCTCTCCCACGGTCCTGTCCTCCCGCCCGCCGCCCGGCTCCCACCGTCGCGGCGGGGCTGCTCGCCCCGCGCCGGCCCCGGCCGCTCCCTGCTGCCGTGACCACTTCCCGATCCGAGGACAGGACGCCGATGGCCGACCCGCTGCCCCTGCCGGGCACCCCCGAGACCCGGACCGCCACCCACGGGCAGACCCCTCCCGAGGCCGCCGTCCGGCGGCGGGTGACCGTGCCGCTGCGTGCACCCGACGGCTATGAAACGCGGGCGGACGTGTTCACGTTCGACGGTCTCGTCGACGGCAAGGAGCACCTCGCCCTCGGCCTCGGCGACTGGCAGCGCTCGCTGCGCCGCGCGGCGGCCGTCGGCCGGGGCACGCTCGTGCGGGCGCACTCGGAGTGCCTCACCGGCGACGTCCTCGGCTCGCTGCGCTGCGACTGCGGCCCGCAGCTGCGCGAGGCGCTCGAGCGGGTGACCGAGGTCGGCGGGTTCGTCCTCTACCTGCGCCAGGAGGGCCGCGGCATCGGGCTCTACGCCAAGCTCGACGCCTACGCCCTCCAGGACGACGGCCTCGACACCTACGCGGCCAACCGCAGCCTCGGGCACGCGGACGACGAGCGCGACTACGCCGCGGCCGCCCAGATGCTCCACGCGCTGGGGGCGCCCCGGGTCGCCCTCCTCAGCAACAACCCCGACAAGGCGGCGCAGCTCGAGGCGTACGGCGTCGAGGTCATCGAGCGCGTCCCGACGCGGGTGCACCTGTCCGCGGCCAACGCGGGGTACCTGTCGGCGAAGGTCCGCCACACGGCGCACACGATCGAGCTGCCCGGGGTCGTCCCGGAGGCCGCGGGCGGCTGAGCGGGAGGTCGCTCGCGCCACCGGCACCTCGTGTAACCTCTGCCGCCGTTGCGGCAGCCAGAGGGGCGGCCCGGCGAGAGGGACCGATGAGCGAGCAACCGCAGGGCCCGGGCTGGTGGCTGGCCTCCGACGGTCGGTACTACCCGCCCGCTCAGGAGGCCCCGGAGGCCGCCCGGCCGCCCCAGTACCAGGCACCTCAGTACGAGGCACCTCAGTACCAGGCCCCCCAGTACGCGGCACCCCAGCACCCGGCCCAGAACCCACCGGCGCAGTACCAGCCGGCCCAGTACCAGCCGCACGCCGCCGGACCCGTGCCGCCGTCGCCCGGCATGAGCGGCTGCGGCAAGGTCGCGCTCGTCGCGGGCGGCGTCCTCCTCGTCCTCGGCGTCGTGGTCGTGGTCGCCGTCGTCCTCGGCGTCCGGTGGCTCGGGAACAAGGCCACGGACTTCGTCGAGCCCGGCAGCTGCGAGATCACGTCCGACGCCGTCGTCAGCGAGGCGCTCGGGACGCCGATCACCCTGGAGAAGGGCACCGGGCTGGGCGGTCTGGTGTCGGGGATCATCGACGCGCGGGTGCTGGCGGACGCGCCGTCCTGCTGGGGGTCGGCGTCCGCCGAGGACTCGGGCGCCCTTCTCGTGCGCGTCGCGGTCGTCCGTGGCGGCGACGCCGCGGCCCGGTTCCGGGCCGAGGTGAAGCAGGCCAAGGGGGTCGTCGTGTCCAGCACCGACGACGGCGAGGGGACGAGCACGACGGTCGAGACGTCGCCGTACTACGGCACGGCCGTCGAGGGCATCGGCGACGAGGCCTTCTGCACCTCGCTGGGCCTCACGGGGACCGTCGGCATCCTGGTCCGTTCCGGCGACGACCTGGTCTACGCCAGCGTCGGGGGCACGCCTGACGGCTCCACCGCCGACCTGCTGGACGAGACGGCCGGCTGCGAGCGGGCCCGGAAGCTCGCCTCCGCAGTGCTGGCGGGCTGAGCGGCGCTCGTCCCCCACGGGCAACCCGGCGGCCGAAGACTGGCCGCCCGGGACGAGTCGGGCGGCCCGCACCGCTGCCTACCGTTCCCCTCTGGTGACGACGCAGAGGGGTTGCCGATGTCCACCGACACATCAGCCGGGCAGGCCGCCTCCGGCGCCGCGCGTGGCGAGCACCCGACGCCGGACCGGAACGAGGGTCTCACCGCGGACGACCTGCGGGACCTGGCGCCGGCCGATCAGGATCTGCGCCTGTACCGGGCCATGGCCTTCGTCCGGGCCTTCGAGGAACGTGTCGAGACCCTCTACAAGCAGGGCCAGGTCCGCGGCCCGGCGCACCTCGCGCTCGGGCACGAGGCCGTCGCGGTCGGGGTCGGCGCGGCGCTCGGCCCCCAGGACCGCTCGATCGGCACCTACCGCGGCCACCACCACGCGCTCGTCCGCGGCACCCCGCCCGACGGCATGATGCTCGAGCTGCTCGGCCGCGCCGGGGGCGTCTGCGGCGGCAAGGGCGGCTCGATGCACGTCCTCAGCGTCGAGCACGGCTACCTCGGGTCGCACGCGATCATCGGCGCCCACCTCCCGGTCGCGGCCGGGCTCGGCTGGGCGAGCCAGGTGCTCGGCGAGGACCGGGTCACCGCCTGCTTCTTCGGCGACGGCGCGACGAACATCGGCGCGTTCCACGAGGCGCTCAACCTCGCTGCCGTCTGGCACCTGCCCGTCGTCTTCGTCTGCGAGAACAACGGGTACATGGAGTACACCCCGATCGAGACCGTCGTCCCGGTGACCTACCCCGCGGCGGACCGCGCGGCCGCCTACGGGCTGCCGGCGATCACCGTCGACGGCAACGACGTGAGCGCGGTCCGGGAGGTCGCCGTCGCGGCCGTCGCGACCGCCCGCCGCGGCGAGGGCCCGGTGCTCGTCGAGGCGCGGACCTACCGGCACGGCGGCCACTCGGTCGCCGACCCGGCCGCGTACCGGCCCCTCGGCGAGGTCGAGGCGTGGAAGGCCCGCGACCCGCTCGCCGTGCACCGGGACGCCGCCGTCGCGCGCGGCGGCGACCCGGCGGTGTACGAGGCCGTCATGCCGGAGGTCCGCGAACAGGTGGCGGCGATCGCCCGCCGGGCCCAGGAAGCGCCGCGGCCGGATGCCGCGGACGCCTGGACCGACGTCTGGAGCGACGGGAGCAGCACGTGGCGGAGCTGACGTACCGGGAGGCGGTCGCGGCCGGCCTGGCCCGGGAGATGGACCGGGACCCGACCGTCGTCCTCATCGGGGAGGACCTGCGCGCGGGCGGGGTCTTCAAGACGACGAAGGGGCTCTTCGAGCGGTTCGGCCCGGTGCGGGTGCGGGACACCCCGATCTCCGAGCAAGCGATCGTCGGGGCCGCGATGGGCGCTGCGATGGGCGGCCTGCGCCCGGTCGCCGAGATCATGTTCAGCGACTTCTACGCGACGTGCTGGGACGGCGTCGTCAACGAGATCGCCAAGGCCCGGTACATGAGCGCGGGCCGGCTGACCCTGCCGCTCGTCATCCGCTCGGCGAACGGCGGCGGGATCGGCTTCGGCGCCCAGCACAGCCAGGCCACCGAGAACTGGGCGATGTGCGTGCCCGGCCTGAAGATCGCCTGCCCGTCGACCCCCGGCGACGCCGTCGGGCTGCTCGCCGCCGCGGTGCGCAGCGACGACCCGGTCCTCGTCTTCGAGCACAAGGCGCTGTACGGCGTGCGCGGCGAGGTGCCGGACGGCGACCACGTCGTCCCGCTCGGGCGGGCGGGGGTCCGCCGCTCCGGCGCCGACGTGACGCTCGTCGGCCTCGCCGCGACCGTGCCGATGTGCCTGGCGGCCGCGGCCGACCTCGCCGCCGCGGGCGTGGAGGCCGAGGTGATCGACCTGCGCTGCCTCGTCCCGCTCGACGCCGCGACGGTGCTGGAGTCCGTCGGGCGGACCGGCCGGCTCGTCGTCGTCGAGGAGAACCCCGGCCAGCTCGGCTGGGGCGCCGCGGTGGCCGCCCTCGTCGCCGAGGAGGCGTTCGGCGACCTGCGGGCGCCGGTGCTGCGGGTCAGCGGCGGCAACGTCCCGCTGCCGGTCGCCAAGGAGCTCGAGGCGGAGGTCTCCCCGAGCGCCGCGAAGGTCGTCGCCGCGGTGCACCGTGCCCTCGACCACCGCCGGGTCGCGCCGGTCGCCTGACCTGCGCGGTCCCGGGCCCGCGCGGACAAGCCCCGGGGGCATCTTCGTCCGTGCGGGACATGCCCGAAGGGCCGTACCGGACCGGATGCTGACCCGGTGAGGATCGCGATCGGCATCGGCGCCGAGCTCGTCGGACGACCCCTGCTCCCGGCGGAGGTCGCCCAGCAGGCGTGCGACGCCGAGGCGGCCGGCTTCGGCTCGGCGTGGACGGTGCACCTGTCGCGCGGCATCGACGCGCTGAGCGTCCTCGCCGTCGCCGGCAGCCGGACCTCGACGATCGACCTCGGCGTCGGCGTCGTCCCAACCTACCCGCGGCACCCGCACGCGCTCGCCCAGGCCGCGGCCACCGTCCAGTCGCTCTGCGGCGGCCGGCTCACCCTCGGCGTCGGGGTCTCGCACAAGCCGGTGGTCGAGGGGCTCTTCGGCCTGCCGTACACCTCCCCCGCGGCGCACATGCGCGAGTACCTCTCGGTGCTCGTCCCGCTGCTGCGCGAGGGATCGGTGACCTACCGCGGCGAGCACTTCAGCGTCGACGGCGGGTTCGGCGTCCCCGGGACGAGCCCGGTGAGCGTCGTCGTCGGCGGCCTCGGCCCGCTCATGGTCGCCGCCGCCGGCGAGCTCGCCGACGGGACCGTGACCTGGCTCGCGACCCCGCACGGCCTCGCCTCCGACATCGGCCCCCGGCTGCGTGCCTCGGCCGAGGGCGCCGGCCGCCCGTCGCCGCGGCTCGTGGCCGCGATCCCGGTCGCGGTCTGCGGGGACGACGACGCGTCGCGGGCGGCCGCCCGCGAGGCCGCCGGCACCGTCTTCGCCCGGTACGCGGGTCTGGAGAACTACCAGCGCCTCATGGCCCGCCAGAGCGTCGAGCACGTCGCGGACGTCGCGGTCGTCGGCACCGAGGAGGACGTCGCCCGGCAGTTGCGCGCGTACGCGGACGCCGGCACGACCGAGCTCTGGGCGACCCCGTTCGGGCTCGGCCCGGCCGGTGCGCCGGACGACGGCACCTCGGCCCGCACGACCGCGTTCCTCGCCGGGCTCGCCCGGGAGGGCCTGTGACCGGCCGGCTCGGGAAGTACGCCCCGGAGCTCGTCGAGGGCGGCTTCGCGATCGAGGTCGCCGACGCGCCGCTGCTCCACGAGGGCATCGACCTGGCCGACCTCGCGCACCTCGTCGTCCTCACCGAGCAGCACCTCGTCCCGGCGGACGCGGCGGCCCGGCTGTTCGCCGTCCTCCTCGAGGCGCACGCGACGCCGGTCGAGGCGTTCGGCTACGACCCGGTCCACGGCGAGACGTACAACTGCCGGGAGCGCGTGTTCGCCGCCCGGATCGGCGACGACGCCGGTTGGCTGCACGTCGCCCGCACCCGGCGCGAGGCGGTCCGGGTGGCGCTGCGGCTGCGGCTGCGCACCGACCTGCTCGAGCTCGTCGGGGCCGCCGCCGGGTTCGTGCGTGCCGTCGCCGACCAGGCCGACGCCCATGCCGAGACCTACCTCGCCGACCAGACGTACCTCCAGCACGCGCAGCCCTCGACCTTCGGGCACTACCTCCTCGCCTTCGCCTACCCCGTCCTGCGGGACGTCGAGCGGCTGCAGGCGGACCTGGCGGCCCTGAACCGCAGCGCCGGCGGCGTGGGCAGCGTCAACGGTGGCCGGCTGCCGTACGACCGGCAGCGGGTCAGCAACCTGCTCGGGTTCGACGGGATCCTGGAGCACACCCGGGACGCGATGTGGGCGACCGACGGGATGGTCTCCGCGCTGGCCTCCGCGACGAGCCTCGTGACGACGCTGAGCAAGCTCGCCGAGGACCTCGAGATCTGGGCGAGCAACGAGTACGGCTGGCTGCAGCTCGCCGACGGGCACTCGCGCAGCAGCGTCATGATGCCGCAGAAGCGGAACCCGTACGCGCTGTCGATGGTCCGCGGCGAGGCCGGCATCCTCATCGGCCGGCTCACCGGGCTGCTCACGGTCTGCCGGACGCCGTCGGCCCGCAGCGACGGGATGATCTTCGCGTACGGCGAGGTGCCGCGGGCCCTGTCGCTGGCCACCCGGGCGACCCGGCTCATGGCCGGGGTCGTCGCCGGCGTCGAGGTCGACGCCCCGGCGATGCGCCGGGCCCTCGACGCGTCCTTCACGCAGGCGACCGACCTCGCCGAGCACGTCATGACGACCTGCGGGCTCGACTACCGGACGGCGTACGAGGTCGTCGGGGCCGCCGTCCGCACCGCGGCCGCCGCGGGCCTGGCGGGTCGCGACCTCACCGGCGACATGCTCGACACGGCCGCGACGGCCGTGACGGGATCCCCGCTCGGGCTGGCCGGCACCGACCTCGCGGGCGTCCTCGACGCGGCCGCGGTGGTCGCCACCCGCACGGGCCCCGGTGGCGCCGCCCCGGACGTCGTCCGCGCCATGGCCGCCCGCTGCCGGGCCGACGCGGACGGCGTCCTCGCCGCCGTGCACGACCGGCGCGCGGCCTTCACCGCCGCCGAGACCGCCCTGCTCGACCTCGCCGTCGACTGGGCGTCGTTCGGGGTCGGGCAGCCGCTGCTCTCCCC
>NZ_MWLN01000002.1 GCF_002198655.1 Kineosporia sp. A_224
CCCCGAGCAGCCCGCCCCGACCGCCGAAGAGGTCACCATGCGCCTCCTCGCCGACCCGGACCGGCTGCGCGAGCTCGCACGCATCGACCTCGACGACCCGGTCCTGCGGGCCCGCCTCGACGCCATCGCCCGCCACACCCGCGAGCAGCTCGGCGCGACGGTCAGCCTCATCACCCTCGTGCTCGACTCCGTGCAGCTCATCGCCGGCAGCGACGGCCTCGACGGCTGGATGGCCGCCGCCGGCGGGACTCCCGTCGAGTGGTCCTTCTGCGCGAACGCCGTGCTCAGCGGCAGGCCGTACGTCGTCGAGGACGCCACGCGCGACCCCCGGCAGCAGGACAACCCGCTCGTCACGCAGGACGGCATCGCGAGCTACTGCGGCGTCCCGCTGACCGGCTCGTCCGGCCAGGTCCTCGGCGCGCACTGCGTGCTGGGCCGGCAGCCCGAGGAGTACACCGCCGAGGACCTCGCGGCCCTGCAGGAGGCGGGCCTCGAGGTCAGCCGCGTCCTCGCCGAGTACACCCGCGCACCGAGCCCCGTCGAGTGACCCGGGCCGCGCAGCCCCGGCGGGCCGCCGTCTAGGCTGTGCGGATGCGGCCGGGCGCGGTACGTCGACCCACCGGGATCCCTTGGTGGGGGCTCGTTTCCGCCGCGGCGGCGCCGGTCCTCCTCGTCGGCGGCTGGACCTGGGCGGCGGCCCTGCAGCCCGGCGGGTTCGACCCGGTCCGCGAGACGATCAGTGCCCTCGCGGGGCTCGGCGCGACCCGGCGCGGCATCATGACCGCCGCGCTCGTCGGGGTCGGGCTCTGCCATCTCACGACCTCGGCAGCGCTGCGGACGGCGCCGCGCGCCGGCCGGGCCGCCCTCGG
Organism: Kineosporia sp. A_224; assembly: GCF_002198655.1. Taxonomy (GTDB): domain Bacteria; phylum Actinomycetota; class Actinomycetes; order Actinomycetales; family Kineosporiaceae; genus R-H-3. The sequence continues at coordinate 870 of NZ_MWLN01000002.1, forward strand.
GCTCGGTGGTCTGGCCACGCTCGGAGTCGCGGCGGCCCCGCTGCCGGCGGACGGCGGGTCGGCCGCGCACACGGCCTTCGCCACGACCGCTTTCGTCGCCCTCGCGGTCTGGCCGGCCCTGCCGCCGCGGCGCGACCGCGCACCCCGGGCGCCGTTCCCGCTCCGGCGGCCGGTCCGGCTGGCGGCCGCCGGGCTCCTCCTCGGCCTCGTCGGCTGGTTCGGCCTCGAGCTCTTCGGGGCCGGCGACCGGCTCGGGCTCGCCGAACGCGCCGCCGCGGGCGCGCAGGCGGTCTGGCCGCTCGTGGTGGTCCTGGGCTGCCGGCTCGCAGCGCCTCGGGCAGCGGTCACCGCGGCCACGGCGGCGGCTCCGCCGGCCGCAGGTCCGGGTCGTCGAGGGCGAACGAGCGGACCGGGCCCGGGCCCGTCGCAGGACCCTCGAACCGGACCGTGACGACCGTGCGCCCGCTGCCCCACACCCAGCCGGCGCCGTACGCCGGGTGGACGACGTCCTGCCCGGGCCGCCACTGCCGGTCCGGCACCGGCCCGAAGAGGGCGTCGTGGAGCGGGTCGGTGTCGTCCGCCCGGTCGGCGTCCGGGGCGTCCGGCACAGCGGGCGTGACGTCGTCCGCGTCGTCGATGTCGGCGAGCAGGTCGGCCTGGGCGAAGGTGGACAGGCCGGCGACACCGACGCCGAGCAGCCGGACGCCGTCCGCCGCGTCGAGCCCGTCGAGCAGGGTGAGGGCGCACCGCCGGACGAGCCGCTCGTCGTCCGTGGGGTGCGGCAGCGTCGTCGACCGGGTGTGGGTCGCGAAGTCGTGCGTGCGGGTCTTGAGGACGACCGTCCGTGCCGTGAGCTTCTCCGCGACGAGGCGGCGGACCACCTTGCCGACCATGACGAGCAGGTGGTCGCGCAGGAGCCGCTTGTCCGTCACGTCGGTGGCGAACGTCTGCTCGTGGGAGACCGACTTGGCGTCGCGCTCGGCGACGACGGGCCGGTCGTCCCGGGCGTTCGCGAGGGCGAGCAGGCCGGTGCCCGCCGACCGGCCGAGCAGCGGCACCAGGGTCAGCTCGTCGGACCGGGCGAGGTCACCCACGGTGCGGATCCCCATCGACTCCAGCCGCGCCTGGGTCGCCGGGCCGATCCCCGGCAGCGCACGGATGGACATCGGGGCCAGCACGTCGGCCTCGGTGCCGGGCGCGACGACGACGAGGCCGTCGGGTTTCTCGAGGTCGGAGGCGATCTTCGCGACGAGCTTGCTGCTGCCGACCCCGACGGACGCCGTGAGCTCCGTCCGCTCGTGGATCTGAGCCTTGAGCCACGCGGCGGCCGCGGACGGGTCGGTGCCGCCGGCCGGCGGGCCGGGCTCGCCCTCCGGCGGCACGTCGAGGTCGAGGTACGCCTCGTCGATGCTCACCTGCTCGACGAGCCCGCTCACCTCGCGCAGCACCGCCATGACGACGGACGACGCAGCGCGGTAGGCGTCGAACCGCGGGGAGAGGTAGGCGGCGTGCGGGCAGCGGGCCCGGGCCTCGACCGTCGACATCGCCGACCGGACGCCGTACGCCCGCGCCTCGTAGCTGCACGTCGCGACGACCCCGCGCCCGCCGACCCCGCCGACGACGACCGGCCGGCCCCGCAGCGACGGCTTGTCCCGCTGCTCGACCGCCGCGAAGAACGCGTCGAGGTCGACGTGCAGCACGCTCGCCCGGGTTCTCATCGCCCGGACATCATCGCCCACGGGCCCGACAGGGCGTCGGCGCCGCCGCCGGCGTCGGAGCGTGCCCCGTCGTCGCCCGTGCGTCAGGTCTCGGGCGTCGCGACGACGACGAGGTTGTCCTCGTACGCCCGCCGCACCGGGTCGAAGGGGCCCGAGCAGGTGATGAGCACCAGGCGCGGCGCGACGGTCTGGGAGAACGCGTCCGTGCCCGAGACGAGCCGGGCCTTGGGCACCTCGCGGACCTGGGTGATCCGGAAGGTCACGCTCCGGTCCCCGGCACCGACGGTCACCCGCTGCCCGGGACGCACCCGGGTGAGCTCGGCGAGCACCCCGACGCCGTAGCTGCGCGAGTCGATGTGGCCGGCCAGCACGATGCTGCCGAACGGGTCGCCGACGCGCGCACCACCGGTCCACCAGCCGACCCGCGACGGGTCGGCCGGGACGGCGAGCGACCCGTCGTCCGCGGTGCCGGCCCGCTCGACCGGTGCCCGGCCCCCGGACGGCAGCCCGAGGAACGCGGGCACGAACGGCTCCGGGGCGGAGACGTCGCGCGCGGCCGCCGCCGGCGGCGGTGTCCGCGCGGACCCCTGCGCCGCCGACGGGGCCGGCAGGGA
>NZ_MWLN01000020.1:0-4866 GCF_002198655.1 Kineosporia sp. A_224
CCCTGCGCTCCGACGTCCGGCCCGCCGGCTCTCGACGGCGGCCCGGATGACCGCCTCGGCGGCGGCCTGCTCCTCGGCGAAGGCGCGCTCGGCGTCCGCCTGGGCCGCGTCGGCCCGGTCGGCGGCGATCCGCTCGTCGACGGCCCGGGCGGCGGCCGCCGCGACCGGCTCGGTCCACGGCACGACGCCGTCGATGCCGTTGGCCGCGCTGAGCGCGGCGATGCCGTGCGCCGGGGTCGGGACGCCGGCCCACCAGCCGGAGGCCGGGCCACCGGCCCCGGCCTCGGGCTCGCTGGGGGCCGGGGAGGACTGCGGCAGGTAGCGCTCGAACGCGGAGCGGGCCCGGGCGCCGGCGAGGGCGTTCGGCGGGCCGCTGCGGACGTCGACGCTGTCGTCGGGGCCGGCGGGGCGACCGGCGGTCCCACCGGCGGCGGCGCGCTCGGCGGCGCTCACGCGGTCGGCCAGGCCGAGGAGGCCCTCGGCGGCGAGCATCCCCGGCTCGGGGGTGCGGTCCTGCGAGAGCGCGGCGACGAGCGCGGCGACCTGCTCGTCGTCCGCCTCGTCGTAGGCCCGCACCGGACGGCCGGGCGGCCGACCCTGCGGCTGCCGGCCCGGCTGCTGACCCTGCTGGCGGTCCTGCTGGCGACCCTGCGGACCGGCCTCCTGCTGCCCGGGACGACGCTCCGCGGGCGTGCCGACGGCCCCGGCGGCGGCTGTGCCGTCCGGGTCCTGCACCTGCACCGCGTCCGGGATCTCGACCGCGACCTCGAAGTGCTCCCGGGCGAAGAAGCCCATGAAGCCGCCCTGGCGGACCTTCTCGGCGCGGAGGATGCGCGCGTTCGCGCCGCCCTCGGCCGCTGCCCGCAGGAGCAACGCCTCGAGGTCGTCCCCCTCAAGCAGCAAGTTCGTGGCCACGGCTCACCTGTCCGATGGTCTCGATCGACGGCACCCCCGAGGTCTCAGCAAAGCCGATCACAGGCAGTGTGGGAAGGCTGCCACGCAGTAACCGGCGAAGCGGTAGTCGAAGTGGTCCCGCCACGAGCAGGACCGGGGTGAGGCCGTTGTTCTCCGCCTGGGTCACGAGAGAGGCCAGATCCTGGACGATCCGGCTCGCCGACCGGGGGTCCAGGGCCAGGACGACGCCCTGCTCGCCGGCCCGCATCGCCTCGGCGCACTCGGTCTCGACGCCCGGGTCGAGGGTGACCGCGTGCAGCGTGCCCTCGGTGAGGTACGGGGAGGTCAGGGCCGGTCCGAGGGCCGCGCGGGCGGACTCGAGGAGCGCGTCCGGGTCCTGGGTGGAGCGGGCCCGCTGGCCGACGCCCTCGAGCACCCGGCCGAGGTCGCGGATCGAGACCTGCTCGTCGAGGAGCCCCTGGAGCACCCGCTGGACGCTGGCGAGGGGCAGCAGCCCGGGGACGAGCTCCTCGACGGTCGTGGGCCGCTCGGTCTTGAGGACGTCGACGAGCTCGCGGACGTCGTCCAGGGAGAGCAGCCGGCTCGCGTGCCGGCGGACCATCTCGGCGAGGTGGGTCGTGACGACCGCGGCCCGCTCGACGAGCGTCGCGCCGACGACCTCCGCGGTGGCGCGGTTCTCCAGCGCGACCCACACGGCGGGCAGGCCGAAGACCGGCTCGGTCGTGCGCCGTCCGGGGAGCATGTCCGGCGCGTCGCCGATGGCGAGGATGTGGCCGGGCGGCGCCTCGCCGGCCGCCGCCGTCACGCCGCCGATCCGGATCTCGTAGGTGCCGGGGGCCAGCATCGCGCCGTCCCGGGTGCGCACCGGCGGCAGCACGATGCCGAGGTCGAGCGCGGTCTTGCGGCGCAGCGCCCGGACCCGGTCGAGCAGGTCGCCGCCGCGGGCCGGGTCGACGAGGTCGATGAGGTCGGGGGCGAGGAGCAGCTCGAGCGGGTCGACGCGCAGCGACTCGGTGATGGGGTCCGGCGCGGGGTTGTCGCCGGGGCCGGGGGCCGCGGGCAGCGCGATCTGGCCGGGGATCGTGCCCGGGGCCCCGCCGATGTCGTCCGGCGGCGGCGTCCGGAAGGCCGCCACGAGCAGCCCGCCGCCGGCGATGAGGAACGGGATCTTCGGCATCCCCGGCACGAAGCACAGGCCGACGAGCGCCAGGCCGCCGATGCGCAGCGCCTCGCGGTGCCGGGAGAGCTGCCGCACGAGGTCGTTGCCGACGTCCCCCTCGCCCGTCGAGCGGGTGACGATGACGCCCGTCGCGACGGACATGAGCAGCGCGGGGATCTGCGAGACGAGCCCGTCGCCGACGGTGAGGAGGCTGTAGGTCTGGATCGACTCGCCCGGGGCCATGCCCTTCTGGAGCATGCCGATCGCGAAGCCGCCGACGAGGTTGACGAGGGTGATGATGACGGCGGCGACCGCGTCGCCCTTGACGAACTTCGTGCCACCGTCCATGGCGCCGTAGAAGTCGGCCTCCGCGGAGACCTCCTTGCGGCGGCGGCGCGCCTCGTCCTCGTCGATGAGGCCGGAGTTGAGGTCGGCGTCGATCGCCATCTGCTTGCCGGGCATCGCGTCGAGGGTGAAGCGGGCGCCGACCTCCGCGACCCGGGCCGCACCGTTGGTGACGACGGTCAGCTGGATGATCACGAGGATCGCGAAGACGACGAGACCGATGACGAGCGAGCCGCCGATGACGATGTGGCCGAACGCCTCGATGACCTTGCCGGCGTAGCCGTCGCGGAGCACGAGCCGGGTCGAGGAGACGTTGAGCGCCAGGCGCAGGATCGTGCCGACGAGGACGATCGTCGGGAAGACCGCGAAGTCCAGCGGCTTGCGCACCTGCATGGCCACGAGGAGGACCACGAGGCTCATCGCGATGTTCGCCGCGATGAGCAGGTCGAGCAGCGCTGCCGGCAGCGGGACGACCATCATGATGACGACGAGCACCACGATGATGGGTACGGCGAGCCGGGCGACGCGGCTGGACGGCATGCGGTGGACCTCTCCCTGGGGCGCGCGTTGCGAGGATCCGTGCGCGCTGGTGCAGCCGTCCGTGGCTGTCCTGCTCATCGACCGGATCGCCGGAACCCTTGAGACGCCCGTCCGGGTGAGGGGGTCACCCGTCCGGGCGTTCCTGCTGCGTCCTGGGGCCTGCCTGCTGAACTCCCGGCCGCGCCTGCCGATAGGAGCAGTGTCGGACCGTTGCGCCAGGAGGGTGCGCGGACGGGAGAAGGAGGGGAGCACGATGAGCGGATCGTCGCGCCGGCGCACCGGAGCGGTCGCCGTCGCAGCGGCGGTCGTCGCAGGTCTGCTCGGCTCCGGGGCCTTCGTGTGGCAGGGCACCAACGCCGCGTTCACGTCGACGACGAACAACGGGGCCAACAACTGGACCGCCGGCGCCGTGACCATCAGCGACGACGACTCCGGGACGGCGCTCTTCAACGCGACCGGACTCGTGCCCGGCTCCACCGGCAGCAAGTGCATCAAGGTGAGCTACACCGGGAACGTCGCCGCGAACGTCAAGCTCTACGTCGCGTCGTCGTCGGGCACGCTCGCCCCGTACGTCGACCTCGTCGTCGAGGAGGGCAGCGGCGGCACGTTCTCGAGCTGCACGGGCTTCTCCGGCACGACGATCTACTCGGGCACGCTGTCGAACATGGCCTCGACGAAGACGGCCTTCGGCAGCGGCGTCGGCAGCTTCGCGCCGACGACGAACACCGACACCAAGGTCTACAAGTTCACCTACACGCTCAACGCCTCGACGCCCGACAACATGCAGAGCGCCACCTGCGCCGCGACCTTCCAGTGGGAGTCGCAGGCCTGACCCGGGCCGGCGACGACGGAAGGGAGCGGCGGATGGCCACCCCGGCGGGCCTCACGCGCCGGTCCCGGGCGCAGAACGCGAGGATCGTGCTCGCCGGCCTCGTCGTGGGCGTCCTCGGCAGCGGCACCTTCGTGTGGCAGGGGACGAACGCGGCGTTCACGGCGTCGACGGCCAACGGCGCGAACTCGTGGTCGTCGGGCACCGTCGCGCTCTCGGACGACGACGCGTCGACCGCGCTGTTCACGGCCGGTCCCGTCGTCCCCGGCGAGACCGCGTCCCGCTGCATCGCCGTGACCTACGGCGGGTCGGTCGCCGCGACCGTCCGGTTCTACGCGACGTCCGTGTCCGGGTCGCTCGGGCAGTACCTGGGAGTCGTCGTCGAGCAGGGCGTCGGGGCGGGCAACGTCGGGTCCGCGGCGGACTGCACGGGCTTCGCCGGGACGACGATCTGGTCGGGCTCGCTCACCTCGCTCGGGACGACGGCCCACGACTTCGCCACGGGCGTCGGGTCGTTCGCCCCGACCGGGCCCGCGCAGGTGCAGGTCTACCGGATCACGTGGACCGTGGACCCCGCCTCCGGTGACGCCCTCCAGGGCACGGCGGCGACGGCGACCTTCGTCTGGGAGGCGCAGTCGTGAGCCGAGCCACGGCCGCCGGCCCGGCAGCCGGCACGGCCGCCGGCACGCTGCGCCGTCCGCGCCGGCGCCGCGGCCCCGGGCTGCTGCTGCAGAGCCTCCAGCTCGCCTCGATCGCCTACCTCGCGTCGGTCGGCGGCCTGCTCTGGTGGTCGCACGCGCCGATGCTCGTCGGCTGGCAGCCCAAGGTCGTGCTCACCGGCTCGATGCTGCCCGTCATCCGCCCCGGGGACGTCGCGCTCGTCGGCCCGGGCGACGCCCACGGCGAGGCCCTGCCCCCGGGCCGGATCGTGCTCGTCACCGACCCGGGCCGGGAGAGCGGCACCTACCTGCACCGCGTCGTCCGGTACGAGAAGAACGGCTTCCTCGTGACGAAGGGCGACGCCAACCCGACCGAGGACCACCCCGCCGTCGACCCGGACCGGGTGCGCGGCCAGGTC
>NZ_MWLN01000020.1:4931-7464 GCF_002198655.1 Kineosporia sp. A_224
GGTCGTGCAGCCACACGACGGGCCCGAGAGCGCGGTCGGGCCGGCAGCGTCGCGGGTCGGGGTCGGACGGCGCGGTCGCACCTGTCGTCGCACCCGTCGTCGCACCCGTCGTCCCGCCGGACGTCCCGCCCGGCAGGCCGCCGGCCCCTCCGCTCGCTGCCCCCGTGACAGCGTCCGCCGCGCCCGTGACAGCGTCCGCCGCTCCCGAGGCGCAGGCCGGCCGGCCTGCGGACCTGCCTGCGGACCTGCCTGCGGACCTGCCTGCTGTGCCGCCGGCGCAGCCGTCCGTCGAACCGCCTGCCGCGTCGCCTGCCGAGCCGGCCGCTGAGCCGCCCGCTGAGCCGGCACCCGTCGGTCCGCCGCGGATGCCGATCGCCACGGCGCCGACGACGGTGCTGCCCGGCGTTCCGTCGCCGTTCGTGCCGGTCCCCGCCCGTCCCGTCGACGAGCCCGACGCGTCCGTACCGGAGCCCGCGGCCGAGGCCGGGCCGTCCAGCCCCGACCCCGTCGAGGACCTGCCGGGCGCCGCACGGCCGACCGGCGCGCCGGACCCGGCGCCCGCAGCGTCGCCGGCGCTCCCCACCCGTCGCCCGGGGCGCCACGCCCTTCCGGAGCCCGAGCAGCCGCCGGCGAGGTCTGTCGTGATGCCGGACGTCACCGGCTCCGAGGCCGTGCTCCCGACACTCGACCCGACCCTGGACCTGCTCCGCGACCTCGTCCTGCCGGACGGCATCGACGACGACCCGCCCTTCACGCCGACGGGGTCCGTCGCCGAGGCCCCGCAGCCCGCGCAGACCACAGGGTCCGCCGAACCCGCCGGGACGCCGCTCTCCGCCGAGGCGGAGCGCCTCGTGCTCGACCTCGACGCCTTCGAGGCAGCCTTCGGGTCGGCCTTCGGTGCCGACGACGACGAGGACATCAGCGGCTTCGACGGACGGGGCTTCGACCGCTGAGACCGGTGGTGGACGGAGCCTCCACAACTGCTGGTGAGTGATGGTGACTCACGCAAAGTTTGTTGTGCTGGAACGGGTCTCGCGAGGATCAGACTGTCGGACCCCGTCCCTAGTGTTGTTCTCGTGAGCAGCGACGAGCAGGCAGGCGGCGAGGTGTCCGGCGGTGAGCCGGGTGCGTCGCTGCCGTCTGGCCCTGTCGTGTCCGGGGAGTCGGCTCCGGTGCACGACCTGTTCGCGGGGATCGCCGCGATGGACGCCGCGACCGCGGTGGTGCTGGACGCGGCGCGGTGCGCGTGGTCCCTGTCGGACGGTGAGGCGCGGGATGCGCTGGAGGCGTTCACGCGGGCGATGGCGTCCGCGGAAGCGGCACGGCTCGCGGTGATCAAGCTTCTCGACGAGCGGCCCGAGGCGGTGCCGGGGGTGAGTGAGGGGAAGGTCGCGGCGGCGTTCTTGACCGGCCGGTTGAACGTGGACCCGGGGCGGGCGAACGCTGACGCACGGGCCGCACACGCGTTGGACGCGGACTCGGGGAGCCTGCCGCAGGTCGGCGCCGCGTTGGCCGCGGGTGAGATCACCCGTGAACACGCGGACGCCTGCGTCCGCGCCGTGACGCGGCTGCCGAAGCGGCTGCGGATCGTGCTGCTCGAGGACGACGCCACCGGTGAGCTGAAGTCCGGGATGGAGATCGCCGACGCGTTCCTCGCCGAGCAGTGCCGCCGGTTCCCGGTCCGAGCCATCCACCGCCTCGTCGACGAACTCGTCCGGGTCCTCGACCCGGATCGTGAGGAGGACTTCGACGAGGACGCCCACCTGCGCCGCGGCCTGTCCCTGGTGAAGGACTCCACGGGGATGGGGTCGCTGCGGATGACCCTGACCCCGGCGGACACCGCGGTCCTGTCGGCGATGCTGTCCGCCGCGGGCAAGCCGCGCCCGGCGCAACAGGTGCTCAGCGTCGACGACACCGGCCTTGAGCAGGTCACGCTGATCAAGGACGACCGGACGGTGGCGATGCGCCGTTACGACGCGGTGATGGGGTTGCTCCGCGCCGGCCGGAACGGTGGCGGTGGGGAGGCGCCCTCCCCGTTGGTGAACCTGCTGGTGACAGCGACGGCGGAGCAGGTCGCAGCCGCGGGCGTGGCCGCCGAGCAGGTCCGGCAGCGGGCCGCCGCCGCAGACCTCCCGGACGGCGGACGCGCCAACGACCTCGGTGCCGCCGGCGCAGACCTCGACACCGCTGACGCCGCTGACCTCGCTGCTGCCGGGTCCGGCGTCTCGGGAAGGAACTCGCAGACGTTCTCCAGCAACGGGTCCACGGACGCCGCGGCGCGCCGGGTCGGCCGGGCTGCCGGGTTCGCGACGCTGCACCGGCACGGGCCGATCGGGTCCCACCTGCTCGCCTACCTTGCCTGCACCGCCACTCTCACCAAGGTGTTGCTCGATGCCGACGGGGCGCCGTTGGATGTGGGGCGGGCGCACCGGCTCGCAACGCCGGCGCAGCGCAAGGCGCTCGCCGCCAGGGACGGCGGGTGCGTCATCCCGGCGTGCCCGGTCCCGCACGAAGGCACCGACGCCCACCACCT
>NZ_MWLN01000200.1 GCF_002198655.1 Kineosporia sp. A_224
GGCGGGGTCATGCCGGGCCCTCGCCCAACTCAGGGCGGGGTGCCGGGTGGGTGTCGAGGACGTCCACCCGGACGTGCGTCGTGGTCTCGCCCGTCGCTTCTTCGTCGGCAGCGGGCGCGGCGGCGGGCAGGCCGTGGGTGAGGACGTGCAGGTCCGCGTCGGTGATCTCGACGGTCCGGAACCGGACCGGGTCGCGCTTGCCGTCGACCTTCAGGAACGCGACGCCGGGGGTGTCGGGGTTGATGTGGTCGCAGACGGCGCCGCGGTCGCGGGTGCCTTCGCCGAGGACCATGTCGGTGTGTGAGGTCTCTTCCATCCGGAACCCGACCCGGACCGCGTGAAGGGCCCGCCACCGCACCACATCCTTGGTCGGCTCGACCGTCGTCACCACCACCGAGAAGCCGGCGGCCCGGCCGCGGCTTTCGAGGTGGCCGAGGGCGGCTTCGATGCGTTCGCGGTCGCGCTTGTCGGCCAGGGCGGTGATGGAGGCGAGCTCGTCGACGACGATCAGCCGGTGCGGCTGCCGGATCGTCGGCGTGTGGGTGCGGGTGTGCCCTTCGAGGTCGGTGCAGCGGGTGTCGAGGTCGCGGACCTGGGCCTCGAGGAACGCGGCCATCACGTCGGCGTCTTTCACCACGACGCCGAGCGGGTGCGGGCCGTCGGCCAGCGCGACCAGTTCCATCCGCTTCGGATCGAGGGCGAACACCTCCACGAGCCCGGCCCGGACCGACGGCGCCAAGGCCCACATGAGGGCCCAGAGGAGCCCGGACTTGCCGGAGCCGGTGGTGCCGGCGACCAGCAGGTGCGCGCCCCGGACCTTGAGGCGGGCGACGTGCCCGGCTTCGGTGACCCCGACCGGGACGGCCTCCAGAAGCTGCGCCACGCGCGCCTCGACGACCTCCGAGGACCCGGTGAGGTCGTGGGCGTCCTCGACCGCCGCGGCCAGGGCCGGGTGTCGGGTGGTGACCGGGACCGCGAGCGGGTCGGCGCGCAGGAAGGTGACCAGGACCCACCCGGACTGCTCGCTGGTGATGTCGACGCGGAAGCAGCGGTAGATGTGCTGGAGGGCTTCGCCGATGCCGGCGAACTTGTCCGGGGTCTGCCCGGGCAGCAGCTGGACGCTCATCATGTCCCGGTCGCGGGTGGACAGGACGCGGCCGATCTGAGGGACCTGCTCGACGCCCTCCCACACCGTCTGCAGACCACAGCCGGCCATCGCCTCCCGCCACCGCGACCGGTACACCGTGTGCCACCGCCACGTGCCGAGCAGCGGCATCGTGACCTGCCGCACGAACGTGACCGGGGACAGCCACCACCAGGCCGCCAGCACCCACGCGGCGACAGCGACGGTGAGGAGCCAGGCGATCGTGACGCCGGTCCAGCCCCACCGCAGCCACAGGTACACCGACACGCTCAGGATGACGCTCTGGACCGGGTACCGGAACGCGGTGCGGGTGGTCCAGACCACGGCGGTGAACAGGCCCCGCAGGATGCTCACCGTCAGTGCGAACCAGAACGAGATCTTCTTTCGTTCCTGGTAGAACAGGCCCGGCTCGATCACCTGGACCATCTGACCGTCACCGTGCCGAAGCCCTGCCCGTGCCCGGTTCCCGCCCCGGCTGGTGAGCCCGCCGAAGGTGCCGCCGTTGCTGTTGCGGTATCCGCTCATCGCTGGTCACCGCCCCTGGACGGCGAGCGTCCAGTCCTGGACGAACGCCTGGCCGGCGGTGTCGAAGCCGTGCAGCATCCCGACGGTGAACGGGACCGTGGTGTCGTTGTTCAGGGTGGCGAGCAGCCGCAGCCGGGTGACTTCGGTGCGGGACATCACTCCGAGCGCGGCCACCTGCGGGGTGGGGGCGGGGCCGGCCTCGACCCACGCGTCGTACCGGCCGTCGTCCGCAGGCGCCGGAGTGTCGGTCTCGTAGTCCCGCCAGGCGGCGTTGTGGTCGTCGAGGGCTTCGAAGGTTTCGGCGAGGATCCAGGGCAGGACGTCGCCCTCGGGGTCGACGGCGCCGGGGACGCGGCGGGCCAGGGCCATCACCTGCGGGTGCCGGGCGACCAGCCAGCACGCCGACGCGAACAGGGAGTCCGCCGGTGCGGGCAGGTGCGGGTGGGCGGCGTAGTACCCGACCGAGATCGTGGTCGGCAGCTGGGCTGCCGAGCGGTTCAGCTGGGGGACATGCGTGTACGGGGCGGGAGTGCTGGGCGTCGTCATCGCAGGTGCTCCTGGGTGCTCGTCGTGTCGAGGGACGCCGCACCGGCAGCGGCCACGTCGAGTGCGGGGCCGGCCATGAGGGCGTCGCGGAGGTAGGTGCGGGCGGTGGCCCGGGCTTCCCGGGCCAGGCAGTGCGCCTCGACCGCCAGCGACGGGCAGGCGGCGGCGGACGCGACCGCGTCCAGCAGGGAGGCCTTGCGGGCGAACCAGTCCGCGCGGGCGGCGTCGTCGGCGTCGTCCGGGACCGGCATCGCCCGCAACAGGCCCGTGATCGCGCGAGCGACCCGGACAGGTCGGACGTCGTCCGAGCCCTGGTCGTCAGGCACGACGTCGTGAGCGACGGTGACGGTGGGGGCGGTCACCGGTTGCCGCCGGGACTGCGGCCACCCGGCAGGGGGCGGCGGGTACGGTGGGTGGGCATCGCGAACGTGCTCCCTTGGCTTGGCGGTCGAGGAACCCAGCCCCTCGGGGCGGGTGTGTGCGAAGGCGGTGCAGCGCCCCCGGCCCGGCCGCGAACCAGGGCCGGGGGCCACCACACCCCGCAGTCAGTGCGAACCCCCTTGTGACTGACGAGCCCTTGGCGTGGCCGGTCAGCCCGGGGAGTTGGTGGTCCGCGCCCGAGACGCCCCCAGGTCGGGGACCACGGACACGGACCGGACGACACAGCCGTCCAGACCCCTGGGGGAGGGGTCAGGCGGCCTTGCCGTCCCCAGAGCCACCGGAGGGCGCCTGCCCGCCACCACGACCCGAGGAGGTGGCGGCGGGGGCCTTGCCCTGCGCGATGACCTTGGTCGCCCGGAACGAGTACCCGAGCTTCGACCGGCGCCCCACGGGCCCGTCGACGATGTACGGGGTCACCGTCAGGCCCTCGAACGCACACGCGTGCAGACCCGTCCCGGGCGCGATCTCACCCGGCAGGACCGGGCAGTACGGCCCGGTCACCTTCACCTTGACCTCCTTGGCCCGGGCATCGGGGTCGCGGTCCATCACGGTCACCGTCCAGACCAGCTCGCCCGTGATCTTGTCCTTCGCCGGTGACCTGCGACCGCTCTTCTCGTCGTAGTCCATCGCCTGCTCCACGCCCATCGCGTACACCCCGTGCAGGAACACGTCGTCCATGTCGACCGCGAAGCGGTGACCACCCTGAAGCGCCATGGCTTCTCTCCTTCGTGAGTTTGCTTGCGTGCATGCATATCTTATGCACGCGTGCAAGAAGGGGTCAAGAGGGAGATCGGATCAGCCTTGGCGAAGGGCCCAGACGCTCGCGACGACGAGGGCCGCGGCAGCCGTGATGGTGGGAGCCGACAGGCCCGCGATAGCCGCAATGGGGCCGCTGAGGCCAGCGCCGACGGCGGCAGCGCCGATGCCCAGAAGCCGGATGCCGCTCGTCACCCGTGCCAGCATCCCTTCGGGTGTGGCCAGCTGGATGCCGGCGCCACCGATTGCACTCACAGCGGTGCTGGCGACTCCGACAGCCACCATGCCGGGGAACGCGAGCCACCACATGGGTGCGACGAGCACAGCGAGCCAGCCGGCCGCTTGCACGAGAAAGCCGAGTCCGTAGGCCCGTTCCACGCTGACCGTGTGGTTCCGCTTGGCCCAGGCCCCGCCGGCAACACCACCGACGGCCATCGACGACACGAGCGCTCCCCACATCCAGCTCGAGATCTGGAAACGGTGCAGCAGCAGCAGGATCAGGGTGGCGAAGACGATGTTCCACCACACGTTGTACGTCGCCATCAGGAGCGCGTTCCGTCGAAGCGGTGTGCTGCTCCACAGCTCACGAAGGCCGCCGGCGAGCTCGGCTCGCAGGTCGCGCGATCCGGGGGCCCGTGCGGGGACCGGGCGCGACGGTAGCCGAGTGAGCAGCGCCGCCGAGACGACGAGCAGGAAGGCGGACGCGGCGAATGGCGCCCACTGTGCGAGCCCGAATGCGATCGCGCCGGCCGACGAACCAACCAACGTCCGAGCGAGCGCGTCAAGAGTCCAGTAGCTCGCGTTCGCGTCGGCAACGGCCTTCGGGTCGCGGCCTACCAGTTCAGGGATCTCCGACTGAGCGGCAGGGTCGAAGAAGCACGAGCCCACTCCGACCAGGAACACAGCAAGAGCCAGCGACCAGATCGCGGCATGCCCCCAGAGGATGACCACGGTCAGTACCAGGAGAACGAGGCCACGGACCGCGTCCGTGCTGACCATGACGCGGCGCTTGACCCACCGCTCGACCAATGCGCCGGCCGGTAGCCCGATGAGGAGCCAGGGTAGCCACGCAGACGCGGCCACCAGGCTCACGGCGACGGGGTCGCGGGTAAGTGATGCCGCCAACAGCGGAGCAGCGGCCGCGACTATCCCTTGCGCAGTCACGGCCGCTGCCGTCGAGCCCAGGAGCCACCGCAACGGACGCGATGACGCCCGACGCTCGATCAAGGTCATTCGCTGAGTGCCTCGAAGGTGAACTCGCCCTTCGCAGTGCCGTCCAGGAAGGCACTCCACTCGCGCTGGTTGAACACGAGCACAGGACCTGTGCCGGCGTCCTTGGTGTCCCGCACCCCGATCAGGTCATCCTGCATGGCCACCTCGACGCAGCCTCCACTGCTCGACCCCGAGGCCTTCCGCCACTTCGCACGGCTCCAGTCCATTCCACTACCTTCCTTGGTCGCGTAGGGAGACCAACCACTCTCGGGTCTCCTCCACGCTCAGTGCCTCAGCACTGAGTCCTGTCCACAGTGACTCGTACGCCTGGACCTCGACGGGATCGGCGAGATAGACGTCGACGAACTGTGTTTCCACCAGCACCAACGGCGTTGACGATGAGTCAGCGAAGTCGTAGATCACGAAGGCCCCGAGCGCCAACGCTCGTGCGGAGTGAGTGGAGGGCAGCACGCGCACAGATATGGAGGGCACATCCATGCGGCGCAGTATGTGCTCGATCTGGCTGACCATCACGGCGGCGCCCCCCGGATGCCTTTCGAGGCATCGCGCATCCACGATCGCCTCATAGCTGCCAGAGCCAGGATGGTTGAGGAGTTCCTGGCGTTGCGCTCGGGCGTTGGAAACAGCCGTCGGGTCCTGGCCAACCGCCATGCCGCTCAATTGGGCGGCTTCGACCATGGCCACTGTGTAGTCCCGAGATTGAAGCTGGCCCGGGACTACAAGCGGGTGATGCTCCCGCCACCTTCGAACTCGCTGCTCAATCCCCTGCACCTCGCGCTGCCGGCGTCTGGGCCCGCCAGCGCGGACCATCCAGGCACCGAGATCCTCTCCGGCGGCGAGTGCGAGTAGCTCCGCTCGAGCATCATCAGCAGCACCGAGTACATCCAAGACGGCGTTGAGGTCATCGACCGTCACGCCCAGCCGACCAGATTCGATTCGGGACAGCTTGGCTTGCGACCAGCCCAACTCGCCCCCGACCTGCTCCATCGTCAAGCCAGCCGTCAGTCTCAATCGGCGCACCTCAGCACCGATGCGGTCCACGACGCTTAGTCGAGCCAAGATCATCCCACTCTCATGCGTGCATGCAAGCCCATCGTAGACCGCATCGCTCGAGGATGGGGTGTCGCAACGACGACTGAGAGTCACCACACGAAGCTCAGGATGCCGATCCGGGGGGTGGCATAAGTGTGATGTGAATCACAAGGCAGACCGACCGTTCACGGCGAACTACAGCCCGCTTGTGAATTCGTGACGTACGCCTGTGGATAACCCTACCCGCGGGGTGGACGTCTGACCCGAACCTGTGGATAACCGAGTTGACGGACGGTCACTGAACGTGAGACATCGGTCTGACCTGCATAGATACAGTCATGTGGTTCGTCCGCGCGGTCCGCTAGACTCTCGGCGGAAGAAGCGAAGACCTCGGTCGGAGCGAACTCCGGACCGAGGTCTTCGTCTTGTCTGGGATGACAGCAAGACCTTACATGCTCAGTGACTTGTCGCGTGCGTACGTCCGGGTGGCTCGACGATCTTCGCTACGGCGGCTCACCCACTTGGAGCAACGAACGTGCGCACAGTAAGAGAGAGCAATCTCTTCACCGAGCAGTCAGCGGCCCTCGGCATGTCGGTAAAGCGGCTGGACGAGGTCACGTCCGGTGTCGTCTGGGCAGCTGGGATCAACGCCGAGCTCCTGCCGGCCGTCCCGGGCACCGCTCTGCGCTGCGTCATCACCGATGCGTTCCCGGACGCGCCTAGCTTGCGGATCTTCCTCAAGATCGAAGACTCCGACTACGTCGAGCTGGTCTGGATCGAACCCGTCACGGAAGACTTTGACGAGCCGATCATGTGACCGCGTCTCCATCGCCATGTGAGGGCTACCGACGCCGGGACCGCCTCCAGGTAGGCGTGTCCGTGTCGATAGACATTGGGGAACAGATCGAGTATGCGATACCGTTGTCTTGAGCAGTGGCTGCGCTTGACACAACGAGTGGGCATCGTGTAGCGGAGGCCCGGCCTCCCAGGAGAGTGACAGCCGTTGACCCGGGAGGACCACCCATGACCGCCACGATCGAGTTCGACGACACCAAATTCGGCGAACTCCTCCTGTACATCGCGGAGGAGTCTGTCGGTGACCCTAAGTTCGGTAAGACCAAGCTGAACAAGATCCTCTTCTACATGGACTTCCTTGGCTACGGGATCCATGGGAAGCCGTTGACAGGTGCTGCTTACCAGCGGCGCCCCTTCGGCCCTGTTCCGAAACAGATCACCTTAGTCCGCAACCGATTGATCGCCAACGGGGATGCGGCGGTGGAGTACGCGGAGTACTTCGGTCGACCGCAGGAGCGCCTCGTTGCAAAGCGACCGCCCAACCTGTCTCTCTTCACTCAAGCGGAGATAGATCTAGCCGCTGAGGTGCTGAAGGCACTTTGGAATCGAAGTGCTACGGAGGCATCGGAGTTGTCGCACCGTGAGCCGGGCTGGGCACTTGCGGGGGACAGGGACGAGATCCCCTACAGCGCCGTCTTCCTGTCATCGCGTGCGCTGACGCCAGAGGACATTCGGCGGGGCCAAGAGATCGAGGCACTACTCGCTGCCTGAGAGCACTAACACACGAACGGCTCGAGCTTCGGCTCGGGCCGTTCGTTGTTTCCGGCCAACTACCCAGTCAGACGATGGGCTCGTCCCAAGCCGCATACCAGCTGACACACGTACCTCGGGATCCCGCCGGTCATCACGACTTCGTCTAGTCAATGCAGCCGGGGCGCAATCGCCGTGAAGCCAAGGTGGCTGGACAGCACAGCACAGCTAGTGGCGCGCCGTGACCACAACGTCATCAGGACTGTCCTGTGCCAGGTGAGGTCGACAGCCCTGTCATCGGCGATGCCGACGCGATGCCGACGCGATGCCGACGATGTGCCGAAGCCATCTGCCGAATCTGCCTGTATGGAATCAAGGGCGGCCGCTTCGCGGCCGCCGGCGCGCGCCTCTGCCTCCCGCTCCGCTCCGGCCCGGCGCGCGCCTCTACTTGTCTGATCTCGATCTCTCCACGGGCCTGAGGAGGTACGCGGCCACCGTGCCGAGTACGAGGAGACTGACCAGGAAGACGCCGGCGCCGGCCAGGCGTTCACCAACGTGGGTCTCCGTGAGCACTGACGCCAGGCCAATCTGCACACCGATCGCAGGCAGCATCACAGCGAGCGCGACCGGCCGCCAACCAGGCAACTCGCTCACAGGAGGTCTTGGCCGTCTGAGCCAGGCGACAGGCTCCCTGGCCCCCGCGCTGTGCTTCCCGTCGCCTGGCACGAACTCATCATGACGTCCAGGACGCCGAGTCGTCTCTGACCTTGTCCGGAGCAGCCGGGTGACGTTCGGCCCGCGCGTGTCTGGGTGGGTGTCTGGGTGCGGTGACGCGCGAGGCCGATCACCTGTTGCTTGCGGCTCGCCTTCCGGTACCACGCCCGGTCTCCCCATCAACCCCCAGCCGTGGGGGTGGTCGGGGAAGGTGCTCCCGCACCTGCGCACGCCTGGGTCCTCGAGGCGGGGTGGGGGTTGATGGCGAGCCTCTCCGGGCGAGGTACCTCCCGCCTGTCGGCAAGGGGGAAATGACTCCCCTTGCCGCCACGCCCACCCCGGGAGGACACCATGACCAGCAGGCACCCCATCGGCACCACCAGCAAGACCGCGCGAGCGTCCCGGGTCGCGCGGCGGCGGGCGAAGACGGTCCCGGCCCGGCACCCGCTCACGCACGTCGAGGTCGCCCGGATCGCCGCGGCGTATTGGGCGCCGTGGGAGGTCGCGGCGATCGCCCGGGCGTGGCTGTCGACGCCGGCCGACCGGACCCGACGCCTCACCGAGCTCCGCGCACAGGTTGCGGCCGGGATGCGCGGCGGCGCCGGCGACGGCTGGCAGTGGTCCACCCAGGGTGGCCGGGTCGAGGTCCAGGTCCGGGCCTCCCGCGCGCACGGGCAGGTCCGCCGGGCCGGGACCATCACCGTCACCACCCTGATCGGGCACGTGCTGGACCGGATCACCCATGAGCGTGCCTATGCCGTCATCGACGCGGACGCCGCGCACCGGGCCTGCCTGCTCGCCGCCATTGACGCCCAGGACCGCCATCGCACCGCCAAGACCGACGACCAGACCGAGCGCGTCGACGAGGCCGAGGGTCCGTCGTGGGAGGAGCAGAGCCGCCTGCACTGGGCAGCCCGGAACGCCGCCGAGGCGATCCTGAACGCGGGCCTGGACGCGCAGCTGGACCTGCTGGACCTGCTCGGCGCCGGGACGGAGGCGACCCGATGACCCAGCCCGCTGCCCAGGACACCGTCAAGGGCACCTTGACGCCCGACACCGCCGCAGACAGCACGACGAGCCAGCGGCCGGCGGCCACGGTGAGGGCGCGGAAGCGGCGCCGGGCCGGGGTGGAGAACACCGACTACGCCGCGTTCGCCGCCCGGGTCATCCGGGCCCACGCCCGCCGGGTCGCGGACGGCGACGTCGACGCCCTGGCCGACCTCCTACGCCTGGCCGTCGAGGTCGACACCGCCACCCAGACCGCCGTCACCGGCCTGCGCACGTTTGGCTACTCCTGGGGCGAGATCGCCGCCCGACTCGGCACCACCCGCCAAGCCACGCAGCAACGGTGGGGCCGAGGCTAGTCCTCTGCTACTCGAGTGAATCGATCGCCGGGCCGTCCCCCGGAGCCTTTGACGCGGTCCGCTGCTTCAGGCTCATAGCCCTTCACCACAGCTGCCCAGGGGTCGGGCTTCTCGTCCTCGTCTCCTTCGGCGTCAACCATCACCGCGACCGCGGCGGCATCTTGACAACACGCGTCTCTGACCCGGTCATCGTGTCGCCCTTCTGCACGAGTTCGGCCGGCTCCGGGCTGTAGGACGTTGCCCACGAGTCAGCCGAGACTGTCGTTGGCTGCGGCTTCTCTTCCGAGTCAGTCATTGCAGTCCCCACAAGGTGATCGTTCCCGCCACAACGACGAGGAGCATGGCACCCGAGAATACCCAGATGCCGCGGCTGACAAGCCGCATCCGGCGGTCTGCAAGCTCACGCTGAGTCGTGAGCGGACTGTCGGCCGTGCCTTTGGTCGTCTCGATGAACGTCCCGGCGAAGTCACGATAGAGAGCGGCGGCGAAGATGCGAGCGTCACCGCCTTCGATCCATCCTTGCCACCGGTCTCGGATGGTCTCCTGTCGAGGCTGCGACGTGCCCCTCGGCGAAACGGCCGCCAGCCCGATCAAGATCACTGTAAAGAGCATGCCATGGCTCATCGTTAGCAGGGTGGCGACGAGGACACGAGTCTGTGCAGGCAGACTCTCGAGGACGCCATAACCAATCGGCGCGAGGGCCAGCAGAGCGCCGGCCAGGGACATCAGACCAACAGCTCGTGATACTGCATCAGCCGACCGGGCTTCGTCGCGCTCGTAGATCCACCGGGCATGATCGTAGAACGGAACAGCGCCATCCATGATTGTGGCGTGGTGGCTGCGCCGATCCAACGGCAAGGCTGCTGGTTGAGGAGAAGTCGGGGAGGAGGATCCACGACTCTTCAACCGGCGGCCTACGATGCGGGACCACAGACTCATGCAGGCGATGGTTCCAGACTGGCCCACGGCTATCGGCGACCCCGGCCAGCGCGACGAGCTCGCAGATCGAGCCATGCCGAGCGGACTGTCTTGACCTTCCGATCGCTCCAGCCAAGTCCCTCGACTAGCAGAGTGGCATCTGCCAGCTCCACGGCGCCTTCAAGGTCGCCAGCACGCAACTTCAGATCAATTGACTCGGGCAGAGTCTCAGGAACAAGGTGCGGGTCCACGACCAGTAGTGCTGCAGCCTCGCTGGGCTCAAGTTCGTGAATACCTCCCCCATAACTTCGTCCCTGGATCTCACTGAATGCAAAGGTGGCCGAGTTGAATGCTGCCGCTGCGAGGGATTTCGATGAGACCTGAGCAGTCAGTCTCACCCTATGAATCGTGTCCGTGGCGGTTGCCGCAGTCTCATTGACCACGATGCGCGGATGAGTATGTATCTGCCGATACATAAATGCGTCCGGGACCCAGAAACTGGGAGTGGTCCACCATGGTGATCTGATCGAGCACTTATAGCCCTGGTGAACACCTTGGGCCTCGCCGTGTCGAACGTAGGTCTCTAGGGCGTCAAGACCATCGAGCTCTTTGGGTGCACGGAGAAGAAGAGCCCGGACGTCGTCTTCGTATTGAGATTTCATATCAAGTTCAGAATAGCGCAGACCTGGAAGTTGCGACGTACGAGCAACGAGAGGAACGCAGTGCTGAAGCAGTCCGCGATCCTCCGCCTCTGTTCGAGTCATCGTGAAGAATGAGTTTCGACCTGTGACTATTCCGACCTGTACGTCGGCGTAACTACTGAGACTGCGTAGGTCAGAGCTAGATCGAACGTCCCGGAGAGTCTTTATCTGAGTAGGTTTGAGGAAGTATTTCGTCCACTTTTCCTCGTCGTGAAAGAGTGCGGGTGCACTCGGACCTTCAAGTTCAAGATCGGCGAGGCTTCGAGTGTCCTCAGCGTGCACCACCCTCATCCGAGCGGGGCCGCGACCGACCGTGCCAAGAAACAGAACAACTTCCTGAAGAATCCCATCGAAGACCAGTCGCCGAAAGGTAACCAGCGTTACTTCTGAATACCTCTCAACAATGTAGCGGCGAAGCTCTGCCGCGTAGCCGACTTGCAACAACTCTGCCGGAAGAACCAATCCGACCCGACCCGCTTGCTTCGTCGATACCGTTGCACCGACGACGAAAGGTACCCACGCATTCGTTAGCCGAGAAGGATGCAAGCCTTCGCGACGCATAAGGTCTAGTGCGCCGCGACGGAACTGGTCGTCCCAGTTGCCGAACCGAATGTAGGGCGGGTTCCCGGCGACGCCATCCCAATTGCCGCCGTCAGATTCCATCCAGTGAAAGAAATCGTCATTGACTACTGCACCGTACTGGCTTGCAAGCAATGCCTCTTCGGGTACTAGTTCGACACCTTGCGGGCGTCCATTGAGTGATCCCGAAGGTAGGAATCGAAGAATTGACCCGTCCCCACATGATGGTTCCAACACGCGAGCTCCTGTCGCGGAAACCCACGCGGCCACAAATCGCGCAATCTCTGTAGGGGTGTAGTAGCCTCCGCGCAGCTTACTTGCATCCGCTACCGGCTTCGATGTGAAATCCTTGACTCTATTCAGCATGAGGTGGAAGTCCTTGGAATCGTTGATGATAGGCAGCTTCCACCTGAGCACTGAACCTCTCGATTCTAAGTGCGCTGGCCGGGTCGGGTACCTGCGGGTCGACATTCCCAGTCGCTGGGTCCCAGATCACCAGGCTCAGCGCCTCGGCGCGATGGAGGGGTTCGTCAACCAATACACGTCCACCCAGGCGTTCAAGCGTTCCAATGAGAGCCCTTCCGACACCCCCGACGGCGGGTAGACATGGCCCGGGGATCACCACCATGAAACCGACCACGGCGGACGGGAACCGGGTATGAACCGTGGTTGCCTCTGTCGCCAAATCGTTGATCATGTTCTGGTAGTTCTTGCCGACTGACTTCCGGTCGTTCAGAGTCTTGGAGTCGAATGCGAATCGCACTCCATCTGGGCGATAGCCGACATCGAAATTCTGCGGCCTAACGCCACCAACCACTCTCACCGGTCCGACCTCGACGCAGTCCGCTTGAGCCGGCGTGAGCGAGGTCGCGACGGGGACCACGACTGGGATGTTGCCCAACATCTCTGCCAGCGCCGCTCCCACCCTGCTGTCCACGAGTCCGCCCAGTTGCGAGCTACTGAACGGAGGGGTCCGGGACAACGCGTCTCCGTTCGCTGCCCACTGCGCACCGAACTGTGCGAGTTGCGCGACTGGGAGGTTGATCGGTGGCATGGGCTGCAGGACGGCCATGGGGCGAGCCTCCCAAAGGGGGAGGCCGGCCGCACGCACATCGAACGGACGCGCCCAATCTGCGGCTGAGGTCGCGACATGCTCCGTCCTCTCATGGGGGCGTGTCCTGGTGGTCCGATCGAGTACACAGCCTGACGCTAGGCGTGAGGTCTGACACCCACGCCCAGTCTGGGGCGGCCGCGTGGCGCTGCGGACTCCTCCCAGTCGCGACTGCTGCTGCCCGCCGGGGTCACCCATAGGAGCGCTCCGCGCCGCACACGATGTGACCAGACTCGACACAGCCCTCAGAGACGGTCTGATCGACATCCTGGCCCGGTCGTTCCTCTGGGTCGTCGACGCGCCGCTGTTCGAGCCGAGGACAACGCGGTTGGCTCGACGTTGGACGGGGTAGGCGTGAAGTCGCCTAGTCCGTATATATAGGGGACGCAGAGGCCGTTGCTGGTGACGTGGACCGCCGACCAGCAGAGGAGCACGGTGTGGCCGCCGGTCAACCTGACGCGCTGAGTGACGAACTGCGTGACAACCGCCGCGAACTCCACCAGCTCGTGACGTACGAGCCCGGACTGTCTTCACAGGCGCCCACCACCATCGACCGAGTTAGCACGTCTCCTCGCTCTGACTGATAAGGAAGAGGCCAGAGGTTCAAGTCCTCTTAGGCCCACCCGGAACGACCTCTCCACGTGAAGGCCCCGCCGTGACGCGGGGCCTTCGTCGTTCCCGGACCCGCCGGCACGGACGGGATGTGTGACACCGGTGAGTCACGACCGTGTCAGATGTGTGAGGTTCTCCCGTTCGGTCCCGCCTGTCCACGCGGAAGTCATACAGTCCTCCCGTTCGACCGGCGGCGAGGTGCCATGGCGGCAGTGCCCCACCGACGCAGAACCATCCACGAAGTTGGGCCAACCGGTTGCGGAGAGTGGTCTCTCCGCTACAGAGTGATGCCTCGAGGGGGTGTGTCCATGGAAGGCCCGCGCGAGGCGCAGTGGGCGCCCGATCCCTACCGCCGCCACGAGCTGCGCTACTGGGACGGCTCCCAGTGGACCGAGCACGTGAGCGAGGGTGACGGCTCCGTGCTCGTCGACCCGCCGCTGCCCGGTCCGCGGACCCGGCGCGAGGCGCAGGCCGCCGCCGGGACGACCGACCTGACGAGCGGCCAGGCGTCCGTGCCGGCGAGGGTGTCGTCATCGGGTGCTCTCGCAGGCGGCCCGGCAGCGTTCCCGACCACCTCTCCCACGCAGTTCCCCACGCCGTCCGCCGCGGAGTTCCCGGCGATGTCGCCGGTCGTCATCCCGCCGGCGGCCGCAGCCGCCCCGGCCGAGACCCGGGTCTCGCGCACGGCAGCGGGTCGGGCGCCCGACCTCTTCAACGACCTCCCCGGCGGCCGCCGGGCCGCCGGTGCCGCTGCGTCCGGTGCCGCCGGCCCTGCCGCCGTCGGTCGTCAGGCCGACCTGACCTTCGGTTCGGGAGGCCACGGCGGTGCGGCCTGGGCGGCCGCGGACGACGAGCCGGAGGGCTGGGACTGGCGCGAGTCGCACATCCCCGAGATCCTCTCCGGGCTCGGGGTCGCGGCGCTCATCGCGGTCGCCGCCGTGCTCGGCGGCGGGAGCACGGGCAGCAGCGCGGACGCCGTCCAGTCGGTCGTGTCGACCCCGACCGGCGACCCCGCCCCCGGGGCCACGGTCAAGGCCACGACGAAGAAGCCGAAGAAGAGGACCACGGTGCCGGGCGTCCAGCTCTCCTCGGCCAAGGCACCCCGGATCACCTACCGGTCGAGCACCTCGGCAGCGCCCCGGGCGACGACGACGTCCCGGACGAGGACCACGTCGGCCCCGCCGTCGTCGAGCCCGCCGCCGGACGAGACCACGACGTCGAGCAGCAGCACGAGCAAGCCCCCGACCGACCCACCGCCGACCAACGACTCCTCGCCGTCGTCGAGCTCTTCGACCAAGAAGAAGTAGCCCGCGCCCCGGGGCCGAGCCGCGCGGCCCGCCGGAACGTGTGCACATGGGTGATTTGCTCACCCTTCGGGGTCGCCCGCGTACGCCCAGATCAAACTTCGACGGATCTGCTGACCTTCCGCGCACCCCGTGCCAGCATCGGTCGCGGCAGCGACGCGACACGCGGGGAGATGAGCGGCGATGCGAGAGCTTCCGGGCCCACGCTGGGCGGCCGACCCGTACGGCCGGCACGAGATGCGGTACTGGGACGGCGGCGGCTGGACGGCGCACGTCAGCGACCGCGGCGTGACCGGCCTGGACTCCGTACCAGGTCTCGCCGCGGTCGCGGCGGAGGCGGTGACGTCCGTCGACGGCGGCGCGACGACCGACGCCGGTTCCGCCGAGGCCCCGACGCAGGTCGTCCCGGTCGCGGCGTCCGCCACCACCCGGCAGGGCACGATCCACGACGAGCTGACCATCGCCCTGCCGGCCACGACGGCCGACGCGCGGCCGGCGGCGCCCGTGGACGCGCTCTTCGGTGCCGCCGCGGTGTCGGCCAAGACCTCCGCCCCCGCCTACCGCGCGGCCCCGGCCCCCGGCGGGCGGCGCAACGGCCTGCTCATCGGGATCGGGGCCCTCGCCGTCACCGGGCTCGTCGCCGGGGTGATCGGCTTCAGCGGTCTGCCGGACTCCGGGTCGGACTCGGTCACACCGGTCGCCGTGCCCGCGACGACGGCGGCGCCGGAGCCGACGACCGCCGCGCCCGAGGCGACCGTGAGCGAGGAGCCGACGATGTACGGCGGCCCGACGACGTCCGCCGTCGACGAGCCGACCGTGCCCGCGGCGAGCACGACCACGCCGCGACCGACGACGAAGAAGCCGAGCACGTCCTCGACGCGGCCGCGGAGCAGCACCTCGACCCGGCCGCCGACCCGGACCCGGCCGGTCGAGCTCGTCCGCTACCCGGGCTGCCCCGCGATGCACCAGGACTACCCGCACGGCGTCGGGCGGCCCGGGGCGCGCGACCGCAGGAGCGGCAGCGGCGGGGACCGGGTCCGCAACTTCACGGTCAACGGCCCGCTGTACTTCGCGAACTTCCGCCTCGACTTCGACGGCGACGGGATCGCCTGCGAGGCCTGACCCGGGACCCGGGACCCGGGCCTCCGAGACGCTCAGCCGCCGGTGACCCCGGCGGCCGCGAGCATCTGCGCGACGAGGTCGGCCCGCACCGCGGCCTCGGCCGCGTCCCGGGCCGGGTGCCAGGGGCACGCGACGTCGAGGACGGCGACCCGCCCGGTCGCGAGGGCCCGCCGGACGGCGTCGAGCACCGCGGACGCCGCAGGCCCGTCGGGTGCCGGGAAGAGCAGGCCCGGCAGCTCGGCGGAGTCGACGACGTCGAGGTCGACGTGGAGCACGAACGGCCCGTCCGGCAGCACCGCCGCCAACCGGTCCGCGGTGACGTCCTCGACGGCGAGCCGGGTGATCGCGCTGCCCGCGAGGTAGTCGACCTCGGGGGCGTCGAGGTCGCGGGCGTCGACGAGGACGGCACGCTCCTCGGGGAGCGCCCGCAGCCCGAGCGGTCCCGCGAGCCGGTCGGGGTCCCCGCCGACCGCCATCCGCAGCACCATCCCGCCGAGGTACCCGGACTGCGACGAGGCGAGGGTGTGGACGTCGCCGTGCGCGTCCAACCAGACGATCCCGGGGTCGAGACCCGCCCGCTGGGCGCCGGCCAGGGTGCCGAGGGCGACGAGGCAGTCCCCGGAGACGACGACCGGCACGGCCGGGCCGGCGAGCGCGCCGGCGACCGCGTCCGCCACCGCGCCGTGGAGCGCCGCGAGCCTCGTCCACTGGTCGGTCCCCGGGGGGTCGAGCGCGGGCAGGTCCGGGTCGACGAGCACGGACGGCGTCCCGGCGGGGAGCGGGGCGCTGTCGTCGGGCAGGCGGTCGTCCTGATGGAAGGGCACGCGGATGACGGTCATGGCGGGACCGTAGCCGCCATCCCCGTCAGGCGGTGAGCATGTCGCGCGCAGGCAGCCCGAGGTAGCGGTGGACGTCGTCGGCGTCCGCGGCGAGGGCGGCGACGACGTCGGACGCCAGCGGCTCGAGGGCCTTGAGCGTGACCCGGCCGCCGGGGAGGGTCCACGTCCCGACCGCGCGCCCGCCGACGAGCGCGGAGGCCTTGAAGATGCCGTTCGAGGTGACGAGACCGACGTGCCGGCCGATGACGGCCTCCCGGTCCGCCCAGCCGTGGAGCACGGGGTCGAAGGGCCCCAGCAGCACGGGTGCCGGCACGACGCCGGCCGCGGCCGGCGCGCCGGGCAGCCGGTGCAGCCCGTCGTCGTCCGCGGTGCTCCCCAGCGCGGCGAGCCCGCGGCGGGCGGCACCGAGGGTCGTCCCCGCCCACGTCGCGAGGTCGGCGTCCCGCGCCGGGCCGTGCGCCACGAGGTACCGCTGCGCGAGCCGGCCGAGCGCCTCGTCCGGGTCGGTGTCGGGCGGGCGCGGCCCGAGCCAGGTGACCGGGTCGACGAAGGCCTGCTCGCCGTCCGGGAGCACGGGCCCGCGCAGGAGCAGCCCGCGCAGGGACGCGGCGAAGAGCACGTGGACGAACGCCTGCCGTTTCGTCGGGACCCCGGCGTCGTCGAGCAGGGCCCTCAGGTCGTCCCGGCTCACCGGCGCTGCCGTCACCGCACGGGAGACGACCTCGACACCGGTCTCGAGCTGGGCCGGGGACACGCCTTCCTGCTCGAGCCGGCGGCGGCTGCTCGCGGCGAGCTGCGGCGTCGTCAGCGGGTGCAGCCACCAGTAGTCCTCGGCGGCGACGAGGTGCAGCGTGCCCCGGTTGAGCCAGGCGACGACGAGCCGGCGGGCGTCGAACGCCGCGTCGACGTCACGGGCGAGAAGGCCCGTGCTCCGGGACCGGACGGCGAGCCGGGCGCCGCGCAGGTCCTGCGCCTGGACGGCGAGGATGCGGCGGACCACGTCGTCCGGCGTCCGGGCCGCGCGCCGGGTCAGCCCCTGCACCGCGAGCCGCTGCAGGTGGACGTCGGGCGGGACGGTGGGCACCCGCCACACGCTAGCCGTGGGCACCGACGGGCCACGGGGCACCCGACTATGCTGACCCGGTCACCGGCCGAGGCCGGTGCCGAGAGCGCCAACAACCGGCGGACCGCCGGTGCGAGGAGGTCGGACGTGAAGAAGCTCCTGGTCGTCGCCGTGGCCGCGGCGGCAGGCTTCGCCATCTGGCGCAAGCTCGAGGCCGACAAGGCCGAGCAGGCCCTCTGGGCCGAGGTCACCGACCCGGTCAGGTGACCCTGCCGGGTGACCGGATGTGATTGGCCGTCCGCCGGGGCGGGCTGGCACACTTGACCAGCCCGCTGCGACGGGCATCCGGGGGCGTGGCGCAATTGGTAGCGCACCTGCTTTGCAAGCAGGGGGTTGTCGGTTCGAGTCCGATCGCCTCCACCGGATCCGTCCGCCACAGCCTCGCCTGACGGCGGGCTGACGATCAGTACGCTCTCGACACGTGACCGAACCTGCTCCCCGAACGGCGGCGTCCTTCCGCTCCTGGCTCCTGGATGCCGGGGAGCGGGACCCCGGCGGCTTCTACGAGACCGAGGGCGAGGTCGCGGCGCACTCCCACACCCAGCCGTGGTGGCGGGTCATGTGCCTGACGGGGGTCGACTACTTCTCCACCCTGGGCTACCAGCCCGGCATCGCGGCTCTCGCGGCCGGGGCCCTCGCGCCGCTGGCGACGCTCATCCTCGTGCTCGTCACGCTCTTCGGGGCCCTGCCGATGTACCGCAGGGTCGCGCAGGAGAGCCCGCACGGCGACGGGTCGCTGTCCATGCTGGAGCGGCTGCTCACGTACTGGCCGAGCAAGCTGCTGGTCCTGTCGCTCCTCGGGTTCGTGGCCACCGGGTTCGTCATCACCATCACGCTGTCGGCGGCCGACGCCAGTGCGCACATGCTGGAGAACCCGTTCCTGCGCAGCGCGCTCGAGGGCCGCCAGGTCGTGGTGACCCTGGCGCTGATCCTCGCGCTGGCCCTGGTGTTCCTCAAGGGCTTCAAGGAGGCCATCGGGCTGGCCGTGGTGCTCGTCATCGCCTACCTCACGCTGTCGGCGGTCGTGATCGGTCGCGGCGCGCTCGAGGTGCTCACCCACCCGGAGACCGTCACGAGCTGGACCGACGCGATCTCGCTGGAGTACTCCTCCCCGCTCGCCGTCCTCGTCGCGGCCCTCGTCGTCTTCCCGCGGCTGGCGCTCGGGCTCTCCGGGTTCGAGACCGGTGTGGTCGTCATGCCCCTGATCCAGGGGGACCCCACGGACACCGCGGCCCGTCCCGCCGGGCGCATCCGCGGGGCCCGCCGACTGCTCACCACGGCCGCGCTGATCATGAGCGCCATGCTCATCGGCAGCTCGCTGGTGACCACGCTGCTCATCCCCGCCGCGCAGTTCGAGCCGGGCGGCGAGGCCAACGGTCGCGCGCTGGCCTACCTCGCGCACGAGATGCTCGGGGACGGGTTCGGTACCGCCTACGACGCCGCCACCATCGGCATCCTGTGGTTCGCGGGCGCCTCCGCGCTGGCCGGGCTGCTCAACATCATCCCGCGCTACCTGCCCCGGTACGGCATGGCCCCGGACTGGGCCCGCTCGACCCGGCCGCTGGTCCTCGTCTTCTTCGTCATCTGCGTGGTGGTCACGCTCGTCTTCCGGGCCGACGTCGACGCCCAGGCCGGCGCGTACGCCACCGGCGTCCTCGCCCTCATGACCTCGGCCGCGATCGCGGTCTTCCTCACCGAGCTGCGGCGCGGCCACCGGGGCACGGCCGCGTTCTTCGCCGTGGTGTCGGCGATCTTCGTCTACACGATCCTCGTCACGGTGATCGGGGACCCGGAGGGTCTGTGGATCGCCCTGGTCTTCGTCGCCCTGATCATCACCTTCTCCGTGGTCTCCCGGATCTCGCGCTCCACCGAGCTCCGCGTCCCCGACGTCGCGTTCGACGCAGCTGCCGAGGCGTTCCTCGAGGGCGCCGCCCGGTGGCCCCAGCCGCTGCGGATCATCGCCAACAAGCTGGACGACGGCGACGACGCCGAGTACCGCGAGAAGGCGCTCGAGGTCCGGGTCGACAACCACCTGCCCGACGGCGAACAGGCACTCTTCCTCGAGGTGGTCGTCCCGGACGCCTCCGAGTTCACCAGCACCGTGCACGTGACGTTCACCCAGATCGGCGCCCACCCGGTGCTGCGTGCCGAGGGCCCCTCGGTCCCGAACGCGCTCGCCGCGGTGCTGCTCAAGCTGAGCCACACGATGCCCGAGGCGCCGCACGCCTACTTCGAGTGGTCCGAGCGGGCTCCCGCGCAGAACATGCTCCGCTTCCTGCTCGCCGGCGAGGGCGACATCCCGCCGCTCACCCACGAGATCCTCCGGCGCTCCGTCCCCGACGCGCGGCAGCGTCCCCAGATCCACGTCGGCGGGTGACCCACGGCGCCCCGAGCCTAGGATCGCGACCATGACCGATCCCCGCCTCGTCCCCTCCCTCACCCTGCGCACCGGGCCGGGCGCCGGCCCCGGCCTGCCGATCCCGCAGGTCGGCTTCGGCGTGTGGCAGGTGCCGGACGACGCCGTCCAGCCCGCGGTCGAGGCCGCGCTCGCGGCCGGGTACCGGCACGTCGACACCGCGCGCATCTACGGCAACGAGAGCGGGGTCGGGCGGGCGCTGGCCGCCACCGACGTGCCGCGCGAGGACGTCTTCGTCACGACCAAGGTGTGGAACGACGACCACCTCCGGGTCAAGGACGCCTTCGAGGCCTCGATGGACCGCCTCGGGCTCGAGCAGCTCGACCTGTTCCTCATCCACTGGTCGGTGCCGGACGCGAACACCTACGTCGACGCCTGGCGCGGGCTGCTCGAGCTGCGGGAGCAGGGCCGGGTCACGGCGGTCGGCGTCTGCAACTTCCACGTCCCGCACCTGGAGCGGCTCCTCGCGGAGACCGGCGAGCTGCCGGCGATCAACCAGATCGAGCTGCACCCGTACCTCCAGCAGAACGAGCTGCGCGCCTTCCACGCCGAGCACGGCATCGTCACCGAGTCGTGGAGCCCGCTGGCCTCCGGGCAGAAGGTGCTCGACGACCCGGTCGTCGCCGACATCGCGGCGGCCCACGGCGTCACACCGGCCCAGGCGATCATCCGCTGGCACCTGCAGCTCGGGCTCGTCGTCCTGCCGAAGTCGGTAACCCCGCACCGGATCGTGGAGAACCTCGACGTCTTCGGCTTCACCCTGGACGACGCGCAGATGGCCGCGATCGCCGGCCTCGACCGCGGCATGCGCACCGGCCCCGACCCCGACGAGTTCCACATGGACGCCGTCTCGTAGCGGCCCGTCCGGGAGTCCGGCCGGATCAGGGGCCGGTGCGTCCGTCCAACACCACGATGTCCGACGGCCCGGGTCCTGCGGTCTCGCTCTGCAGCGTGACGAACAGCTCCGGGTACCGGTCGGACGTCACCCCGCTCCACAGGTCGATCGGGATGCCGCCCTTGCGCCAGTGGAACGAGCCGACCGGGACCACGCCGTCCGGCCCGCGCAGCCAGGCGGCGTAGTAGGTGCCGTCCGGCGCGGGCCGGAGCCCGGTGATGTGCAGCTGGATGGCCAGCCCGGCCGACTTCGGCGTCAGCTCGGCGGTGGCGCTCGCGGCGGGTGCGGCGGCCGTGCCGGCGAGCGCGAACTCGGTCGCCGGGCCGCGCGGCCAGAGCACGGCGCCGCCGACCGAGACGACGGCCGCGGCCGCGGCGACCAGCAGCCACCGGCGCACGGGGCGGTGCCCCGTGCGCGTCGGGGGGACGGCGTCTGTCTGCTCCCTGCCCGCCTGGGCCAGCAGCCGGGCGCGGAGCTCGGGCGGCGGCCCGGACCAGAGGGCCTCGTCCGCCAGCCGCCGGGCCACGGAGTCCAGTGCGTCCCGCTCCACGGGGTCGAGGTCCGCCGCCGGCGGCGTCCCGGGGTCGAGGGGCTCCGGCTGCTCGCGGCGCTCGAGGTGCCCGGCCCACACGTCGAGGCGGGGGTCCTCCGAGGGGTTCACCGGTCGCCTCCCTTGACGAGGTGGGCCAGGCTCGCGGCGAGGCGGCGGTGCCCGCGGTGCGAGCGCGACTTCACCGTGCCGACCGGGACGTCGAGGGCCTCGGCGATCTCACGATGCGTCATCTCCTCGAAGTGCGACATCCGGATGATCGCGCGCTCGTCGTCCGGCAGCGCGTCCAGCGCGAGGCGGACCTCCCACGCCTCCCAGGCCTGCTCCAGCCCGGGGAGCTGGACGACGACGTCCTGCTCGCCCGTGTGCCCGCCCTGGGTCGGGCGGCTCTCGCGCCGCAGCACGTCGACGGCGGTGCGTCGCGCGACCGTGAGCAGCCACGGGGCGAGCGGCCGCCCGGGCTCGAAGGTCGCGGCCGCGCGCCAGGCCCGCAGGAAGGTCTCCTGGGTCGCGTCCTCGGCGAGCGCCCGGTCCCGCAGCACCGTCATCGCCACGCTCCAGACGGCCCGCGCGTAGCGGTCGTAGACGGCGGCGAGCGCCCCGGCGTCCCCGGCCCGGAAGGCGTCGACGACCGACGGGTCGAGGCCGGTGCCCGATCCCGTCGGTGCGTCAGGCTCACCGGACGGTGCCACTACGCCCCCGGTCGTGTCGCGGTCGAGGACAAGGGATGCTGCCACACCCTCCGGTACGCAGCGGCCAGGTCGACCGGTTCTCGGGCGATCCCCGGCGGACCTGTACGTGGCAGGCCGTCCGGCCGCTCCTGACTGCGGGCGCCGGCCATCGAGAACCGCACCGGGCCCCCGCCGCGTATCCCCGTCGACACCCTGCCCGCGCCGGTCCCGGCGCACCGACCCCGGAGCACCCCATGAAGCTCAGCGGACCGCTCGTCACCCTGGCCCTCGGGGCCCTGGTCGGCGGCGCCGTGCTCGCGACGAGCTCGGCCGCCGCCCGGCCGGACGCCGTCGTCGCTGCGGCGACCGCCTCGTCCACCCAGACCCCGACAGCCGAACCACCGGCAGCACCGCCGGCCACCGCCGCGCCGCGGGCCTCGGTCACCGACGCCGCTGCGGCGCCGGACAGCGGGTCCCCGCTGTCGGACGGCGAGCTGGCCGCCTACGCCGGCCGGCTGCCCGGCGGCCGGTACTCGCTCATCATGGCGGTGCGCGACGACCGGGTGGTCGCCTACGTGTGCGACGGCGACGAGGTCGAGTCGTGGCTGCGCGGCACCGTCTCCGGCCCGAGCCTGTCCCTGACCGGGAAGAACGGCGAGACCCTCGCCGCGACCCTCGTCACCGGCCGGGCGAGCGGCACCGTCGAGGCGCTGGGCGAGCGCTGGTCCTTCACGGTCTCCGCGGTGGACCCGGCGAGCGTCCGGACCGTCACCGCGAAGGTCGCGCCGTGAGCGGGCCGACGCAGGGCGCCGCGCAGCGCCTCGACCTCGTGCTCGTCCGGCTGGCCCTCGTCGGTGCGGCGGTCGCCGTCGCCCTCGGCGTCTTCGGCCGGGTGCACCCCCCGACCGGGATCGCCGCCCACCTGCCGGGGTTCTCCGGCCCCCTCGAGTCGAAGGTCTGGCTGGCATCCCTCGCCGCGGCACTGGCCGTCGTCCAACTGCTCAGCGCCCTCGCCCTCTACGGCCGGCTGCCCCGGGTCACGGCCCCGGCCTGGACCGGCACCCTGCACCGCTGGTCCGGCCGGGCGGCGTTCCTCGCCACGGTGCCGGTGGCCGTGCACTGCCTCTACGCGCTGGGGTTCCAGGCCTTCGACACCCGGGTGCTCGTGCACTCGCTGCTCGGCTGCGTCTTCTTCGGGGCCTTCACGACGAAGATGCTCGCGCTCACCCGGCGGGGCCTGCCCGGTTGGTCGCTCCCGCTCCTCGGCGGGCTCGTCTTCACGACGCTCGTCGGGCTGTGGCTGACGTCGGCACTGTGGTTCTTCACGACGAACGGGATCCGGTGGTGACCGCGACAGCGAGCGCCTGCTCCCGGGTGAAGTCTCCTTCGAGCCGCAGGGTCACCGCGCCCACGCTCCAGATCAGCGTGCTCGACGCCAGGTGCGCCGCCTCGGTGCGGGTCGTGCCGGCGGCGTCGACGTAGCTGACGTCGTGCGGTGCGGAGATCCAGATCGCGAACGTCCCGTCCGGCAGCTCGACGTACTCCGCCGGCCCGTCGACCGTCTTGGAGAACACCGGGTCCAGGGTTCCGTGGAACTCGTCGAGCCGGGCGCTGACCCCGCCCGGCCCGGCGGGCGGGCGGCCCGGGCCCGGTCCGTAGACGAGCGAGAGCACCCGGCCGGCGTCGCTGACGGTCACCGAGTCCGGGGTGCCGAGCGCCGCCGGGACGACGACCGGGAACCCGACCTGGTCCCGCGCCCGGTCGAGGGCGGACGCCGTCTCGCCGGGCAGCACCTCGGGCCGCCGGGGTGCCTGCGGCTCACCGCGCTCGAGGACGACGCCGAGCACCGCGGCGACCCGGGCGACCGCGGCCTGCCCGGCGGGAGTGAGACCGACGAGCAGGACTGCGGCGACGGCACCGACGGCGACGAGCCGGCGCCGGAGCCGCCGGCCGGGTCGCGGGACGCGGGCGAGACCGCGGCGTGGCTCCTGCGCGAGCCGGGCGAGCACCGCGGGCGCGACGTCCGCCGGGGCCGGGACGTCGAGCTGCCGGCCGAGGTCGACGAGCCGCTCCTCGAGGGTCGCGTCGTGCGCGTCAGCCACGGTGCACCTCCGTCCGCTCGTCGAGCGTCCCGAGCTCGGCCTGCAGCCGTCGCAGCGCGCGGGACAGCCGCGACTTCACGGTGCCGACGGGCCAGCCCAGGGCGACGGCGGTCTCGGCCTCGCTGAGCTCGAGCAGGTACCGGCAGGTGACGGCGGCGCGGTCCCGCTCGGGCAGCGCGCGCACCGCGGCGAGCAGCGCCGTCCGGCGCTCCCCGGCCGCGGCCACGGTGCCCGGGTCGTCGGGGCCGGTCGCGGTCTCCGGCAGGACGGCGACCCGCAGCGCGAGCACCGCCCGGCGCCGCGCCGACCGCCGCAGGTTGCGCGTCTCGTTGACGACGATCGACAGCAGCCAGGGCCGGAACGGCGCGTCGGGCCGGAACCGGCCGAGCGCCCGGAACGCCTTGACGAACGCCTCCTGCACGACGTCGTCGGCGTCGTCCCCGGCGCCGAAGAGCACCGCCGTCCGGTGCGCGACCGGCGCGTGCCGGCGGACCAGCTCCTCGTACGAGGACTGGTCACCGCGCAGTGCGCCCGCCAGCGCGTCGTCGTCCGTCGTCGGTCCTCCCGCCTCCCTCGCCGTCCCGCCTCTCTACACCGGCGAGGCCCCGGGGGTTCCGCTCCTCCCCGGGCCGGTTCCGACGGAACCCACCCGGCCCGAGCGGTGTAGCAGAGCACGTCACGAACCCCGGGAGGTTCATCATGCGCACCCGCCGGACGCTCCGGTCCATCGTCGGACCCGCACTCCTCGTCGGTCTCGTCGCCGGCTGCTCGTCGCCCGGCGCCGGTGCGGGCAGCACCGCACCGGCAGCGACGCCGTCCCGGGCCGCACCCCCGACGATCGCGGTGCTCCCTGCCGGCGTCGTCGGCGCACCCGGCGACCTCGGCCCGCTCGTCCACGTCGCGGCCGACGGCGACCGGACGACGGTCCGCGGCTTCGACCGGACGACCCGGGCGCTGCTCGGCACGGTGGCCGTCGACGGCAGCTGGGTGCTGCCGGTCGTCGTGCCGGGGTCGGGGCCGGACGGTGTGACGACCGGGGGGTCGGTCGTGCTCGCCGAGAAGGCGCCGGCGGCGGGCCGGTCCCGGTTCACCGTGCTGCGCGCGCCGTTCACGCAGCCGCCGCACCTCGTCGACCTCGCCGGGGCGTTCGAGTTCGACGCGCTCTCGCCGGACGGCACGCGCCTCTACCTCGTCGAGCACCTGCCGCCCAAGGGGTCGCAGCACTACCAGGTGCGCTGGTACGACCTTGCGGCCGACCGCCTCGACGAGGCCGTCGTCGTCGACAAGAGCAACATCGGCGAGTGGATGGCCGGCCACCCGGTCTCCCGGGTCACGAGCCTGGACGGCGCGGTCGTCGCGACGATGTACGAACGGTCCGGAGGGGAGCCGTTCGTCCACGTGCTGCACACCAGGGAGATCTACGCGCAGTGCATCGACCTGCCGGAGTCGTTGGCAGGCAGAGGGTTCACCCTCGGAGGCAGCATCGAGAAGGGGCTCGTCGTCACCGACGCGAAGGGCAGGGTGCCGTTCCTGGTCGACCTCACGGACGGCCGGGTCACCCGCGGGCCCGACCCGGTCGGCTGACTCAGTGCGCCCGACCGCTCAGCTGACCCCGAGCAGCGCCTTCACCGGGTCGATCGCGAAGTACACGACGAACAGGCCGGCGCTGAACCACATGAGCGGGTGCACCTCGGACCACCGGCCGCGCACCGCCTTGAGGACCGCGTACATGACGAAGCCTGCGCCGATGCCGGCGGTGATCGAGTAGGTGAACGGCATGACGACGATCGTGAGGAACGCGGGGATCGCGGCCTCGCCGTCGTCCCAGTCGATCGACCGCACCTGGAGCATCATGACGAAGCCGACGACGACGAGCGCCGGGGCGGCGGCCTCGTAGGGCACGATCCGCACGAGCGGTGCGAACACGGCCGCGACGAGGAACAGCACGCCGGTGACGATGCTCGCGATCCCGGTGCGCGCGCCCTCGGCGACGCCGGCGGTCGACTCGATGTACGCCGTGTTGCTCGACACCGAGGCCGCGCCGCCCGCGGCCGCCGCGAGGGAGTCCACGAGGAGGATCCGGTCGGCGTTCGGTGGCACGCCGTCCGCGTCGAGCAGGGCGCCCTCGGCGCCGACGGCGACCATCGTGCCCATCGTGTCGAAGAAGTCGGCGACGATGAGCGTGAAGACGAGCAGGACGGCCGCTGCGATGCCGATCGCTTGGAACGAGCCGAGCAGGCTGAACCGGCCGAGCAGGTCGAGGTCCGGGGTGGCGAGGATCTGGTCGGGCAGGGTCGGGACGTTGAGGCCCCAGCCGGTCGGGTTCGGGTCGCCGGACGCCGTGACGCTCGGCCCCACGTGGAAGACCGCCTCGATGACGATCGCCAGCACCGTCGATACGAGGATGCCGATGAGCAGCGCGCCTCGGACCGCCCGGACGAGCAGCGCCGAGATGACGACGAGCCCGACGAGGAAGACGATCGTCGGCCAGCCCTGGAGCGCCCCGCCCACCCCGAGCTCGACGGGGACCGGCCCGACGGCCGTCCGCCGGACGAACCCGGAGTCGACGAAGCCGATGATCGTGATGAACAGCCCGATGCCGACGCTGATGGCGATCCGCAGGGACGGCGGGACGGCGTGGAAGACGGCCGTCCGGAAGCCCGTGAGGACGAGGACGACGAGGATCAGGCCTTCGAGCACCACCAGCCCCATCGCGTCCTCCCAGGTCATCCCCGGCAGCTTGGCGATGCCGAAGGTGACGAAGACGTTGAGCCCGAGACCGGCGGCCAGTGCGAGCGGGTAGTTGGCGACGACCCCCATGAGGATCGTCATGACCCCGGCGACGACCGCCGTCGCCACGGCCACCTTGGCCTGCGCCGACTCCACGCTCCCGCCGCCGAGGAACGCCCCGGTGCTGTCGGCCTGGGTGCCGATGATGAGCGGGTTGAGGACGACGATGTACGCCATCGTGAAGAACGTGACGACCCCGCCGCGGAGCTCACGCCCCCACGACGACCCGCGCCGGGTCATCTTGAAGTAGCTGTCCAGGCCGCGCAGGGGGGCCGCCGCCGTACCGAGGTCCGTCTGAGATGACATCGTCTCCAGCTCCTGGCCGTCGCAGTTCGACATGTCGCGCCGTCGTAGGAGTGGATCTACGTCGGGTGCGCAGACGTTATCGATATCTTTGCCCGGCCGTCGGTCGAATGATCCACCTGCCATCATCGACTTCAGTCGAGAATGCGTATCATTCTCATTTCTGTGTCGGTGGCCCGGGGGGACGATGGTGCGCATGGCAGGCCCGGCGCGGGGGCTCGCGGGCGCCCTGGCCGACCGGGTCGTGTCGGTCCACGACCGACTCGTCGCGCTCGACGGCCTCGCGCCCTCCCCGCTCGTGGACGGCCTCTTCGCCGACCTCGTCCGGACCTGTCTGACCGCCGAGCCGCGCGCCACGGCCGCTGTCCTCGCCGACGACCGCGTCCGGGCGCTCCGGCACCGGCTCGTCGACCTGTGCGCCCGCGGCGAGACCCAGCTCGAGGCCACGTGGGCGGCCCGGGTGCTCGCGGCGGGTGACCCGGCGGCCGAGGTCGGGCGGTTCCCGTACCTCGCCAACTACGAGGCCCTCACCCGCCTCGAGGTCCACGCCCTCGCGGCCGCGGGCCACGCGCCCGGCGGACCGCACCGGGTCTGCTTCGTCGGCGGCGGCCCGCTGCCGCTCAGCGCCCTGCTGCTGCACCGGACGACGTCGGCGCACGTGCGGGTCGTGGACCACGACCCGACCGCCGTCGACCTGGCGAACCAGGTGCTCGGCGCGCTGGGCGCCGGGGACGGCGTCCGGTGCGTGCCCGCCGACGCGGCGTCCGGCGCGGGGCTCGCCGCCGCCGCCGAGGGCTGCGACCTCGTCGTCGTCGCAGCCCTGGTCGGGCTGACGCGCGAGGGCAAACGGCAGGTGCTCGGCACACTGGCGGGTGTGCTGGCGCCCGGCACGTGGGTCCTGCTGCGCAGCGCCGACGGCCTGCGCACGCTGCTCTACCCGGCCGTCGACGTCGGCGACGTGAGCCGGTGCGGGTTCGTGCCCGAGCTGCTCGTCCACCCGCTCGGCGAGGTGGTCAACTCTGTCCTCGTCGCCCGGCGGGACGTCACGAGATGAGCCGACGACGCAGCCCGAGCGGCAACGACTCGAGCGCGGTGCGCGGCGGGCCGTCGGCGTGCTCGGCGACCCAGGCGGCGACCTGCCCGGCGACGGCCGGGTCCTCGACCCCGGCGAGCACGAGCGGGTCGTGCGCGTCGAGGCTCTCGCCGGTCCGCCAGGCGACCACCCCGACGGCGTGGTCGGCGCCGCGTCCGGCATCGTGGGCGGCCGTGCAGCCCCGCAGGCACCCCGTCGTCACGAGGACCGCGCCGGGCGTCCGCCGGACGACGTCCCGCAGGCCGCGCAGGCCGGCGCCGTCGTGCTCCTCGTGTCGGGTGCCGCAGTCGGTGCCGACGCACAGCACGACGAGCGGTCGGTCGGCGGGGGTCGTCGTCATGGCGGGCCTCCGGTGACGGGGACGGTCTGAAGACCCACCTTATTGAGAATGAGTATCAAAGTCATGAGGAGAGCCGCCACCCACGTGCGGACCCCGGCCGGGGACCGCGTGTCGGACGGCGCACGGCTCGCCCTCGCGGCCGTGCTCGTCCCGGCCGTCGCCCTCAGCGTGGTCGTCATGCTCCTGCTCTGGCCGGTGGGTCCGGTCGGCGACGGGGGCGCGGCGGGCGGGGTCCGTGGGGACGCCGTCGCCGGCGCGCAGGTGCTCTCGGTCTCGGCCCGGGCGTGCGGCGCCGAGGACCTCGGCGTCGCTCCGGTGACGCCCGGCGCGGCCGACGGGTCGTGCGTCGACGCACTCGTGCGCGTGACCTCGGGCCCCGACGCCGGCCGGGAGGTGACCGTCGTCGTCCCGCTCGAGGTCTACCGGGCCGGGGTCGAACCCGGGACCGGCGTGCGGGTCGGCGCGTTCGACGACGGCTACGTCTGGGTGGACGTCGACCGGTCGGCCCCGCTCGTGGCGCTCGCCGCCGTCTTCGCCCTGCTCGTCGTCGCGGTCGGCCGGTTCCGCGGCCTCGCGGCCCTCGCGGGTCTCGTGCTCGCCTACGTGACGGTGCTGGAGTTCGTCCTGCCGGCGCTGCTGCTCGGCGGGAACCCGGCGGCGGTCGCGCTGAGCGCCGCCGTCGTCATCATGACCGTCGTCCTGTACGCCGCCCACGGGTTCTCGGCGAAGACCTCGGTCGCGCTGCTCGGCACGGTCGTCGGGCTCGTCGTCTCGACGGCCCTCGCGGGGTGGGCCACGCGCAGCCTGCACCTCACCGGGCTCAGCTCCGAGGAGAGCCTGTCGGTGAGCGGGCTCACGGGGGCCGCGGACCTGTCGGGCATCGTGCTGTGCGGCATCGTCGTCGCCGGTCTCGGGGTGCTCAACGACGTCACGGTGACCCAGGCGTCAGCGGTCTGGGAGGTCCGGGCGAGCGCGCCGGCGCTGGGCCGGCGAGCCCTGTTCGCCAGCGGCATGCGGGTCGGCCGTGACCACCTCAACTCGACCGTCTACACGATCGCGTTCGCGTACGCCGGTGCCGCGCTGCCGACCCTGCTCCTCGTCACGGTGTCCGGGGTGCCGTTCGCCGACCTGCTCCGCAGCGTCGAGGTCGCCGAGGAGGTCGCCCGCACCTGCGTCGGGGCGATCGGCCTCGTCCTCGCCGTGCCGGTGACGACGGCGGTGGCGGCAGCGGTCGCGGCGACGACGCGGCCGCCGGTCGCGCAGGCCCCTGCGACCTCCACGA